>CALWYB010000030.1 GCA_944385665.1 uncultured Oscillospiraceae bacterium
GGAAATTTCCATTGGGGGAACAATCCCTGCCTGCGCTGGGCGGTGAACAACACCAAGCGGGTGCGCAGCTCCAAAAAGCTGGGGGTGGACACCGGAAACTTTATCTATGCCAAGATCGAGGCCAAGAGCCGCAAGACCGACCCGTGGATGGCCCTGGTGGCCTCCATGGTGGGGGAGCCCGCCCTGGGCGCCGGTCAGGTCCTGGACATGCCCCCCATGGGGGCCATCCAACTGTAAGGAGGTGACCAACACGGCATTCAGTTTTTTTCGCTTTCTCCAGCCCAAAAACGGAAAGGTGAGCACCCAGGAGGTGTCCTGCCGGGAGCTCTTTGAGGCGGCCCAGGAGTACCAGATCCGGGAGCTGTGCTTCTGGGTCTGTGTCAACATGGTGGCAAACGCCATTGGCCGCTGCGAAGTGCGTACCTTCCGGGGCGGGAAGGAGATCCGGGAGCGGGACTACTACCTGTGGAACGTGTCGCCCAACGTAAACCAGACCTCCTCCGCCTTCTGGCACAAGCTGGTGGCCCGGCTCTACCAGGACAACGAGGCCCTCATTGTGCCCACCCTCACCCGGCCGGACGGCATGGACGCCCTGGTGGTGGCCGACGACTGGGCCCAGCCGGAGGAGTGGCCCAGCCGCCAGAACGAGTACCGGAGCGTCCGGGCGGGGGAGTACACCTGGCAGTATCCCTTTTATGAGAGCGGCGTCCTCCACCTGAAGCTCCACCACAAGAACATGGAGCCGGTGATCGCCGGGCTCTACCAGTCCTACTGGCGGCTTATTTCGGCGGCCATGCGGCACTACGAGTGGGACCGGGGACAGCACTGGAAAGTCCATGTCAGTCAACTGGCCAGCGGGGAGGACGGCTGGGAGACCAGGTTCCAGGCCATGATCGCCGCCCAGATCAAGCCCTTCCTGGACAGCAACGGGGCCATCCTGCCCGAGTTTGACGGCTACGCCTATGAGCGGGTCGGGGGAACAGGCGCCGGCGACACCCGGGACATCAAGGCCCTCATTGAGGATATCTTTGACTTTACCGCCCGGGGCTTTCTCATCCCGGCGGTGCTGGTTAACGGCAAGATCGAGGGGACTCAAGACGCCAACGCCCGATTTTTGACCAACTGCATCGACCCCCTGTGTGATCAGATCCAGGAGGAAATCACCCGTAAGCGGTACGGCTACAACGCCTGGAAGGCGGGGGACTACGTCCGGATGGACAGCTCCAGCATCCTCCACTTTGACATGTTTGCCAACGCCGCCAACGTGGAGAAGCTGGTGGGCTCGGCCGCCTTCTCCATCAACGATATCCTGCGGGCCGCCGGCCAGCCCACCATTGACGAGCCCTGGGCCGACGCCCATTTCCTGACCAAGAACATTGCCGACCTGGAAGCGGGGGCAAGACAACTGGATAACAGAAAGGAATGACACCATGAGAGAACGCATGTGGGAGCTCAAGCAGCGGGCCGAAGATCCCGGCACCCTGGAGCTCTACATCTACGGGGATGTGGAGGGGGACAGCTACGACTGGCGGCGGGATGAGATCATCCGCAGCGAGACCAGCGCCAACGCCTTCCGGGAGACCCTGGCCTCCTATCCCGACGTGCATCAGATCGACCTGTACATCAACAGCTACGGCGGGTCCGTCTTTGAGGGGACGGCCATCTATAACCAGCTCAAGCGCCACCCGGCCCGCAAGACGGTGTATGTGGACGGCTTTGCCTGCTCCATTGCCTCGGTGATCGCCATGGCGGGGGACACGGTGGTAATGCCCCGCAATGCCCTGATGATGGTGCACAACATGTCGATGGGCGTGTGGGGTAATGCGGCGGAGCTGCGGAAGGCGGCCGACGACCTGGACGTCATCAATCAGGCGGGCCGGGCGGCCTATCTGGAAAAGGCCGGGGACAAGCTGAGCGAGGAAATGATCGCCCAGATGGAAGATGACGAGACGTGGCTGACCGCTCAGCAGTGCATCCAGTACGGCCTGGCGGACCAGTATGCCGAGCAGGACGCCGACATGAGCCGGGCCAGGGAAGTACTCCAGAAGGCCAACCTCTCCCTGGAGCAGCGCATCGCCGTCCACAAAAGCCTGGCCGCTCAGCTGCGGCAGCTTACCGCCCCTGCCGCCCAGCCCCAGACTCCGCCCCCCGCACCGCAGCCCCATGTGAAAAACAGCGTCTTGGCGCTGTTTCAGAATTTTTGATTTTGAAAGGAGACGATCCAATGACCGCCATGGATATCCGCAACCGCAATGAGATCCGCGCCCTGATGCAGAAGGCCGTCAAGGACGGAGACACTGAGGGCTTTTACCAGGCCTTTGACCAGATGCTCACCGCCATCCAGACTGACCTGCAGCAGAGCTATGAGGACCAGATGAACAGCCTGCGCCAGGACCTGGACTCCCGCATTCTCACCGCCCGGGGCGTGCGCCAGCTGACCACCCAGGAGCGGGACTACTACCAGAAGGTCATCACCGCCATGAAGTCCTCCGACCCCAAGCAGGCCCTGGCCAATGTGGACGTGGTGATGCCCGAGACCGTAATCGAGTCCGTCTTTGAGGACCTGCGCGCCAACCACCCCCTGCTCTCCGCCATCAACTTCATCCCCGCCACCGGCCGGGTGCGGCTGCTGGTCAACACCAATGGCCATCAGGAGGCCCAGTGGGGCGACCTGTGCGACGAGATCGTCAAGGAACTGTTGGCCGGCTTCAAGGAGATCGACTCCGGCCTGATGAAGCTCACCGCCTTCCTGCCCGTGTGCAAGTCCTCCCTGGACCTGGGTCCCGAGTGGCTGGACCGCTTTGTCCGTGAGGTCCTGTACGAGGCTCTGGCCGCAGGCCTGGAGGTGGGTATTGCAGTGGGCACCGGGAACAAGATGCCCATCGGCATGAACCGGCAGGTGGGGGATGGCGTTACCGTCAAGGGCGGCGTGTATCCCGAGAAGGCAAAAATCGCTGTTACCAACCTGTCCCCTGAGACGGTGGGCAGCCTTCTGAGCCTGCTGGCGGTGGACCCCAACGGCAAAAGCCGCACCGTCCGGGATGTACTCTTCCTGGTCAACCCCCAGGACTACTACCAGAAGGTCATGCCCGCCACCACCGTCATGGCCCCCGACGGTACCTACCGCAACGACGTGATGCCCTATCCCATGCAGGTCATCCCCTGCGGCGCTTTGGACCGTGGCTGTGCCATCTTGGGCCTGGGCTATCGGTATTTTGCCGCCGCCGGCACCGACAAGGCTGGCCGCATCGAGTACTCCGACCACTATCAGTTCCTGGAGGACAACAGGGTCTACCTCATCAAGGCCTACGCCAACGGCCAGGCCAAGGACGACAACGCATTCCTGTACCTGGATATCTCCGGCCTGCGGCCCGCTGTGTGGAAGGTGGAGCAGATCACCGCCCCCGTTGCCTCCAGCAACGCCCAGCTGGCCGGCCTGAAAATCGGTGCGCTGACCTTGGCTCCTGAGTTTGCCGGCGCCACCGCCACCTATACCGCCGCCACCACCAACGCCACCAATGTGATCACCGCCACCCCTGCCGACGCCGGTGCGGAGATTGAGATTCTGGTGGATCCCCCCGTGGCGGAGGAGTATGAGATCGACAACGGCACCGCCGTGACCTGGGAGGCCGGTGAGACGACCCTGACCATCAACGTGACGGCTGCCGACGGTACCACCACCAAGGCCTACACCGTCACCGTGACCAAGTCCTGATGGCGGCGGTCAGAACTGCACTGCCCGACGGTCTGCTGTTCGACGTGAAGAACTGGCTGGACATCACCTGGGACGATGACGCCACGGACGCCAAGGTGTCCGGGCTCATCGCCTCGGGGATGGTCTATCTGGACGGCAAGCTGGGGGAGCAGGGGGATTACACCCGGGACGGCCTGCCCCGGACCCTGCTGATGGAGTATGTCCGCTATGCCAGGGACAGCGCCCTGGACGTGTTTGAGACCAATTACCGGTCCATGCTGCTGGACATGCAGAACGGGAGGAAGGTGAGCGCCTTTGAGCTGGAAAGCGCCGTACCGGCCCAAGGGTGAGATCACCCAAGGCTACAACGACGGAGTGGTGACGGTCTACGCCGTCACCGACGCCGGACCGCCCGGGGGCCTGCCGGTGGAGAAGCCCGCGAAAAAGGCGGTGCTCCGGTATGAGGAGCGCCGCCTGGGCCTCCAGCGGTATTACCAGGGAAAGCAGAACCAGGTGGAGGTGGAGCGGGTCCTGCGCACGCCCCGGCGCAAGGGCGTGAGCAGCCAGGACCTGGCCGTCACCGAGGACGGGCAGCAGTACCGGATCGACTTGGTGCAGAGCGCCGCTGACGTCTACCCGCCCAGCATGGATCTGACCCTGGTCCGGATCACGCAGAAATATGATGTGTCCAAGTTGGACACCGGAGAGGAGGCCGTCCATGGCCTGGTATGATACCATCAAGGCGGCACACCTGGATGTCACCGACGCGGTGAGCCACGCCAAACGCCTCCAGTCCAGCCGCTACTTTGTGTGGTAGGAGGACGGGGCCAACGACCTGGAGGCCGACGGACACCACGCCGAAGGGGCGGTCACCGGCACCACGGACCTCTTCACCATGCGGGAGCACGACCCGTGGGCGGAGAAGCTGGGCGAGGCACTGAGCCGCCACGGGGTGGCCTGGTACCTCAATTCCGCACAGTACGAGGAGGACACCGGATTTTTCCACTATGAGTGGGTGTGGGAGGTGGTCTGATGGCGCGGATCACCTTCAAGGGGCTGGAGGAATATGAAAAAAAGCTCTCCTTGCTGGTTAAGGACACGGAGCAAATCTGCGGCGCGGCCATCTACGAAGGGGCCAGTATCGTGGCCGACGAGATCAAAGCCGGCATCCGGTCTCTGCCCCGCAAGACCGGCGTCACCCAAAAGGGCCTGGAGGATGGCTTCGGCATCTCCAAGCTGCGGGAGGACAACGGATTTTACAACGTGAAGCTGGGCTTTGCGGGGTACAACGCCAACGGAGAGCCCAATGTGATGATGGCACGCATCATGGAGAGCGGCACCTCAAAGGTGCCCAAGCATCCCTTTGTCCGCCCGGCGATAAACCGGGCAAAGGCCGCGGTCCAGGACAAAATGGCCGCCGTACTGGATGAAGAGATCGAAAAACGAATGAAATGAAGGGAGCGAGACTATGGCAACCATCGGACTGAGCAAGCCCTATTTTGCCAAGTACAGCAATACCGGCAGCACAGTGACCTATTCCGAAGGGGCGCTGCTGGGAAAATACACCGAACTGTCCATTGAGCTGGACGACCAGGATGCAAACAACCTGTATGCGGACAACGAGGTGGCAGAGAGTGACAGCCAGTTCTCGGGGGGCACCGCCACCATTACCACTGACGACCTGCGGCCTGACGCCATGGTGGCGTCTCTGGGGGTCAAGGAGGAGGCCATCACCAGTGAGGATATCACCACCGAGACCCCCAAGTGGTATGTCTTTGACGATGACCAGGAGATCCCCTATGGGGGACTGGGTGGCATCATCAAAAAGAAGGTGGACGGGACCATCAAGTGGGCGGCCTTCATCCTCAATAAGATCCAGTTTAGAACCCCTGGCTTTGCCTTTACCACCCAGGGGGAGACTACCGAATGGCAAACCCAGGAGCTTGTAGCCGCCATCCTGCGCAGCGACGCGGCCAAGCACCCGTGGTTTCGTATGAGCTCCTTCATGGATAGCGAGGCGGATGCAGAGGCCGCCGTGAAGCAGTATCTGAACATCACGGAGGGAGCGGTATGAGAACGGCCAAACTGGAGCTGAACGGGCAGGAGCGGCTGCTGTGCTTCTCCGCCCGGGTGGTGCGCAGCTGCACGGAGCGGTATGGGGATGTAACCGAGATCGACTCTGCTCTGTCTGAGGAGGGAGTCAAGGGGTTTGACGAGGCTCTTTGGCTCCTGTCTGAGATGATGGCCGCCGGCGACCGGTACGCCAAGCTGAACGGGCTGGAGAACCCGCCTCCCCTCGGGGTGGAGGAGCTGCTGGATCTGTGTGATCTTCATGATTTTGGGAACCTGCGGGGGAAGATCGCGGAGACCATTACAAGCGGCCGGAAAACTACCGTGGAGGTCGAACCCTCAAAAAACGCCGAAGCCACTCAGGACGGCTGAGTCCTGAGTGGTATATCTGGTATGGACTGCGGGTGGGACTGAGCTATGACCAGGCCAATGATATCCCTTTTGGGGAGCTGCTGGACTACGTGGCCATCGAGCAGGTCAAACACGAGGGGGCCAGGCTGAAAGCAGTCTGGGAGAACCCGGAGGACGAATTTTTTGCTTTGTTGAGGCGGAGGTGAGAGCATGCCAGTGGATATTGGCCCCCGGATTGGGATCGACGGGGAAAAGGAGTTCCGGAATGAGCTGACCAATATCAGTCAACAGGTGCGCACCTTTGGTAGTGAAATGAAGGCAGTAACCTCTGCTTTTGATGCCAACGACCAAAGCCAGGCCAAGTTGACCCAGCAGTCTCAGGTTCTTACCAAACAAATCGAAGCGCAGGAACGCAAACTGGAGCTGCTTCAAAAAGGATTGGACGCCTCTGCCCAGAAGTATGGAGAGAGCGACACAAAAACCATGAAGTGGGCTCAGGCGGTCAATAATGCCACGGCAGACCTTAATAAGATGCGCCAGGAGCTGGATCGGACCGAGGCTGCCATGGATGATCTCGGAGACTCCATGGATGATATTGGTGGCTCTGCGAGCGGTCTAGGCAGCCTTTCAGGCTCCGGAGGCTTAGGCGGGCTGTTGGGCTCTGGCGGTCTGGGAGGTATGCTCAGCAAAGGGTTCGCTGTGGGAGCAGTGGTCTCCGGGGTTAAAGAGGTCGCTGGGGCTATGATTGACCTGGTGGACTCTACTCAGGAATACCGGACGATTATGGCCTCGTTGGAGGTATCCAGCCAGAACGCTGGGTATACCACGGAGCAGACGGCCCAGACCTATGAGCGGCTGCAATCTGTACTGGGAGACACTCAGACAGCGGCAACAGCCACAGCAAATCTCCAGTCCATTGGGTTGTCCCAAGAGCAGCTCATGGCAATTACCGATGCTTCTATCGGTGCCTGGTCCAGATATGGAGATTCTATTCCAATCGACGGATTGGCAGAGGCCATCAATGAGACAATCCAAGCGGGCACTGTAACCGGGACATTTGCCGATGTACTAACCTGGGCGGGCGTAAACGAGGATGAGTTCAACGCTAAGCTCCAAAACGCCAATAGTACCAGTGAGCGGGCAAATCTTGTGCTGCAGGAGTTGGCAAACCAGGGACTGACTCAGGCAGGTCAAGCATGGATCGAGAATAACCAGGACATTGTGCAAAACAATCTGGCCACCGATAAACTCAACCAGGCGTGGGCCAGGCTGGGCGGCGCTGTGGCTCCTTTGGTTGCCAATATGCGAAGCTTGGCAGCAGATGGGCTGAATTTGCTCATTGATACGGGTGAGGATGTGGTAGATTTCTTTTCTGATCTTCCCGCGCAACTGAAATCTATCGGGACAAATATTGTACAGGGTCTATGGTCCGGTATCCAGGGCAAAGCGGCATGGATCAAGAGCAAGGTGTCCGGCTTTGTGAATGGTATTGTTTCGTCGGTAAAGGGTGTCTTGGGCATCCACTCTCCGTCCCGGGTATTCCAGGATGAGGTGGGTAGATACATGGCCCAGGGCATCGGCGTAGGTTTTGAGCGGGAGATGGACGGCGTGGCATCGCGTATGCAGCGAGCCATCCCTATTCCACAGATCAGTGCACCAGTCCCGGCTGTGGCCGGCGGTGTCTCCGGCTCCGGGACTCTGGCTGGTACCTATGTGCTGGAGATCCCCTTGTACATCAACGGTAAGGAGCTGTACCGGGCCACCATCGGGGATCTGGTAACGGCGCTAAACAACAATGCACGGGCTGCGGGGAGGTGAGAAGATGCTGCCCAAGCTCATCATCAATGGCGCGGACTTTACCGGCCTGCTGGCCAGGGACGGGCTGGTCCAGAAGGATATCTTCCGCCAATCCCGGACCATCGTCACCCTGGACGGCGTGGAGCACCGGACCCAGATCCAGAAACGGCAGCTGGACGTCACCCTGGTAAAAACCAGGCTGAAGCGGCTGATGGACCTGACAGCAGCTATCACCCAGCCCTCGGCCGTGACATACGTCGACCGGCGTCTGGGCGAGGTGACACGGAGCTTTTGGGTGGAGGGCCTGTCCAGTCAGGACAACGTGGTAGACGCCGGCGTGGACTACGTGGACGGGATTTCCTTTACCCTGATCGAGAGGTGAGCCGATGCAGGAGACCAGTGCGCTGCACAAAGAAATTTTTGCGGACCCAGAGCATTATGCAGAGCATAAGGTTCTGGTGGCCGGGGTGGAGTATGGACAAGAGAATATTCTATCCATTTCCCCCACCGGAGGGGCCTTTGATACATTTGGAATTGGGAATTGCGCAGCTCGCCAGCTTGACTTGTCCCTCCTGCCAAAAGGGGAGATCCCGAGGCAGGCCAAGATCCAGGTATTCACCCGGTTGGCGTTGGGAGACAGACGAGCGGAATGGCTGCCGCAGGGAGTTTTTTTCATTTCCACCCGGGAGAAAAACAAACAGACCGGGGTCTATCAATTCACCGCCTTTGATGCCATGCTGAAGGCCGAGGAGACATGGCTGGATGCATCTCACGCTCCGGTGAGCTGGCCCATGCCGCAGGAGGATGCGGTGGCTGATATCGCGTCCAAGATGGGTGTAGAGGTAGATCCGCGCACGGTCTTGACCTCCTCGTTCCCTGTGGAGTTCCCAGTAGGGGAAGAAGGGGGGTACTCCATGCGGGAGGTGCTGTCCTATATCGCGGTTTCCAATGCGGGAAACTGGATCATCACAGGAGAGGGGAAGCTGCGTCTATTGCGCCGGGGAGAACGGCCGCCAGAGACGCACTACTTGGTGGATGGGCGTGGGAACGCCATCCTGTTTGGGGAGGGGAGAATCCTTGTCTGACAAGATATTTATCGGGTCGGATGTGACGGACCTGGATTATGGGGAGAAAAAGGTCATCTCCAAGATTATTCTCACCCGCAGCAGCGACACATGGTTTGAGTCCGGGGATGACAGCGGGGACACGTTGGAGTGCTCCAACCCTTGGGCCACTCAGGCCATGGCAGACTCGATCCTTGCGGAGCTCCAGGGCGCGCCGGCGTATCTTCCCTATACTGCCTCGGATGCTCTGATCGATCCGGCGGCGGAAATCGGAGACGGCGTGACGATCGGAGGGATATACTCGGAAATCGTCTCCATGGATGTGCAGATGGACGGCATATTTTCTGCCGGCCTGGCCGCGCCGGGCGTTGACGAAGTGGAGGATGAGTACCCATATCAATCCTCCGGTGATCGCCAGGCGCAGCGGGAGAACAAGCGGATTTACAGTCTGATCACAAAAACGGACCAGGAAATCCGGGGGTATGTCGCCGATGAGATTGCCGGTGTGAGCTCCGAGGTATCCCAGCTGTCCAATAGCTTCACGGCCAAAATAGAGTCCGTAGAGGGAGAGCTGTCCTACCTTACCCTTGACCTTGATGGACTTAAGGCATCAGTAAGCGGACTGGAGGGGGACTATAGTGATTTTGTAGTCCAGCTAGGTCAAATAGAGGCCACCGTGGCCGACGTAAACGGGAATTTGGCTTCGGTGGAGCTGACCGTAAACGGCCTGGAGATCACCACAAGCGACCTGGAGGATTCTGTAGACGGACTTGGAAATGGGACCACCAGAATCAGCGGATATTGCATCCAGACAGGAAAAATATCTGCACAGTATTTAGAGGTCGGTGACATTGTAGCCGGTAGAATCGGAAGCGGTTCCGTTGATTTGGTTGGTTCGACCGGGGCCAGTGTAGGCACAATGTCAATCCGGTCCTCCAACTCAGCTATCAACGGCCAGGGTGTAAATATTTCTGCCCCGGCAATCGGACTTAATGCCACAAGCGGAGATGTATTTTTAAGCTCCCGGGGAGATGCAACCTATCTCCACGTCAACACCGATGATGTGACGTGCAAAGGCGGCTTTCGTCCTACTGGAAGCGGCGCGTGGAACCTTGGAAGCTCATCTTACAAATGGGCGAATATTTACGCCACCAACGGCATTATTCAAACATCGGACCGCAATCAGAAAACCGATATCGTATACGGACTTGATGGTTACGATGCGCTTTTTGACGGTCTCCGTCCTTGCTCCTATAAGATGGCGGACGGAGGAAAGAGGACCCACCTTGGCATGATTTCTCAGGATGTAGAGGCTACCATGTTAGCGGTCGGCGTATCTGATATGGGTTTTGCCGGATTTATTAAGACCGATAACGGAGACGGCACATTTGACTATGCCCTTCGGTACAGCGAATTTATTCCCCTGCTGATTGAACAAGTACAGAAACTAAAGACCCGTGTGGCCAAACTGGAGGAAGGCTCATGAAAGAAAAATTGCAGTATGTCTATAAACTGCTGACTCAAATCCCGGTTTCTGGGGACAACGTGGAACGCATGGCGGCGGCTAAATCTGTACTGCGCGAAATGTTTGAGGGGGTGAAATCCGATGGCGGACACGGTGGACAGCAGAATCCAGGATCTTCCGGCGATTGATTCCCTGGCAGATGGCGACCTTTTGGTGGTAGCCAGAGAGGGAGACAACTTTTATGCCCGAAAAATGACCGTAGCCCAACTGACTGGTTATATCGAGGAGGTAGCCGGTCCATATCTGGATGGCGCACAGGAAGCGGCAACCCAGGCCGTTACAGCGGTGGGTCAGATAGGAAATGCCGTGGAGGACACACAAGCGGCTCAGGCCGCAGCAGAGACGGCGGCAGAGCAGGCGAAGGCGGCCAGAGACCATTATCCAATCCCGGAAGATGGGACGTGGCATGTGTATAATCCTAAGTCCGGGCAGTATGAGGATACTGGTGAGCCGTCTACTGGAACGCCGGGCGAGCAGGGAACGCCAGGAGCAAAGGGTGAGCCAGGAACCAGCGTACAGGATATCCGGCAAGTAAGCGGGACCCATGCGCCGGGGACTACCGATACATATGAGGTCGTCCTTACAGATGGAAGCACCGGAGGCCAATTTCAGGTATACAACGGGGCAGATGGCGATGGAGTAGGAGATATGCTCAAGGCTGTGTATGATCCTCATGGTAAAAACACCGATGTGTTTGCGTATGTAGATCAAGCGGTAGAAAATATCTCTGCCCCTGACGTTCCTGACCAGATCGCGCAGCATAATACGGATGAAGCTGCCCATCCGGATATTCGTGCCCTGATTGACGCCAAGGAAACGAAAGGTGCGGAAGCTCTGGAGAACCATGTGAACAATAAGGACAATCCGCATGCAGTGACAGCGGCTCAGGTCAGGGCAGATCCCGCTGGCAGTGCGGCTCAGGCATTGTCCGATGCAAAATCTTACGTTGACACCGCTATCGGCAACGCCTTGGAGGCGAACTATTGACATGACTCTGACTGATTTTTTATCTGGGATTGCCAACGCCATCCGCCAAAAAACAGGATCTAGCAGCCCTATTCCTGCCCCCGATTTCGCGGATGAAATTCTTGGCATTCAGACTGGGACGGACACCAGTGACGCGACTGCGACTGCTGGAGACATTCTCAGCGGTAAGACGGCGTATGGTTCGGACGGAAAAATCACGGGAACTATTCCCACGGCTCAACAGGCCACTCCTGCTATCTCTGTCTCTAATGCTGGACTTATTACAGCGACTTCTAACCAGGCCACAGGGTATGTCTCAGGGGGCCAGTTATCGGCGCAGCAGCAGCTTGATACCCAGCCACAGGCCGAAATTACTCCCGGGAGCTCTGCGCAGACTGCGGTATCCGCTGGCAAATATACCACCGGGGATGTAACGGTTGTCGGTGATGCTAATTTGACTCCCGAGAATATCAAATCTGGCGTCTCTATCTTTGGTGTTGCGGGGACCGCAGAAGTGCTTGATACGCAGGTGGCCAGCGTAACATTTAGAAATCAAAGTTCATCCTCAATTCGGGTATCATATCAAGAACCCGGGTTCATCGACTGGCAAATAGCTTATGTAGCAAGTTATGGGAATACAACCGTACAAATGCCAGTAAACGGTTGGTTTTATGTTTGGAGTTCCAATGGTTACCCTTATATTTTTACATTTAGAGGGGGAGCGGTTCTTGGGGGTGGCTCAGAAGATATGCACAACGGTGGATACATAAGTGATACATCCGCCTCGGTTACTTTTGATATGTAGCGGTTTACAAGCACCCTTTCGGCGCGCAGGAGGTGATCGAAATAGATCTCACAAGTTTGGCTGGGGCAGATATGCATGCCCTTTTCTCTGGCCTGGTGGGCTCTGTGTCTGGTATTTATTCCGGTGTTTGACTGGCTCCGGTGGACGGTAGCCGGTGGAGAAAAGCCAAAGTATTACATATGAAAGCGAGGAAGATCTATATGGATACGGTTGAGACTTGGAAAGTGGCCGTGGTCGCTGTCATCGGCGCCCTCACCGGCCTGTGGGGCTGGATCGGCTGGCTGGTCATCGGCTGGGTGATCTGCATGGTCGTGGACTACATCACCGGCTCGGCTGCGGCGGCCAAGGAGGGGGAGTGGTCCAGCGCCAAGGCCCGAGAAGGGATCTGGCACAAAGCGGGGATGATCGTGGTGGTGCTGGTGGCCGCCGGGGCCGATCTGCTGATCTCCTGCCTGCTGGCGAACATCCCAGCGGTGCAGCTGCCCTTTGCGTACAGCGGCCTGGTGTGTCCTATCGTGCTGGTGTGGTATGTAGTGACAGAGCTGGGGAGCATCACGGAGAACGCGGTGGCTATGGGCGCTCCGGTGCCTGGGTGGATGACGAGGCTGCTGAAGGTGAGCAAAGACGCAATCAACCAAGCCGGAGAGAAAATTACCGGTACTACGAAGGAGAAAAACGATGTCTGATTTTACTGTGTACATCCCCATGTTGCTGGCCCTGGTGCTGGTCCTCACCCTGGTGACCAATCTTATCGTGCAGGTGCTCAAGAGCCTGCTGTATGACTGGATCCCCACCAACCTGCTGGCCTTCCTGGTGGCGGTGCTGGTGACGGCGGGCGCCGGCTTTGCCCTGTGGTCATATTATAAATTTGTCATCACCGGGTGGATGATCGCCGCCCTGGTCGCCCTGGCATTCGCTGTGTCCTATGCGGCCATGTTCGGGTATGACAAACTGGAGCAGCTGGTGGAGCAGGCGGGGTGGCTGAAAAGCGAGGCGAAGGACACATGAACTTCTATACTCAGATCCTGACCCGCAATGACTGCTACAAGGCCGGACGGACCATCGCTCCTCAGGGGGTGATGGTCCACTCCACCGGGGCCAACAATCCGAGCCTGAGCCGGTATGTGCCGGGCAGCGAGGGGATTGGTTATAACACCGGGGGAAACCATTGGGATATGTCTGGCACCGGGGCCTGCGTCCACGCCTTTATCGGCAAGCTGGCCGACGGCAGCGTGGGGGTGGTGCAGACCTTGCCCTGGGACCGCCGGGGGTGGCACTGCGGCAAGGGGAGCCGGGGCAGCGCCAACGACACCCACATCTCCTTTGAGATCTGCGAGGACGGCCTGCAGGACGCCAGCTACTTTGGAGCGGTGTACCAGACGGCCGTGGAGCTGACGGCCGACCTGTGCAAGCAGTACGGCCTGGACCCCCAGGCGGATGGGGTTGTGATCTGCCACAGCGAGGGCCACACCCGGGGTGTGGCCAGCAACCACGCCGATGTGATGCACTGGTTCCCCATTCATGGAAAGAGTATGGATACGTTTCGGGCCGACGTGGCCCGGGCGATGGAGGGAGAGGGCGAGATGCTGACTTATGAACAGTGGAAGGAGTACATGGTTCGATACCGCAAGGAGTTGGCGGCCAAAGAGGCTACCATGACTGCGCTGGTGGCTGATGCGGTGGCGCTTGGGATCTCTTCGGACGGATCTCGCCCCGGAGATCTTATGACCCGGGAGGAAGGAATGGTTATGGCCCGGGCGGCTGTGATGGCTGCCAGGATAAATGAGAATTGATATAAATAAAAATAGCTCCTCCAAGTTAAGTGGAGGAGCTGTTTTTGTGATATAAATTTACAAAAGCTGTTGACAGAAAAAACAGAATATGATATAATGCACGATGTAGAAAGGGGTGGCCTCCCATGTTAACGGAATTTGGTAAAGCGCTTCGGAAAATTCGTATCGATAGGCAGCAACTTCTGAAAGATATGGCTAACGCTTTGGGGGTTTCTTCTGCTTATTTATCTGCAGTAGAAACTGGAAAGAGACGGATTCCGCAAGATTGGGTAAGTAAGATTGTCTCAAATTATTTACTGAGTCCAGAGGAACATATTAGTTTGCAAAAGGCAGCAGATGAGTCTGTTTCTGATATAACCATATCGTTAGCGAATGCTTCTCCCCAAAAGAGAAGTGCTGTACTTTCCTTTGCAAGAGCCCTGGATGGCCTAGATGACAAAGATTTGGAAAGAATTATGTCTTCTATGAAATTGAAGACAGAAAAAAGGGGGAATAAGCAGCGTGCACGATGACAAGCCTTTGGTAAGATTAGCCTCTCCGCGCGATAGAAATAGTATTCGCCGAGATACTTATTTGCTACGGGTTAAATTGGGTTTAAATAAAACCTTATATTTTCCAATTGTAGAGTTTTTGGAGAATGTATTACCTGAAATTGACCCTACCTTTTATATTGAAGTGCTTGAGGATGTGGACTTACCTGGAGTTCAAGCTGAGTATGCGCCAAGCCTCAATGTGATAAGAGTCAAGAGCTCTGTATATGAGGCGGCTATTTCAGGATACTGGTGGGCCCGTTCTACTTTAGCACATGAGTTGGGACACTATTATTTCCATGATGAAAAGAGCGTTCGGTATGCTAAATTAGATCCTGGCCAAAAAATACCTCCAGATTTTGATCCAGAAAGGCAGGCCAATGTTTTTGCTGCTGAGTTGCTAGCTCCGATCAATCTTATCGATGGGTTAGGAGTAAGAAAAATTGGAAAACTCTGTGGTGTATCTTATGAGATTGCTGAGCGACAATTACGGGTACTAGCCAAGGTTAAATCACGTAAAGAGAAAAAACGTATGCAAAAGAAAAAACGGTCAAGCTCAAAAGCCTGACCGCCGACCAACACAAAATTCCATCCTCTGCTCAGGAAAAATCACTTGTGTCTGGCCTACTTATGGTACTGTAGCAAGTTCATAGTAGCACAATTTTCTCGCCTGTGCAAGATGTTTTTATATAAATATCTTGACAAAGGAGGGAACTCTATGTGGATATTCAGAAGTTGGATAACCACTAAAGATGGGGTACGTATTTATGCCAAAGACTATGGCAAGCGTGCATTCCCTATCTGGGTTAGCAAAGGCAATAAGAAAAAATAAGCTAATGCAGTAGGTGTTTAAAAAAGGTTTTCTCGCAAGCCGGATGCGAGGAAGCCTTTTTCTAATAGTGTGGAGTTTTAGCTAAAAAGTGTACATTTTGATGCATATAAGACAATTGTTTCTTCAGTTCGATGAGACGGTGCATGGTTTATACTGTATAAATAAAAAATATATAAGACGCTATATCTTCCGATAAAGATTGTATTGAGGACCTGCGGGTCTACCCCACCCGGGGCTGCCAGGAGGTCCTGGACCGGGCCGTGTCGGTGAAGGCGGGCTGCGCCGAGCTGCTGTATGCGTACATCGACGTGGAGCCCGTCACCTTTAACCGGGGTTTCTACACCGTGGATGTGCGGTACTTCTACCGCATTACCGCCGACGCCTTTGTGGGCGCCGCCCGCCCCGTGGAGATCACCGGTCTGGCCGTCTTTGACAAGCGGGCTATCCTCTTTGGCAGCGAAGGCAGCGCCAAGGTGTTTACCTCCCAGGCAAATGCCAAGGGCGGTGATCTCCAGGGTCTGCCTGCCACCAATGCCCCCACTGCCGTGGTGGAGTCGGTGGACCCCATTATTCTGGGACTCAAGCTGGTGGATGTGTGCCAGTGCCGCCACAACGACAGCTGCTGCGAGATTCCTCCTGCCGTGTGCGCCTGCTTCCCTGAGGAGCTGGTCACCGGCGGCGATGTGCACCGCCTGTACGTTACCCTGGGGCAGTTCTCCATCATCCGCCTGGAGCGGGACACCCAGATCCTGATCCCCGCCTACGACTACTGTATGCCGGAGAAGGACTGCGACTGCGGCTGTGACTGCAAGCAGGAGGACCCCTGCGAGCTGTTCCGTAAGGTGCAGTTCCCGGTGGGCGAGTTCTTCCCGCCCAACCACTGCGCCGCCCCCAAGTCTGTGGACTACCAGGACGTGCGGGCAGGCAGCTGACGCCAACCTTCCGGGCCGCCCCATGGGGGCGGCCCTTTTGTTGTATGCAGACATGCAAAAAAAGTTCCCTTTCCCCGAAAGGTAGAGGAGGATTCCTCAAAAACAGGAAAGGAGAGACGCTATGAGTTTGTACGGAGACCAGCTCCAAATCGGCGGGGTGACCTGCGGACTGGTGATGCGGGGCGGCAGCAACGGGACGTATCTGGCGGTATTTGAGCGGGAGTTTGCCTCCCTGGAGGACATTGAGGCCATCCAGTGGGACAAGCCTGACATTCAGGGGGCCTGTATCCTGCCTGTGGGCTACGGCTTTACGGTGGCCGATATCCGATACAGCGCCGCCACCCGCAGCTATACCGTGGAGCTCCAGGTAGCCCGGCAGTATCTGGGAGACGTGGCGGGCTATGAGGCCCAAGTGACCGAGCTGGAGAACCAGGTAGCAGAGAAGGATGGGACGATCCAGGCCCAGGCTCAGGAACTGGCCAGTCAGGAGGCCGCCATCCAGAGCCAGCAGCAGACCATCCAGGCCCTGGAGGAGAGCGGCACCGCCCAGCAGGTGGAGGAAAAGCTGGAGACGGCCTATAGGGAAGGAGTGGAGAGCAATGGCTGATATCGTGACCATGGCCCAGGAGGAACTGAGAGCGCGGGGCGCAGCCGACGCAGCGGCTCTGGCCGCCAAGGCGGTGGACGGCTCTGCCGACGGTACCGCCCTCATCGGCCAGGAGGAGGCCATCCCTACCTGGCGGCAGCGGGACTACTCCCAGGTGCCGGTAGGTACTCCCTACAAGTGGCAGGGCCAGGTGTACAAGCTGTGGCAGCAGCACGACGCCACCCAGCAGCCCGGCTGGAGCCCCGACCAGGCGGTAAGCCTGTGGGATATCTGTCACACCACCGACCCCGCCAAAGCCAAGCCCTACCAGACGCCTCAGGGCAGCCGGGGACTGTACGGCAGCGGCGAGGTTTGCACTGCGGACGGCCATGTGTGGCGCTCGAACATCGACAGTAATTCCTGGACCCCAGACGCCTATCCCCAGGGCTGGGAGGATCTCGGCACGGTGGAAGAGGTGCAGGGGGTGACAGGCTAATGGACTTTACCAGCCTGGCTGTGGCTGGGATGTCCCTCATCGGAACCCTGGCGGGCACCTTTGGGGGGATTTTGGTATCCAACAAATTGACTACCTATCGCATTGAGCAGCTGGAGAAAAAGGTGGCCGCCCACAACAACGTGGTGGAGCGCACCTACCGCCTGGAGGGTCAGATGACCGAGGTCCAGCACGACATCCGGGACCTGAAATCGGCCCGGAGTTAAGAAATGAGAGGAGTGGGAACCATGTGGGAAACGGTATGTAAGCGCCTGGCGGCGCTGCTGACTGTCAAGAGTATCCTGACCCTGGTATTGACAGCGGTATTTGCCTGGCAGTCGGTTACGGGAGGGATCTCGGGCAGCGATTTTCTCACAGTCTTTTTAATGGTGGTCTCCTTCTATTTTGGCACCCAGAGCCAAAAGGGAAACCAGGGGGCGGCCAATGAATAAACAGCCTGTCTCCTATTTGCAGACCGACTCCCGGTGGGCGGCGCTGCCTTACCAAGTGCCCGGGGAGACGGCCACCATCGGGGGCTCCGGGTGCGGTCCCACCGCGGCGGCCATGCTCATTGAGACCCTCACCGGCCAGACCTTTACCCCCAAAGACGCCTGTGCCTGGAGCGTGGAGCACGGCTATAAGGCGCTGAATCAAGGGACCTATTACAGCTACTTTAAGCCCCAGTTTGCTGCCTTCGGAATCGACTGCGATCAGCTCAGCTGGGTGAATACCTATGGCAAACCAGCCCACAGCAACCACAAAAAAATGCTGGAACTGCTGGACCAGGGCTATTACATCATCGCCCTGATGGGCAAGGGGCTGTGGACCTCCAGCGGGCATTTTGTGGTGGTGTGGTGGGAGGACGGGAAAATCCGAATCAACGACCCGGCCTCTACCCGGCCGGAGCGCCTCAACGGAGATCCCTACACCTTTTTCAGTCAGGCCAAATACTACTGGTGGGTGGATGCCAGAGCCTACAACAAGGAGGAGGACGAAGTGACCCAGGAGACTTTTGAGCAAATGCTCCAGACCTATTTGGACAAGCTGGCCGACCGTCAGCCAGACCCCAGTTGGGGAGGGGAGGCCCGGCAGTGGGCCCTGGATCAGGGCCTGATTACCGGGGATGGCCAGGGGCGGCCCATGTGGGAGAGCCATGTGACCCGCAACCAGCTGGCTACCATTCTCTATCAGTTCAGTAAGGCATAAAAAATGGCCGCGAAAGCGGCCATTTTTTATGCCTGAGTGGGTACGGCCAGCATGGCCGCGATTTCCTCCAGATGATCTTCCAGATTCTGTGGTCCCTGATAACTGAGCGACACGGTCCGGCCGTTTCCCGCGGCCACGGCATATTGATTGGCGCTGTTCGGGTTGTAAGCGGTGGCCAGATAGTCCGCACCTGCCACCTGGTGTTCTGTCACGGTCCACGGGCCAAGAGGAGGCTCGCTCACCTGCCGGGTGTCCTGCTCGTGGGAGGTCAGGTAGGACAGCAAATCCCGGGCCAGAGGCTGGTCCAGGGCGGGAAGAATCGGGTGGTACCAGTAAAGCTCCAGGCAAACCGTCTCCGGACCAATGTTTCCCCTTTGCTGCACCTGCCATCGTGTGGGGCACAGGAGGGTCATATCCCATTGACAGGAATTAAGAATGGTAACGCCGTCCATTTCCCAAAGGTCAGGGCGGTAGTCCGAGCCCTCCCACTGAGAGAGAAGGACCGGAGTAAAGTCTCCTGGGTGGCCCTCTGCGCCCAGGGACCAGCGGGTTTGCGGGTGTGGAAGCAACAGATAGGCCAGAGAAAGACACAGTACAAGGGGAATCAGGACCAGAGCAATCAGATGGAGCACCCTGCGGCGGCGGGAGGCAGTGGGGATAGGAGTCAGAGGAATACCTGCCTCCAGGGCGGCAACCATTCGATGGACCCGCCGCCAGTCCAGCAGGGCAGGAATGACCTTGATCAGTTGGATAAGGCCAAGGAAAAGACCTACGTTGGCAAGTGCGCCCTGAGCCAGGGCAACGAGGGGAGATCCATATTTCAGAATTCCAAAGAGAAAGAGGGAAAAGAAAAGGACCAGCATCCAAGCGAAAAAGGAGCACACGCGCTTGATTTGCCCCTCCAGCTGTTTCAAAAGCTGGGCATGAGTCTGGGGATCGGTGTGGGGCTCGGGGGCGTGGGGATCCTGAGTGCAGAAGAGAAACAGAGAGCCTACGCGGCACACGTAGTTCCAGCCCATCTCACGATACAGGGCAATAAGGCCGGGAATGGGGTCCGGGTCCCGGTCGGTGTCGCAGTAGTCTAGGCGGCAGCGCAACGTGCGGGGGACATCCCGGGTAAAGGTGCACAGCCGGGGACCATAGCGCTTGAGATACAGCCCCTGGGCCGCCTGTTCCTCCAGCCAGCTCTCCATACCGGGGATGTCGTAGGAAGGTACAGGGACCAGCTTGCGGACGTACTTCATAAAAATCCCTCCGTTCCGACATCAATCCTCCGCCAGACGCTGGACCAGCAGCTCCAAGGCGGCCCGGCTGTCCACCGCACCGGAGCAGTTGAGCACAAGTACCTGATTGTCTGCCCAGCCGATGTAGACAGTCGACGGGGTGGTTTTGTTGGAGTACTGGTAAGTAAAGCGGGTCAGGCCGTCCAGGCCGGGGTAGGACAGCTCCTCTTCCCGGAGGCTGTCATAGGCGTTTGGCAGATTGGGGTGGAGGGTGGAGACATTTTTCTCCCAGTTGAGACGGTAGAGCTCCAGGGAGCGATGCAGGGCGGCCACCTTGCCCCGGTATACCGCCTGAGCCAGAGAGGAAGTGAGAGTGCGTACCCATTCCTGGCGGAGCCGGGTCTCCTGCTGGACGGCGTTCCCTACCCGCACCATGCCGCCCTGGGCCACGTTGTACTGCTCCGGGGCCAGCTGGGAGTGGTCGAAGGTGTCGGAGGGGAGAATCTCCGGGTGAACATAGTCTTGGAACACGGCCCCGGCAGGGAGGACCTCCTCCAGAGTGACGTGGGGGAAGTCCCACTCCTCCGGGCCGGACAGAGTCTGGCTTTCCAAAGAGCCAGACAGGTCCAGATAAGCGAGAAACAGGAGAAACATCCCGACGATCAAACCGGAGACCAGCGTATGGCAGAACTCCGGGTAGCGGCGGGGCTGTGGTGCGGGCCATTCTCCCCGGCGGAGGCTGGCCTGAACTTTGCAGACACCCCAGGACACGCTGATGCCCTGGAACAGGGCGTTGAGAAACGCCGCCAGCATAAACAGATAGATGGGGATGAGCAGGTCGGACCGGAGGATCAAATCCATGATGAAGGCCTCCCGCTCGTGCAGTAGCCGGGGCCATTCGTCCTGTAACAGGACCGCGGCCCACAGCAGCCAGAACAGCGGGGCAATCCATACCCAGCGCACCTGCTTTTTCATGGCCCAGGACAGGCTCTCCAGGTCGGTGTAGAGATCCGGGGCCTGGGGATCATCGCAGCGGTAGATGGCATAGCGATTTCCGATTTTGTCCACATAGTGCCACCCCAGTTCTCGGTAGCCGGCCGCCTGTTCCCGCAGTTTTGCGATGCCGAAGTGCTCCTGCATGGGGTCCAGACAGTAGCGGGCGTGGACAGCCGACGGGTCCTCCCGGAAGATCACCCTGCCAATGAACCAGAAGCCCGGCCACTTCTCCAGAGCATAGCCCGACCGGGCCTGCTCATTGAGCCAGTCCTGCAGTCCGGCAAAATCCCACAGGGGACAGGGAACAAATTTCTTTACCAGGGCACCATCCTGCTTCATAGCGCAGCCCTCCGTTCAAAGGTTCTCCAGCATGGCGGCAAACTTATCCAGATGTCCGGTCAGATCCTGATGGCCGTAGTAGTCAGCAAAGAGTACGGTATTCTCCCGACGCAAAATGAAGATACCGCCGGGCAGGAAGGCGTGGAACTCTCCAGTGATCTCATTGGTGTGGATGCGTTTTTCCCGCTGGGCGTAATATATGTCATCCAGTCCATACTCAGCGGTCAACTTCTCATATTCCCCGGAGCCGTTGATTTCCTGGCGGCTCCATTCCTCGGCGCGCAGTTGGGCCAGTTCCTCCAATGGATAGCGGACGATGGAAAGTTCCAGATGAGGAACGTCGTATGGGCTCTGGTCCGGTCCAAAGGAACCATACTGCCGGAAGGACCAATACTCCGGGTCCAGCAGCGTGCCTCCGTGGGAGATATGGTCCGGATTATACATGGGGGTTCCGGAGAGGCGGAAGTCGTCTCCCTCCATATCGGTGAGGGTGACAAAACCGGAGCCCTCCAGATCATAGGGGCGGTAGTCGGCTCTGGAAAAAAGCTGAACGGTATTGATCAGTACCGGCAGCAGCAACAGCCACCCTGCCGCCAGCAGCCAGCCCACCCCTGGCTGTCCGCCTACCGGGCCGCCGTGTTGCATGGCCCGGCGGTAATGCATCAGGTGAAACAGCCCCAGCAAATAGGACAGGTCAAGCAGCAGAAATCCCAAGGCGGCCAGCAGGAAGGGAATGGTTTTTCCATTGGACAGGGTCTCCACTGGGTAATATCGAAGCCATAGAAGATCGATTTCCCAAGGGGAACCTTGCCAATAAAGTCCGAGCAGAAGGAGATTGGCCACAAGAAGCAGCACACCCTCCACCAGCTTGTGGCGGAAAAACTTGTTCAGGGCGTAATCCAGGGTGGCGGGATCCGTGTGAGCCTGGGCTTCCAGATCGGGGGAGGCGTAGACATAAAAGTTGTTACGGAATATGCCCCAATATTGCCAGCCAGACTCCTCATAAATAGCGTTCAGTTCCGGATCCTCGTCAGGGCTGCCCTGGATTGGCTCTAAATGGATTTGAAGCGGGTCCATATCCGTTCGTTCAAAACAGGTCAGCGGGCCGATGGTCATGGAAAAGCGAAGGCCCTTGGCAGACATGGAACCAAGCCAGCGCTCAAGACCAGGAATGTCAAAGCTGCCAAATGGCGTGATGCGGATCACCGTGTGGATCATAACAATTCCTCCTCCTGGGCATCCCGGAGACAGGCACGCAGCCGCTCCACCTCCTCCTGGTAGGCCGCCCGGCCCTTGGACGTGAGGCGGTAGGTGCGCTTGCGCCCCTCCACTTCGGTCTCTTCAATGAGGTTCTCGTCCTGAAATTTGCTCAGCAGTGTATACAGCGTCCCCGGGCCAAGCTTGACCCGGCCCCTGGTTTTTTGCTCCACAAAGGCGGCGATGTCGGTGCCGCACATCTCCTGGCGGAGAAAGGCCATGAGGACGTAAAACATGGGCTCGGTGAGGGGCCCGCGGCCTTTACCTCCCATGGCGTCACCTCCTAATATCGTCTTTCGATATCGTCTAATGATATTATAATATCGCCCCGCGATATTGTCAAGGAGGGACAAAAATTCTCCCCCTGCCGACACCGGGTTGTGACGGCTTTCGTTGGGGGGAGACACTATAATGGACGGTGTTGACAAGCAGGGGAGAGGAGGGGATGGCCATGACCGTCGTCTATGTGGACACCCTGTTTCTGCTCAACGCCCTGGTGGACTACCTGCTGCTGCTGTGCTCCGCCCGTCTGGCGGGGGAGCCGCTGGAGCGGCTGCGCTTTGCCCTGGGTGCCGTGCTGGGAGGGGGCTACGCGGTGGCCATTTTTCTTCCCGGGCTGGGCTTCCTGGAGCGGCCCCTGTGCCGCCTGGCGGCAGCAGTGCTCATGGCGGTGGCTGCCTTTGGGGGAGGTCGGAGGCTGGGGCGGCAGACCGCGATTTTTTTTGCCCTGTCCTGCGCCTTTGCCGGAGGGGTGCTGGCCATCTCCCTGCTGGGCGGGACGGGGCTGAGTCTGAACCGGGGCGTGATCTACTCGGGGATGGACCTGAAGATGGTGCTGCTGTCGGCGGCGGGATGCTATGCGGCTCTGTCCCTGCTGCTCCAAAAAGCTGGCAGGCATGCTCGCTTTACAGGAGAACTGAAGGAGGTGCGCCTGGAGCTGGGGGAGCGGGCGGTGGAGCTCACCGCCCTTACCGACACAGGGAACACCCTCACCGATCCGGTGACCGGCCGGGGGGTGATGGTGGTAGAGGGAGCGCGGCTGATGGATCTGTTTCCTCCGGAGCAGCGCCCGGACGGCGCCGCCCTCCGGGACCCGGCGGGGGCGCTGGAGGGCCTGACCGCCGCGGGGGGCCGCTTCCGCCTGCTGCCCTACCGGTCGGTGGGGGTGGACCGGGGGCTGTTGCTGGCGGTGCGGGTGGACCGGGCGGTGGTGGACGGGGAGGACCGGGGAGCCATGGTGGTGGCCCTGTCCCCCAACCCCGTGTCCGACGGGGGCGGCTACGCCGCCCTGCTGGGGGAATGCTGAAAGGATGGATGGATGATGAACATAACGTGGAAGGCGCGGCTGTTGGCCCTGCTGGCCCGGTTTGGACTGGGATGGCCGGGAAAGATCATGTACATCGGGGGCAGCGACACCCTGCCCACTCCCCTGAGCCGGGAGGAGGAGGGGGAGCTGATCGGCCGCCTCCAGCAGGGGGACACCCAGGCCCGGCAGGCTCTTATCGAGCACAACCTGCGTCTGGTGGTCTATATCGCCCGGCGGTTTGAAAACACCGGTATCAACATTGAGGACCTCATCTCCATCGGCACCATCGGTCTCATCAAGGCGGTGGGCACCTACCAGCCTGCCCGGAGCATCAAGCTGGCCACCTATGCCTCCCGGTGCATCGAAAACGAGATTCTCATGTTTTTGCGGAAAACCTCCAGCCAGAAGACGGAGCTCTCCTTTGACGAGCCGCTGAACACCGACTGGGACGGCAACGAGCTGCTCCTCAGCGACATCCTGGGCACCGACGGGGATCTGGTCATGCGGCCCATTGAGGCCGACGTGGACCGGCAGCTGCTGCGCCAGGCTATGGAGAAGCTGGATCAGCGGGAGCGCACCATCATTACCCTGCGCTTTGGCCTGGGGGGCGGGGAGGAGCAGACCCAGAAGGAGGTGGCCGACCGCATGGGCATCTCCCAGTCCTACATCTCCCGGCTGGAGAAGCGGATCATTGCCCGGCTCAAGAAAGAGATCCTGCGGATGATGTAGGGAGCGGCATGGATTTCCAGAGGGGCAGGGGGAAAATGGTTTGACAGAAAAAGAGGGATGGGGTAAACTGTAGACAAAAGTTTCGAGAATTGGAGCGGGATTATGAAGCGCAACACCAGAGTATCTACGGCGGTGATCCGGCGTCTGCCCCGGTATTACCGCCAGCTTTCTGAGCTGCAGCGCAAGGGTGTGATCCGCATTTCGTCCAGCGCCCTGGGCAAGTCCATGGGGCTGACCGCCTCCCAGATTCGCCAGGACCTGTTCTGCTTCGGCGGCTTCGGCCAGCAGGGCTACGGCTATAAGGTGGATGGATTAAAGGAGCAGATCGGCGAGATCCTGGGCATCAACCGGGGACACACCATTGTGGTGCTGGGGGCAGGCAACCTGGGCCGTGCCCTGATTGAAAACTTTAAATTCTTCAACAATGGATTTCAGCTGCTGGCCGCCTTCGATGTACAGGAGAAGACGGTAGGCTCTCAGATCGCCGGGGTACCGGTCTACCACGCCGACACCCTGGAGGATTTTTTGCGGCAAAATCCAGTAAGCGTGGGGGTGCTCACCGTGCCCAAGTCCGCCGCCCTGGAGATGGGGGAGCGGTTGGTGGCCGCAGGCGTCCACGGCATCTGGAACTTTACCAACTGCGAGATCGCCTTTCCCGGCGAGGACGTGGTGGTGGAAAGCGTACATTTTTCCGACAGCCTGCTTGCCCTGAGCTATATGATCTCCCAGCGGGAGGATGAGCGGGAGCAAGAAGAGGGAAAGGACGAGACATGAAGCACAAAAAAATCGCCGTTGCGGCGGGGGCGCTGGTCCTCACCGCGGCACCAGCCGCAGGCGCCCCGGCCCCGAGGGCAGGGGACAGCCTGGTCTCTCTCAGCTATCTGCAAAACACCTTCCTGCCCTCCGCCCAGACCCAGCTGGAGCAGACCGCCACCAAACCCCTCCAGGACGCCTATGACCAGGCGCTGGCCAAGCTGGAGGATGGACAGGGGGGCGGCCTGTACAGCGACACCCTGGAGAGCCGCACCTTCACCCAGGGGGATGTGATCGATCTGCCCACCGGTTCCGGCTTTTTGTCCATCGCCGGTTCCGCCCAGGTGACCCACAGCGGTGTGGTCATTGACGTCACCGACGGGATTCTGGTGGCCTCCGGCTCCCGGCTGACGGCGGGGCACCGCTACCTGGTGGGGGAGGACACCACCGCCCAGGTGACAGTGGCCTCGGGGGTTATGTATCTGGGCGTCCAGGGCAGCTACACCTTTGCCGACAGTGCCGCCGCCAACCTTCCCTTTGTGGATGTGGCCTCCTGGGACTGGTATGACGCCTCGGTGAAATTTGTCTACAACAAGGGCCTGTTCTCCGGCATGAGCGCGGACACCTTCGGTCCCGGCGTCACCATGGACCGGGCCATGCTGGTCACTGTCCTCTACCGTCTGGCAGGTTCTCCCCAGGACCAGATGGACAGTGCCACGGCCACCTTTGACGATGTGTCTCCCGACAGCTGGTACGCCCCCTATGTGAGCTGGGGCGCCTCCCAGGGGGTGACCGCCGGGATGGGCGGCGGCCTGTTCGCCCCTGAGCAGAGCGTCACCCGCCAGCAGGTGCTGGTGATGCTGCGGGGCTTTGCCGCCTCCCAGCTGGGGATGGAGCTCACCGGCCAGGCCGACCTTACCCAGTACGGCGACTACGACCAGGTGGCCGACTGGGCCAGGGACGCGGTGTCCTGGGCGGTGGCCAACAACCTGATCACCCCCTCGGCGGAGAACACCCTCCGTCCCGCCGATACGGCCAGCCGGGCCGAAGTGGCCGGGATCCTCATGAATTTCAACAACCAGTTTCTGAGCTGAATCACTCCGTGATCCGCCTGGGCGTTGCCCAGGCGGATTTTTTCTGGCACCCTTTTGCCCCGGGTACATAGTATGAGTTGGAGCGCGGCTCACAGCCGCCTCAAAATTTCAGTCTCAGGAGGTACTCATCATGGGGTGCTGCAATAACGGCTTTAACGGCTTTGGTGGCGGGGGCTGCCTTTGGATCATCATCCTGATCCTCATTCTGTGCTGCTGCTGCGGCAACGGCAGTGGGAACAGCTGCGGCAACGGCGGCGGCAATGGCGGCTGCGGTGGCTGCGGCTGCTGCTGAGAGCACATAGGAAACGATGGCCGCCCTTCGGGGCGGCCGATTTTTTTGCCCGGATGACAGGGGAGTAGCCCCTGTGGTATAATGGCGGCAAGAACACGCCCGCCGGACGTGTCCGGCCCCGGGGTGAGAGGAGGAGCTTATGAACTACTGCCTGAACCACACAACCCAGCCCAAGTCCGCCGCCTTGGCCCATACCGACCAGGAGGCGGTGGAGCGGGCCATGGCCTTTCACCGCACCATTCCCGGTTATCAGCCCACGCCCCTGGTTTCCCTGCCCGCCCTGGCCCGGGAGCTGGGGGTGGACAAGCTGTGGGTGAAGGACGAATCCAAGCGCTTCGGCCTCAACGCCTTCAAGGCCCTGGGGGGCAGCTATGCAATTGCCCGGTGGATGGGGGAGAGGCTGGGCCTGACCGGGGACCAGCTCACCTTTCCCGCCCTTACCGCCCCGGAAGCAAGGGAGCGGCTGGGCGCGGTCACCTTCGTCACCGCCACCGACGGGAACCATGGCCGGGGTGTGGCCTGGGCGGCCCGGGAGCTGGGCCAGCAGGCGGTGGTCTACCTGCCCAAGGGCAGCGCCCGGGAGCGGCTGGAGAACATCCGGGCCTTAGGGGCTCAGGCGGAGATCACCGACCTCAGCTACGACGACGCAGTGCGTCTGGCCGCCCGGAAGGGGGAGGAGAACGGCTGGGTGCTCATTCAGGACACCGCCTGGCCGGGGTACGAGGAGATCCCCGGCTGGATCATGGAGGGCTACACCACCCTGGCTGGGGAGATCTTTGACCAGCTGGCGCAGGCCGGGGAAGAACCCCCTACCCACCTGTTTCTCCAGGCCGGCGTGGGCAGCTTTGCCGCCTCGGTGCTGGGCAGCGCCCTGTGCCGGTGGGGAAAGGGATGTCCCGTTACTGTTATTGTAGAACCCGACCAGGCCGACTGCCTCTACCGCACCGCCAAAGCGGCAGACGGCCAGATGCACCCGGTGACCGGCGAGATGCACAGCATGATGGCGGGGCTGTGCTGCGGAGAGCCCTGCACCCTGGCATGGGACATCCTGGGCCCCTGCGCCGACGCCTTTTTGTCCTGCTCGGACGACTACGCCGCTCTGGGGATGCGGCTGCTGGGCAAGCCCCGGGGCAGCGACCCGGCCATCGTCTCCGGAGAGTCGGGAGCGGTGGGGGTAGGCACTCTGGCGGGCATTCTCCAGGAGGAGGAGTTCCACGACCTGTGCTGGACCTTGGGGCTGGATGAAAGATCCCGGGTGCTGTGCATCAGCACCGAGGGGGATACCGACCGGACCAACTACCAGAAGATTCTGAGTACATGAAAAAGACGGCCTGCGGAAGCTTCCGCAGGCCGTCTTTTATGCTTCTTCTCGATGGATCCGCTCCTGGAACATCATCCCGAAGGCGATGAGCAGGGGAATGCAGGCCGCCAGCACCGTCCGGCTGTGGAACAGGTGGGTGAGCAGACCGCTCAGAACCGCGCCGGTGACAAAGCTGAGGATCAGTCCGTAGTACAGCCCCACCTTGTTCAGTGCGTCCCGCTCCCGGTGGGAGAGGTAGAAGAACAGGTGCTCAGTGCCGCTTCTCAGGTTGCCGGTGCACATGGTGGTGGCGCAGCCGCAGCCGTTGAATTTCCGGAAGGAGTCCACCTGTACCGCGCTGGCAAAGGAGATCATCAGGTTTGCCAGGGGGTTGAGGGTCTGGGGGAGAAAGGCCACCACGGCGATGACCACACACTCCACCAGCAGCAGATACTGCCGCCAGTGGAGCCAGCCGCCCTCGTCCTCCAGATGGCGGCGGAGCAGCTCGGTGACCAATACGCCGGCGGTGTAGGCCAGCACAGGCAGCAGATAGTGTAGGACCTGAGACCAGTTGCCCATGGACACGTTGATGCCCAGCAGCACCAGGTTGCCGGTCTCCGCGGTGGCGAAGACCTGTCCCCGGTTCAAGTAGCTGTAAGCATCCAGCAGGCCACCCGCCAGGGCCAGCAGGAGACCCACGGGCAGGGTCTCAGAAGTTTGATATCGCTTCATGTTACCTCACTTCAAAAAAGCGGGGCGCCGCAGCCGCGGCGCCCCGAAAAACCGTTGGATAGGAGAGGGGATTACTCCGCCTTGGGACCGGCGGCAACCAGAGCCTTGCCGGCGTCGTTGGTGGTGTACTTGGCGAAGTTCTTCACGAAGCGGGCAGCCAGGTCCTTGGCCTTGGTGTCCCACTCGGTGGGATCGGCATAAGTATTGCGGGGATCCAGGATGTTGGTGTCCACGCCGGGCAGCTCGGTGGGGACGGCCAGGTTGAAGTAGGGGATGGTCTTGGTCTCCGCCTTCAGGATGGAGCCGTCCAGGATGGCGTCAATGATGCCGCGGGTGTCCTTGATGGAGATACGCTTGCCGGTGCCGTTCCAGCCGGTGTTCACCAGGTAGGCCTTGGCGCCGGACTTCTGCATCTTCTTCACCAGCTC
>CALWYB010000031.1 GCA_944385665.1 uncultured Oscillospiraceae bacterium
TGTAGCCAAGTGGTAAGGCAAGGGACTTTGACTCCCTCACTCGCTGGTTCGAGTCCAGCCATCCCTGCCAATTTTATCTTGACCCAGTAGCTCAGTCGGCAGAGCACCTGCCTTTTAAGCAGGGTGTCCGGAGTTCGAATCTCCGCTGGGTCACCACGCCGCCGCGTACGTTCTCGTTCGCGGCGTCTTTTTGCACGAAAACAGATTTCCTCTTTTTCCCAATCGGCGCACAGCCCTTGTCCGAGGTATCTGTGCGGCAGGTGCTGCTGCTTTGCCTCTATCACGTTTTCTTCCTGCAACTCTATCATAAGGCGGTCTATATATGAATAAACTTACAAATATTTTGCTCGTTCTCTTGTTGATTGCAGTGATCTTTCTCGGAGGCGCGGTGTTCCTTCTCTGGCAGAAAGAGAGCGCCCCGACAATTCCCGTTTCATCCCAATCCGCAACATCCCAGTCCAGTACATCCCATGCAGCACAAAGCGGCACCGGACCGGCTGAGAATACGGACCAGGCAGCTGAGTTGAGCTGCTCTGTCCAGTTGGGTGCGCTGCGGATCGTCCAAGGGGAGGAATTCGCGCTCCAGGACGGCAACGAGAGCGACTGTCAGATATCCTGTGAGAACGGGATCTATACCGTATCCGTCAACACCACCCGAAGCGCCCCCGTTGTCGTATCCGTACCCAAGGACGCTTTCTTTCAGCAGGCTACCTTTACCACCTGGGGAGGAGCTCTGACAGCAGAAAATCTGGCCGTCCGTGATCTGCATACCACTTGTGAAAAAGGAGCCATCCAATTTTCCGGCCGTGTTGATGGAACAATAGAGCTGGACCATCAGCAGGGCGCAACCACCTTGCAGCTGGAGGGGAACCAGGCCGACTTTAATTATCAGGTCTCCTACCAGCTGGGCCACGTACAGATCGGCGTTCAAACTTTTGCCGGCGTTAAGGGAAGCCACTCCATTGACAACGGAAGCGGAAAGACTATCCACGCAAACTGTGCCATGGGAAGTGTGAGGGTTCTGTTTTCCCAGGCATAACAGACAAGCCGGGCCGTTTGAAATTCAAAGGCAAAAAATGGGCTGAGGAAATATTTCCTCAGCCCATTTTTTCGTCGGCAGATAAATGGCTGCCGCTGCTCAGATAAACTGCCACTCCACAGAACAGGCAGGCAAGGACGGAATCCTCCGCCTTAGTCCTTGATCCAGGCGGGCTTGCCCTTGCCGTTATAGCGGCAGCCGGGATAGCGGCAGTTGTCGCAGTTGCCCCGGTTGCCCTTGACAGGGGGTTCCCCCTTAATGTTCTTCTCCAGATACTCTACCATAGCCTTCACGTCGGCTTCCTCGCCGTCTACCGCCCAGTAGTGGGCGCCCTCGTTGCCGCCGATGCCGCCGGCGCACACCACCTTGGCATCGCAGTGGAACATCATTTTGATGGCCTCCACCTCGGTGAGGATGTCGGCACTGCTCAGACAGTACATACCGGGGTCGGCGCCCATAGAGATGTCGATGTGGCTGGCACCGCCCAGAGCTTTGCTGGCGGCGGGCACACTGGGCACCAGCTTCTCATAGCCCACCGGGCAGATGAACTTCAGCCCCTTGCTGGTCATATAGCCAATAAAGTTGGGAACCGTGCCGCCGTTGAAACCGGAGGTGATGACACCTACGTGACCGTCCAGATCGAAGGCGTTGGCCCCCTTGATGATAACGGTGTCGGCGTGGTAGTCCTGGAGCGCCTCGTCAAACTTCTTGTCCACTGGCTGTCCCTTGTAGAACACGGTGGGGAAACTCTTGCGGGTAGAAGGCTCAGTGACGCACAGCATGCCGGCGCAGCTGATGCCCACGGTGCACGCTCCAGGCTCCACGTCATAGCCCAGTTCCTGAGCAATAAAGGCGTTGGTGGTACCGCCGGCCAGCAGCACATAGGCGTCCTTCCAGGCCTTCTGGAACTCAGGGGTCTGGATGACCGCCTTGGCAATGAGGCGCCGGGCCTCCGCGGGAGTCAAAACAAAAGTAGCTTTCATAACGAATTCCTCCTCATACAGATGGATTTATTGCAGTTCCGGATGTTTTTTCAGATCAATGACAGGGTTGCGCAAGGGCTCCATTTCAAAGCCATCCGGACCCACAATGCGGCACTCCGCCACATCCCCCTCCTGGAGCTGGAAGGCCCGGGGCGTTCCGCTGGCCAGCACGTCTCCCGCATACCAGCCCTGGATGCTGCTGTGGAGAGACACCAGACGGGCGGGCTTGTGGGTCATGTGGTCCACGGTGTTCTTGGCGTACACTTCCCCGTTATGTACCGACTGGACCTCCAGCTTCAGCACGTCGGGCACCTCGTCGGGGGTGACCAGCTGCGGGCCGAAGGAGAAGAAGGTGGGGAAGTTCTTGACGATACACAGGTATCGGGGGTTGCCGCTGACGTAGTCGTTGCCCTTGAGGATGGACTCCTCGGTCATGTCCAGGATGGTGGTGTACCCTACCACAGCGCTCTCCCAGTCCTCTTCCGGCACATCCCGGCAGTCCTTGCCCAGGATGATGCCCAACTCTGCCTCGGCGGTGGTCTTCTGGGCCTCCTTCATGGCGGGCATGTGGATGGCGTCCCCCGGGCCGATGAGGGTGTCGGCCATCTTGAAAAAGCTGCCGGGGAAGCCGGTGGGAGCGGCGGAGCCGATGTCGCTGGCGTGCTCCACATAGTTCAGGCCGATACCGAAGATCCGCCGGGGGTTGCGGTACAGGGGGCCGTAGACCACCTCTTCCTTCGGCACCAGGCCGGGGATGGAATCCAGTTCCTCCTTGCCCCCCTCGTTATACCATTTGGTAAGGCCGGGCACCTGTTGGGCGCAGATGAGCGCGTACATTTCTTCTTTCCAGGCCGTTCCCTTGGCCGCGTTCAAAGCGGCGATGGGCAGGATGCCTTTGGGAGTGACAATGCCGGCAATTTCCTTGCCGCGGTATTGAATGGTTGCAAGACGCATAAGAATATTCTCCTTTTCGAAACGTTAAGATCAAGGGTTAGTTCTTCGCTGCGGTATGGCTCTCATCCACGAACATATGCTCGCTGCGGGCTACCGCCAGAGTGGTGACCACGTCGCCGGTGACGTTGAAGGTGGTGTTGGCCATGTCGATGAGACGGAAGATACCGGCGATCAGACCAACGACCTCCAGGGGCAGGCCCATGTTGGTAAGCAGGATGGTGGTCATAATGATGGCGCCGCCGGGCACACCGGGGCATCCCATAGCCACCAGCACCGTGGAGATGACGATATTCAGCAGAGAGGCGGGGCTCAGTTCAATCTGGTACATCTGGGCGGTCATGACGATGGCGGCGGCGTAGTAGATGCATCCGCCATTCATGTTGATGGTGGCCCCCAGAGGCAGGGAAAAGGAGGAGAGCTCGGGGGAAACATGGAAGTCATGGTTGGTGATGGAGGTGGAGACGGGCAGGGAGCCGCTGCTGCTGGTGGTGCTGGCGGTGACTACCCACAGCCGCCAGATGTTGCGGAAGAAGGTGCTCAGGGGGAAGCGGGCCAGCAGCGCCACGATGGGCACGTACATCAGAAGTACCAGAATCACGTCGGAGGCATATACCGTCAAAATCAGCTTACCCAGGGGGCCAAAGATAGACAGGCCGTACTCGCCCACCGACTCGGCCAGCAGGGCGGCCACGCCGACGGGGGAGAACTTCATGACGATGCCGGTGATCTTGTACATGGCCTCCGTGAGGTCCTGAATGGCGGTCACCAGCCGCTCTCCCCGCTTCTCCAGCAGGATGAGCGCAACGCCCAGGAAGACGGAAAAGACGATGATCTGGAGCATATTGGCGGAGCTAAAGGACTCGAAGACGTTGGAGGGGAACATATCCACCAGGGTGTCCACGATGCTGGGCATCTCCTGGGACTCGTACTCCGTCCCGCCGGACAGCAGGCTCATGTCAAAGCCCAGGCCCGGGTTGATGAGGTTGGCCATGATGAGGCCGATGCATACGGAGATGGCGGAGGTGATGGCGTACAGCCCCACCACCTTTACGCCGATATTGCGCAGCTTGCGCAGATCGCCCAGGCTGGCCACGCCGGCGGTGATGGACAGGAACACCATAGGCACCACGATCATCTGGATCATGTTCAGGAAGATGTCGCCCAAGGGAGCCAGAATGGTGGCCTTTTCTCCAAAAATCAGGCCGATAACAATGCCCAGTCCGAAGCCAATGAAGGTTTTTGCTGCCAGGCTCAGCTTTTTACGCTCTTTCATATCCTGTTATCCCCGCATCTGCTCTACCGCGGCCTTCAGGCGTTCACAGCCCTCCACGATGCTCTCATAGCTGGCGGCAAAGGACATGCGCAGGTAGCCCTCGCCACCTGGTCCGAACACGTCGCCGGGCACCAGGGCGACCTTGGCCTGCTCCAGGAAGTACTGGGACAGCTCCGCGGAGGTCTTGCCCAGCTGCTTGCAGTTGATGAAGATGTAGAACGCTCCCTTGGGGCACAGGCAGGAGATGCCGTCGATGGCGTTGATGGCCTGCACCGCATAGTCCCGGCGGCGCTGGTACTCGGCCACCATCTTCTGTACCTCGTCCTTCTCTTGGGTCAGGGCGGCGATGCCAGCCACCTGAACGAAGTTGGGGGCGCAGGTGGTGTTGTGCTGGTGGAACTTGTTCATCACCGTGATGTACTCCTCCGGGGCGGCCACATAGCCCAGCCGCCAACCATCCATGGCGTAGGCCTTGGACATGCCGTTCATGGTAAAGGTGCGCTCCTTCATGCCGGGCAGGGAGGCAATACTCACATGCTTGGCCCCGTCGTACACCAGGCGCTCATAGATCTCGTCGGCAATGACCATCAGGTCGTTGGCCTTGGCGATCTCCGCCAGCTCCTTGAGCACGTCCTCCTCCAGCACGCCGCCGGTAGGATTGTTGGGGGTAACGATGACGATGCCCCGGGTCTTGGGGGTAATCTTGGATCGGACCTCGTCCAGGTCCATCTGGTAGCCGTTGTCCTCCTTCAGGCTGTAGGTAACCGCCTTGGCCCCCAGGAGATTGGGCACGTTGATATAATTGAGCCACACAGGATCAGGTACCAGCAGCTCATCTCCCTCCTCCAGCAGAGCGGCCAGGACGGCAAACACTGCCTCAGACAGGCCCACGGTGACCAGCACCTCGGTGGCCTTGTAGTCCACATGGTTCTCTCGCTTCAGTTTCTCGGCGATGGCTTGGCGCAGCTCCATCAGGCCGAAATTGGAAGTGTAATGGACCTTCCCCTCCTCAATGGCCTGATCGGCTGCCTTCTTGATGTACTCCGGGGTGTCAAAGTCAGGCCGGCCGATCTCAAAGTGGAGGACTTTCTCCCCCGCCCGCTCCATGGCCAACGCTTTCTCATTGACTTTCCGGATGCCGGAGGGGGCCATGCGATCCATACGGGCTGCAATGTGATAGTTCATGTCTGCAACGCTTCCTTTCTTGGGGTATCGTGGATTGACGCTTGTACGTTCCTGTGTGCAGCGCTTTCTTTGGTTTTGCTCTGGTTAAATTTTAAACAGTTCCGCCCCGGTTTGTAAAATTTGTATTTCTTTAACCCGCTATATCTTTTTTCGTATAGGAAGCGCATCTATTGTCAGAAGCACGTATCATATCCTTGACCCCCGGTGTGTCTTTATGCAGGTTGACTCTTACCTGAACGTAAGTACCTTGTGGCCCTGTTTCCCTTTTGCTATAATTGGGCTGAAAGCTTGGTTGGGATAAAACCGTGGCACAGGCACTTTTTCAATGGAGGGACAGATATGCTGAACTATAAGGAATATATTTACGCAGTGTATCAGGAACGCAGCTTCTCAAAAGCCGCTCAGAAGCTATATGTATCCCAACCATGGCTCAGTTCTGTGGTAAAAAAGGTGGAACAGGAAATCAAAACTCCAATTTTTGACCGCAGTACAAATCCCATCTCCCTTACCGCTGCCGGCCAGTATTATATCCAGCAGGTCAAGCAGGTCATGAATATTGAAGAAGAGATGCGCAGGCACTTTGCCCAGCTCAGCAGCCAGGAAACGCAGCTGCATATCGGCAGTTCCATGTTCTTTTGCACCTATGTGCTGCCTCGGCTCTTTCAGGAATTTCGGGAGGAAAATCCCCAGATCACCTTAACCCTGACAGAAGGCGGCGGCAACTCCATGACCGAAAAATTGCTCAACCACAAACTGGACTTTTTTCTGGAGGCCGAGCCGCTGCAAAAAAACGAGAAGATCCAATCGGTGGCATGGTGCATGGAAGAAATCGTTTTGGCCGTACCTGCCCGATTTTCTATCAACAAACAGTTAAGCCAATATTGCTACTCGTTCGACGAACTGCTCAAGCGCAATGAACCCGGCAAAAAGAAGCCCGCGGTTCCCTTGGAATCCTTTCGAGATGAACCCTTCCTTCTCCTCCAGCCAGGAAATGACAGCTACCAGCGCAGCATGCAGCTGTGTGAGCATGCCGGCTTTACCCCAAAGGTTTCTGTCTTCCTTACCCAGATGATGACCGCCTTTTATCTGGTTTGTGAAGGACAGGGAGTATCTTTCCTGCGCTCTACTATCCCAGAGTACGTGACTCCTACGGAAAGTGTCGTCTTCTACCAGCTGGACAATCCCATTGCGACACGCGCAATCTACTTATCCTCACTCCTGCAGCATGCAAATCCAGTACAACAGAAACTCCTTGATTTTATGTGGAATCACAGTTTATTGAAACCAACAACTGGCGCATTGGGCAGTCCTGCAACGGAAGACCTGAAACGGTAAAAAACTGGGCATCATATTTTGATACAAATTGGGTCATACGAAAATAAATATACCCATATATAAAAATCAGAATTAGACATAGACCTCCTTACTATCTATAATGAACCCAACTCAAAAACGAAAGATTTCAATTCAAAACCTTCATTTTTGAGCTTGTGTTTTTGAGAATGTGAAGGAGGCCTTGTCATGTCAACGTACTACTACCTACCTACCCGAAACGTATTTGGAATGGGCGCATCCAAAGAGGCCGGTGAGCTGATGAAGAGCCTGGGTGGCCGCAAGACTATGATCGTCACAGATCGATTTCTCCATGAGAGCGGCATGGCGAGTCAGATCCAAGCAGTTCTGGCTCAGGCCGGTGTGGAATCCATTGTCTTCCCCGGTGCGGAGCCAAATCCTACCGACAAAAACGTGGAAGCCGGTGTGGCCGTCTATCGGGACAACGGGTGCGACTCCATTCTCTCCCTGGGCGGCGGATCCTCCCACGACTGCGCCAAAGGCATCGGTATGGTGGCCGCCAACGGCGGCACTATTCGTGATTACGAGGGGGTGGACAAGTCCAGCCGTCCTTTGATGCCTCTGATGGCGGTGAACACCACGGCAGGTACTGCCTCCGAAATTACCCGCTTCTGCATCATCACCGACACTAGCCGGAAGGTGAAAATGGCCATTGTGGACTGGCGAGTCACCCCCCAGATCGCCATCAACGACCCGGAACTGATGAAGGGCATGCCCCCCGCGCTGACCGCAGCGACGGGTATGGACGCCCTTACCCATGCCATTGAGGCCTATGTGTCCACCAATTCCAACCCTCTCACCGACGCGGCGGCCACCATGGCTATCGGCATGATCTCCCACTATCTTCCCAAAGCGGTGGCCAACGGAAATTATATGAAAGCCCGAGACAAGATGGCCTACGCCCAGTATCTGGCCGGTATTGCCTTCAACAATGCCTCCCTGGGCTATGTTCACGCCATGGCGCACCAGTTGGGCGGCTACTACAATCTCCCCCACGGCGTGTGCAACGCTGTGCTGCTGCCCTATGTGATGAAGTTCAACCTCATTGGAAATATGACCCGTTTTAAGGAGATCGCCCTGAACCTGGGCGTCCGGGGAAACGACATGTCCTGCTCCGCCGCGGCGGAAGAAGGTATTGCCGCCGTCAAGCGTCTCAGTCAGCGCCTGGGCATTCCCGCCAACTTGAAGGAACTGGGAGTCAAGCCGGAGGACTTTGCGATGATGGCAGAGAACGCCATGAAGGACGTGTGCAGCCTCACCAATCCCCGTACCGCCACCAAGGAACAGATCATTGAGGTCTTCCGTCAGGCCTACGAAGGAGAATAACACCTTCATCCCTCTCTCTATACCCAGAAACGGGGAGCTCTCAACCATAGAGCTCCCCGTTTCTAACTCTTTTTCAGACAAAGCAGACGCCCACGAAACCCGTGGGTGTCTGCTTGCTTATTTCAGATATCATCGTTCTATTTCTTTTTATCCAATCCCTATTGCAGCCACTCGGCCCACACTCCGGAAAACAGGTTGTCCTTCAGGCAGGCGAAATAAAAGGCTCCGCTCATGGGGGCATCGGCCAGCTCAAACCGATCCAGCTTTCCCTGGGCAAGCTCCTTGTCCACCACCGGCGCATACAGGAAGGAGATCCCCAGGCCGTCGGCCACCAGGGACTTGATGGCCTCAAACTCACTGATGGTCACGATGCTCTCAAAGCTGTCCAAGGTACAGTTCAGGCGGCGCAGCGCGTCCTCAAAAATAGCCCGGGTGCCAGACCCTACCTCACGGAGAATGAGCCGTTCGCCCCGCAGCTCATCCAGCGGCACACTGCGGCCCGCCAGCCGGTGTCCGGGCGTACAGACGCCGAAGAAGGCCTCCCGCCGGAACAGCTGGGTCTCATACCGGCTGCGCTCAAAAAAGCCCTCTACCAGCACAAAATCCAGCTGTCCCTCCTCCAGGGCACGGAGCAGCACCTGTGTGTTGTCCACCAGCAGAGAGAAGTTGGCCTCCGGGTGGGCTCGGAGAAAGTGTTCCACCTTGGGAGCCACTACGTATTCCCCGATGGTTTTGGAGGTCCCCACCCGCAGGGAGATGGGTGCGTCTGCCGCCATGGCCTCTTCGATCTTCTGGCTGTTATAGGCCATGGAGCGGGTAAACTCCCGCAGCCGCAGTCCCGCCTCGGTGAGCCGGAGTACCTTTCCCTCGTAGGAAAAGAGCCGGCAGCCGTAGTGCTCCTCCAGGTAGTGGATGTGGTGGGTCACCGCAGGCTGGGTGAGACACAGCCGCTCCGCCGCTCGGGTGTAATTCATGGTCTCACACAGCACTAAAAACGTGTTCCAGCGAGGATCTAACATACCGATCACCTATTATGTCAATTTATAGTTGGATAATAATTCTTCATTTTATTTTATCGTTCCTTTGGTTTATAATCAAGATCACTCAAAGAAAAAATACAGTGAAAGAGAGAGATTTCCCATGGAACACGTGAAAAAAACGCTTCCCGGCCTTTTGGTCTGTCTGGTTCTGGCCATCCCCTGCTGGTTTCTGGGCCATGCCTTCCCGGTGATCGGCGGCCCTGTCTTTGCCATCCTCGCCGGTATGATCGTAGCCATGATTATTGGGTCCCGGGCCGTCCTTCAGCCCGGCATCGCCTTCACCTCCAAGAAAATTTTACAATACGCGGTCATCCTGCTGGGCTTTGGTTTGAATCTGTCTGAGATCGCCAAGGTGGGCCTTCTCTCTCTGCCTATTATCTGTACCACCATCACCGTCTCCCTGCTGATGGCCTTCTTCCTGCGGAAATATCTGAAGATGCCCAACAACATCTCCGTGCTGGTGGGCGTGGGCTCCTCCATCTGCGGCGGCTCCGCCATTGCCGCCACCGCTCCTGTCATCGGAGCCGATGACGAGGAGATCGCCCAGTCCATCTCGGTCATCTTCCTGTTCAACATTCTGGCCGCCCTCTTCTTCCCCACCCTGGGCGGCATCCTGGGCATGAGCAACGAGGGCTTCGGTCTGTTTGCCGGCACTGCCATCAACGACACCTCCTCGGTCACGGCTGCCGCCGCCACCTGGGACACTCTCCACGGCACCGGCGGCGCGGTGCTCAACTACGCCACCATCGTCAAGCTTACCCGCACTCTGGCTATCATCCCCATCACCCTGGCCCTGGCCTTTTGGCGCACCTGGCAAGTGAAGCGTGGCAGCACCGTGTCCAACGGCTCCTTCCAGCTGAAAAAGATCTTCCCCTTCTTCATTCTCTTCTTCGTTCTGGCCTCCATCATCACGACTGTGGCCACCGTGTCCGGCGTGGATGCCGCCTTCTTCCAGCCCTTCAAGGAGCTGTCCAAGTTCTTCATCATCCTGGCTATGGCCGCCATCGGTCTGAACACCAACCTCATCAAGCTGGTGAAAACCGGCGGGAAGCCCATCTTCATGGGCGCCTGCTGCTGGCTGGGCATCACCTGCGCCAGCCTCATCATGCAGCACCTGGAGGGTCTGCTGTAAACCACACAAAAGCCAACCACACTTTCTATACAGGAGGTAATCCATCATGTACGACATTCTGATTCTCGGCGCCGGCCCTGCCGGCATCAGCGCAGGCATCTATGCGGTCAGCCGGGGCAAGAAAACCCTGATCCTGGAGCAGGCCCAGGTGGGCGGCATCATCGGCAAGGTGTCCACCGTCACCCACTACACCGCCCTCCAGGCCCACGAGACGGGCGCTACCTTTGCCGCCCGTATGAAGGAGCAGGCCCTGAACGCCGGGGTGGAGATCGCCTATGAGACAGTCATTGATGTACAGCTGGCCGGTGAAATCAAGACCGTCCACACCAACAAAGGGTCCTATCAGGCCCGCCGGATCATTTTGGCCAACGGCGGCACTCCCCGCAAGCTGGGCATCCCCGGCGAGGCGGAGTTGGCCGGCAAGGGCATGGGTCTGAACGCCCCCCGGGACGGCGCTACCTACACCGGAAAAAACATCTATGTGGTGGGCGGCGCCGACGGCGCGGTGAAAGAGGCCCTGTACCTGGCCTCCTTCGCCCGGAAGCTGACCATCATCCACTTTGAGGACCAGCTGGGCTGTATCCCCGAGTTCCGGCAGAAGGTGGCCGCCGCAGGCAACATCACCCTGAAGCTGGGCTCCCGCCTCCACGCCGTATACGGCCAGGATCAGGTGGAGCGGCTGGAGATTGCCAGCGAGCGGGACGGCTCCCTTGAGACCATCGAGGACCCCGGCTGCGGCATCTTTGTGTATGCCGGCGTGGCCCCTAACACCCAGATGTACGGCCAGCTGGAACTCCAGGACGGCTATATCGTGACCAACGAGAAGATGGAGACCTCCATCCCTGGTGTGTACGCCGCCGGCGATATCCGGGTCAAGCAGGTGCGCCAGGTAGCCACCGCCGTATCCGACGGCGCCATTGCCGCCATCAACGCCGCTCTGTAAGCTCTATATACCGCAAAGAAGGACAGCCTACCGGCTGTCCTTCTTTCTTTTTGTTACAGTCCCAGCTCTCCCTCCAGATCGGAGAGCATGATATCCAGAGCGGTAAGTCCGCCCTCGGCGGTATACCACACGGCGGGATGGGCCAGATAGATGAGGTGTCCGCTCTGATAGGCGGCAGTCCCCTTTACCAGTTCGTTTTCCATAATGTCCCGGGCCAGCTGAGCCCCGTCGGTGCCGATAGCCGCGTCCCGATCCAGGACAACGAGATAGTCTGGATTCTTTTCCACCACAAATTCAAAGGAGGCCTCATTGCCGTGGGTGGAGGTGTTCCCCTGGGCGTCCACGCCCATGTTCGTAAAGCCCGCCTCCCGGCCGATGAGGGAGCACCGGCCGTCGTGGCCCAGCACGTTGAAGCTGCCGCTGGTACACATGCCCACCAGGGCGGTCTTTCCGACAGAGAAGTCCGCCAGGGCGGCCACCCGGTCGGCAAAGCCCGCCATCTGCTCCCGGGCCTTCTCCTCCAGCCCAAACAGGGAGGCAATGGACTCCGCATTTTTGCCTACGCTCTCCACCACGCCCAGCTCCGGGTCGGTGACGAGATAGACCACCGGAGCGATCTCCAGGAGGGCATCGTAGGAGGAGGCCAGGCGGCCGCCAATGAAGATCACATCCGGCTCACAGGCCATGACCGCCTCCAGGTCCGCCTCCTTGATGGTGCCCAGGTTGGCGGTGCTGCCGTCCATGTAGCTCTGCAAATACTCCAGACTGCTGTCGGCGGTCCCTACCACCCGGTCCCCTACCCCCAGGGAGTCCAGAATATCCAGGGCCGCCATGTCCAACACGGCGATGCGCTGAGGATCATAGGGAACCTGCACCGTGGTGGCCGCTCCGGTCCCATCCAGAGCGGAGAGGGTGACCGTCTCCTTCTTGGCATTTCCGTCAGAAACGCCGCCTCCGTTGGACTGGCAGGCGGTCAGGTTCAAAATCAGAGCCGCCGCGGCGGCCAGGGAGAGGATCTTTTTCATGTTCTGTCTCCTTTTTTAACAGGTTGGAAGATAGCTCAGTAGTAGATGGACAAGGGCTTGCCGGCAATGTTCAGGATTTCAAAATCCACCTGGTAGATTTCCGACAGGTTCTCCTTGGTGATGACCTCCTCCACGGTACCGAATTTGGCAATTTTCCCGTCCTTGAAGGCACAGATATAGTCGGAGTAAAAGGCGGCATAGTTGATCTCATGGAGCACCAGGATTACCGTCTTGCCCAGCTCGTCACACAGGCGGCGCACCGTCTTCATCATGTTGGTGGCATGGTAGATGTCCAGATTGTTGGTGGGCTCGTCCAGCAGGACGTACTCCGTATCCTGGGCGATCACCATGGCAATGAGGGCCCGCTGCCGCTGCCCGCCGGACAGCTCGTCCAGAAATCGATCTTCAAAGGTCTCCAGCTCCATATACCGGATGGCCCGGTCAATGATCTCCTGGTCCTCCCGGGTCAACCGGTTTCCCGAGTAGGGAAAGCGGCCGAAGGTGACCAGCTCCCGCACGGTGAGCTTCATCTGAATGTGGTTGCTCTGGGTGAGGATGGCAAGGCGCTTGGAGAGCTCCCGGCTCTTCCACTTGCCCATCTCCTTCCCTTCAAAATGGATCAGGCCGCTGTCCTGGGCAATGAGCCGGGAGATCATCCCCATCACGGTGGACTTGCCCGCCCCGTTGGGGCCGATGAGGGAGATGACCTTCCCCTTTGGGATAGAAAAACTCACCCCATCCACCACGGTCTTGCCGTCATACTGCTTGGATAACTTCTGAATCTGCACGATCACACCTTCTTTCGGGTCAGTAAGAGATAGAGGAAGTACAGGCCGCCCCCCACCGTGATAAACACGCTGATGGGCACCGTATAGGACACCACATGCTCCACCAGGAGCTGCCCGCCCACCAGCACGATCATGCCGAACAGGGCGGAGCCCAGGATGAGCTGGCTATGGCGGTAGGTTTTCAGCAGCTGCCGGGACAGGTTGGCCACAATCAGCCCCAAAAAGGAGATGGGCCCCACCATGGCGGTAGCCACGGCGATGTACAGGGTAACCCCCAGCAGCAGGCGGCGGATGCACCGGTCGTAGTCCACCCCCAGATTGATGGCCTGGGCCTTGCCCAGGGTGAGCACGTCCAACAGAGCCAGTTCCTTTCGGATGGCAAAGGTCACCCCTGCCAGCAGGACCACGGCGAAGAGAACGATCTCCGAGTTGATATTACTGAAGCTGGCCACCAGGGTGGTGAGCAGGGCGTCATACTCGTTGGGGTCCATCACCCGGGTGATGGTGCTCTGGAGACTGCCAAAGAAGGAGGTGAGCACGGTACCCACCAGCAGGACATAGAGGACATTGTGCTTGGTCTTCTGGAAAATCCAGCTGTAAGTCACTGTGGCCACCAGCCCCATCAGCACGATGTCCACCCCGAAGGCCAGATTGGCGTTGACGGCAATGAGGCTGCCAGAACCCAGGAAAAAGACCACCGCAGTATGGATCAGGGTGTACAGGGAGTTCATCCCCAGCAGGCAGGGAGTGACGATGGTGTTGTTGATCACCGACTGGAACACGATGGACGCTCCGCCGATGGTAAAGGCAGTGATGAGCATGACCACCACCTTGGGCACCCGAAGCTTCATGGCGTAGGCCAGCAGCCTGGGGTTGGCCAGGTTGACTTCCAGCAGCAGATAACCTACCGTACACAGCAGAACCAGCGCCGCCATCAGCAGCAGCTTGCGCTCATTGGCACGGATCACAGCGGATTTCATCCCTCTCCTCCTTCCACAGCGGCCACCGGAGCGGCACAGCCGGTCTCCGGCGCTCTGCCCAGCCGGATGGACTTGCGGCCGTATTTCAGACGATAAAACAGCAGGCCCACAAAGATCAGACTGCCCAGAACGCCCACAATCAGCTCGATAGGCAGCTCATAGGGGTGGATCACCGCCCGACCGATCATATCACACCCCAGCACAAAAATGGCCCCAAACAGGGCGGTATCCACCAGCGTCCCCCGGATCTTGTCCCCCTTATACATGGTTACGATGTTGGGCACGATCAGACCGATGTAGGAGATGGAGCCCACTACCACCACCACGCTGGCGGTGATCATGGCCGCGATGGTCAGCCCCAAAAAGAGCACTACGTTGTAGGGAACGCCCAGGTTTTTGGAAAAGTCCCTCCCCAGCCCCACAATGTTGAAGTGGTTGGCAAACAGGAAGGCCAGAACCACCAGGGGCACCGTCAGCCAGACGATCTCATACCGGCCCTTCAGCACCAGAGAAAAATGGCCCACCAGCCAGGTGGACAGGGCCTGGGTCATCTCGTATTGGTAGGCCAGATAGCTGGTGACGCCGCCGATCACATTGCCGAACATAACGCCCACCAGAGGGACCATCACCGCATCCTGAAACCGGATGCGCTGGATAAACCACACGAACACCCAGGTGCCCAGAATGGCCGCTCCAAAGGCAAACAGGGCCCGGCTCCACAGGGTGGAGTTGGGCAGAAACAGCAGGGCCAGCAGGATGCCAAACTGAGCGGAGGAAATGGTAGCCCCAGTGGTAGGCGAGACGAACTTATTGCTGCACAGCTGCTGCATCATCAGCCCCGCCACACTCATGCCCACTCCGGTACACAAAATGGCCAGCAAACGAGGCAGTCGGGAGGCCAAAAAGATCTCCCACCGATGCAGGTCCCCAGCCAGCAGCTGGCTTGGAGTCATGTCAATGGCCCCCACAAACAGGGACCACACAGACAGCACCCCCAGCACAGCCAGCAGGACCAGTGTTGAACGAACGGATTTCATTTCATCCTCTCCTTTTTATAATTAGCGTTTGCTAACTACCGTTCAAAAGAATTGTGCGGCGGTGACTGAACCCCACAGTCCAGGCCTGCTGCACAACACGGCGTATTATAGCACGGAAGTTAGTCTATGACAACCAGCTGGGATGTGGAAACGGTTGTCCATATTCCTATTATTTTTGTATGTTAATTACAATCAAGCTTCAGACCTTTTGAAAAAGAGGGATTGGAATATAAAAGAGCCCATCCGGCATTCGCCGGATGGGCTCGGTACAGGAAGGACTTACAGCGCCTCCAGTTTGCACCCGAAACGCGCTGTTTTGTCAGGTCCGCTTGTTTTGTCCTCCCAATCAGCTGCTGTATGGAAATCGTCAGCCGTTGGGGAACAAAATCGCAATGGGTCCGGTAATGATCTGGGGGAAGATAATCAGTACGCTCAGAATACCTACTGTGAGGAACAGCCAGGGAATCACGGATTTTACCACCGTCTCAAAGGGAATTCCGGTGACATTCTCCGCCGCATACAGGCACACGCCCACGGGAGGAGTAATGAGGCCGAAGCTCAGGGCGATGACCAGGAACACCACGAAGAACAGAGGATTCACGCCCAGCTGCTTGACCACAGGCAGCAGGATGGGGACCAGGATGTAAATGGCCGCAGTGGCGTCCATGAACATACCCACAATGATCAGGAAGGCAAACAGGGCAAACATGATGACCAGCTGGTTGTCGGAGATGCCCAGGATGACGTTGGCCAGCTTGGTGGGCAGACCGTCCAGCTCGAAGATCTGGCCGGCGGGCTTGGCGGTGATGGCAATGAAGAGGATGGTACCAGTCTGACGGGCGTTCTTGCAGATGATGCGGGGAATGTCAGACCACTTCAGGCGCTTGTACACATAGATGGAAACCAGCACGGCGTAAGCCACGGCGATGCCGGCACCCTCGGTGGGGGTGTAGATGCCGCTGTACATGCCGGTCAGCAGGATCACGGGGACCATCAGAGCGGGCACAGCACTGATGAAGGACTTCACCAGCCGCTTGGCACTGAAGGAGCTCTTCTCGCCCATTCCAGTCACTTTACAGTGGATGTAGTTATACACCATGAAGGCCACGCCGATGAAGATACCGGGAACCATGCCGGCCATCAGAGCCTGGCCGATGGAGATGCCGGCGGTGGAGGCGGCTACAATCATCAGGATGCTGGGAGGAATAACGGAGGCCAGCATACAACCGGCCAGGTTGATGCCCACGCCGTACTCCTTGGGGTAGCCCTTCTTGGCCATGGCATTGATGCTCATCTTACCGATGGAGGCCACAGCGGCCACGGAGGAGCCGGACATGGCACCGAAAATGATGTTACAAAGGACAGAGACGTGGCCCAGGCCGCCGTAGATCCAGCCCACGCAGGAGTCGGCCAGATCGTAGATCTTGTCGGCGATGCCGCCCTCATCCATGAGGGAGCCGGCCAGGATGAACAGAGGCACAGCCACCATGACGAAGCTGTTCATGGAGGTATACATCAGCTGGATGACCATGGTCAGGGGCATGTCGCCCATGGTGATCAGAACGATCACAGAGGCAGCGCCCAACGAAATGGCAATGGGCACACCCAGGGCCATCAGGGCCAAAAAGATAATCAGCAGTGCTACACTCATTTCTTGTCGCCTCCGATCTCAACCTTATGAGGATACTCCAAAAAGCTCTGAATCGTTCCGATGACGCCCAGCACGCCGCACAGGGGCACACAGATCATGATGGCGCCCATAGGGATGGCAACGGCGGTGGCCATCTCGTTGAACTGGAACTTCTGCATGGTCAGCTCCATGCCGTAGTAGGCCATGAAGATGAAGAACGCGATGGAGACAACATAGTACAGTACGGTGCACAGCATCTGGATGGGCCGGGGCAGCACCTGAACCAGCACCACCACACGGGAAGATTCCGCCCGGTTGAAGCCGGCGGCCACCGCCAGGAACATCATCCACAGGAAGAAGAAACGGGTGGTCTCCTCCGTCCAGTTCAGGGTAATTCCCACCAGACGACTGCCCACCTGGAGCAGAACCACGATCAAAAGACATACCAACGTTCCGCCGCACAGAATGTCCTCCAGCTTGTCAATGACATCGAAGAACTTGCTCAGCGGGCTCATTTTACGTTCCATTGACTCCCCTCCTCAGGTTACAAATTTTCTCTTTTACATCGATGCGGAGAAGCCGAAGGGCTTCTCCGCATCGGCAAAATCCAATGATGGAACGCTTGGAAAACGGGGATTATTGGGCCTTACCGCAGAACTCCACGGTGGTGTCGAACAGCTCGTCGTTCTCCACCAGGGCCTTGAAGGTGGGATACAGGCTCTGGGAGATCTCTACGAACTGGTTGAATCCTTCCTCGGAGAGCTCGTTGTACTCCATGCCGTTGTCGGTGAGCAGCTTGAGCATCTCGCTGTCCTTCTCATCCTGGTAGTCCACATACCACTGCTGGCACTCCTCAGCAGCCTGACGCAGGGCGTTCTGCTGCTCCTCAGACAGGCCGGAAAGCTTGGTGGTGTTCATACCCACGACCCAGGCGTCGGCAATGTGGTTGGTGGCGGAGATGTACTTCTGAACCTCATAGAAGTTGTTGGTGGCAGGCACGTCCACCGGGTTCTCCTGACCGTCCAGGGTGTTCAGCTGCAGGGCGTTATACACCTCGCTGAAGTTCATGGGGTTAACGTTGGCGCCGCAGGCGTCAAAGAATTCCACATACAGGGAGTTGCTGGGGGTACGCAGGGTCAGACCTTCCAGGTCGGAGGGCTGGGTAATGGGACGCTTGTTGTTGGTCACCTGACGGAAGCTGCGGGTCCAGCGGCCCAGGCAGGTGATACCCATGCTCTCCACGCGGTTGAACAGATCTACGCCGGTGTCGCTGTTCAGGTAGTCCTGCAGCTGCTGGGCATCGTCAAACAGATAGGGCACGGAGAGCACGAAGAAGCTGGGGTCGAAGCTGGCGTACAGGGAGGCAGCCAGGATGACAATATCCAGAGAGCCATTGCCCACGGAGGAGATGGCAGCATTGCCGTCGCCGCCGTACAGGGAGCCGTTGGGGTAGATGGTCAGCTCGATGCTGCCGTTGGAGTACTCCTCCACACGGCTCTTAAACTCCTGCGCCGCAGCGTAGATGTAGGAGTTGTCCGCATCCGGTACGCTGACGTTCAAAGATACCTTGGATTCGCCGCCATCGGTGTTGCCGCCGTTGCCGCCGCAGCTGGCCAGAGTGAAGGTCATGGCCAGTGCCAATACCAGGCTAAGACACTTTTTCATCTTTCTTACTCCTTTTTATTCCTAATTTCCCGAATTTGGATCGACCGCATTTATTTCACGCCAAGATTTACTTTATAAAGCTCATGAACACTGGGATAAAGCCCCGTGTACACATGATAGCGACGGTCATACACTTCGTTGTACGCGTCGGAATGCTTGATTTCCATATAAACCGTTTTCTCCACCTTCGCAGATGCCTCATATACATCCCTGAAAATGCCGGCGCCCACGCCGGCCAGCAGAGCGGCACCCACCGGGGCCATGTCGTTCATGTCCAACACGGTAATGTCCCGACCGGTGATGTCGGCCTTGATCTGGGCCCACACCTTGCTCTTGGCTCCGCCGCCGATGGAGGAGAAATGAGTGAGCTTTTCTCCGGTGACCTCTTCCACCATCTCAATGAGCTGGCGCAGGCCGTAGGCACAGCCCTCCAGCACCGCCCGGTTCATCTCCCGGCGGGTGGTCTTGAGCGACAGGCCGAAGAAAATGCCTCTGGCATAAGGATCCCAAACGGGACTACGCTCGCCCATCATGTAGGGCAGGAAGACCAGTCCGTCCGCCCCCGGCTCCGCCTGCTCGGCGTCATCGTTCATGAGCATCATGCCCTTCTTGCCGGTAACCGAGGGGTAATCCTTATAATCCTGATAAAAGTTGTCATACATCCATTGATAAGAAGATCCGGTGTGGGACATAGCGCCCTGATAAATCCAAGAACCGTCTACCACGTGGCGGCGGTTAATGAAGTTGGGAGAGAATTTGGGCTGTTCCACACAGACGGTGAGCACGTTGGTGGTCCCCACCGATTCGCACACATCCCCCTGCCGCACCACACCGGCAGCCAGTGTGGCACAGGCGGTGTCTCCCCCGCCGATCACGATTTTCGTGTCGGCGGGGAGACCCATCGCCAGCAAGACGGGGTGTGTCAGCGTCCCCACTACATCGGTGGACCGATGCAGAGGAGGCAGTTTGTTCATGTCAATGCCGATCTTATCGCAGATCTCCTCCGACCAGATCCCGCGTCCGGCGGTCTCGTAGAGGAGGGTATACGATGCGTTGGAGTGATCAATGGCAAAATTGCCGCACAGCATGTAGGCCATCAGCGTGTTCACATGGCCGAAGCAGTAGGTGCGCTCATAGATCTCCGGCAGGTTGCGCTTGATCCAGAGTATCGAGGTGCCGGACATGGCGCCGGCCATAGGGCTGTTGGCGGTAATCTCAAAGAGCCGCTTGGTGCCGATCTTTTCCCGAAAGATCTCGGCCTCCTGGGTGCTGCGCCGGTCGGAGTAAATAATGGGATCCACCAGCACATTGCCATCCTTATCAAAGGCGGCCAGACCGGGACACAGACTGGAGATGCCGATGGCCTTGATTTTCGTGGGGTCTACGCTGTGCTTACTGACCAGAGAGCCTACGCATCCGGTGAACGCATTCCACATATCCGCGGTGTCGATCTGAATGGAAACCTGATCGGGATTGATAAGGCGGTATGTGGCACTCTCCTGGGCCACAAACTTGGCGTTTTGGTCGATCACAGTGACCTTAATGCTGGAGGTACCGATATCTGCGCCCAGGAGATAAGCTTCTTCCATGGTGATTCCTCCCTCGTCTTGCAGTTTCTTTCTTAGAACTGGTCGTAGTTCTTATCGTTCTCCAGCTGAGCCAGCAGCTCCTTGGTCTCCTTGACGGAGTAGCCGTGATGGATGAGGTAACGCAGGGCAACCACCAGAGCGGTCACGTCCTTGTACTCCCAGACGAAGCGGCCCATGGTGACGCCGCCCACGCCGCAGTCCATCGCCTCACGGGTGATGGTCAGGAAGTGGTTCAGCTTGCCCTCTTCGTCCAGACCAGCGGGGGCGTCGCCGCCCTGGATGACCACACGGAAGTCGCTGGGCACGGTGGACAGAGCCTTGGCCATAGCGTCGGGGTTGCCGCAGTAGGTGGTCTTCACGATGTCCATGCCCATCTCACAGGCGGAACGGATGCAGTAAGCGATGTTCTCCCAGGAGGTGCGCTGATCCACAGGCACGCTCTCGCCCTTGGGATACACGTGGCCGATGAGGGGCATGCCCTTCTGCATACACTCAGCGGCGAAGCGGCCGATGGCCTCGAACTGCACGCCCTGATAGTCGCCCAGAGTCATGGCGCCCATAGACACGCCGGAAGCGCCCAGGGAAATGGCCTCATCCACCGTACCGAAGATGGTGTCCTGGGTGGGAGCCACGGGGCTGTAGTTGGAAATCTTGCACAGGATGGCCACGTCGCGGTTCTTCTGGGCATCCCAGCACTGGTTCAGGATACCGGGGGTGACGGTCATCGCGTCGGGCTTGCCGGCGACGATCTTGTCGATGGTAGCCTGGATGTTATGCAGGCCGTGCATGGGGGCGATGCCGCGGGAGATGGCGTGGTCTACAGTGATAGCCATCATCTTATTGCTGACGGGGTTGACCATGCGGGCCATACGTACTTTCTTACCAAGACCGATGTTGCTCATGTCAGATACTTCCTTTCCAAATCTGTTTGGGTTTGTTACGTTACTGAATATATAAAGGTGTTTTGGGACTGGTTCAGGGCTCGATGACTACCTTCAGGCCAGTACCCGCCACGCACACGTCGTAGGCCTTCTGGAAGTCCTCGATCTTGAACTTGTGGGTGACGATCTTGTCGGCGTCGATCTTGCCGCTCTTAATCATCTCAGCGGCAGCCAGATAATCCTCCAGCTTGTAGGCGGTGCTGCCGTTGACGTTGATCTCGTTGTAGTGGATGGTGTTGACCTCCACGGTGGACTCGCCGGTGCCGGCAAATCCGGCAAACAGGTTCACCGTGCCGCCCCGCTTGCACAGCTTCAGGGTGGGATTTACCAGAGCGGGCACGCCGATGGCCATGACGATGACGTCCATGCCCTGACCGTTGGTCTCCCGGTTGACGATGGCGGCCAGATCTTCCTTGCTGGGATCCACCACCAGGTCGGCGCCCAGCTCCTTGGCCACCTTGCGGCGGGCCTCGTTGGGCTCACTGACGATCACCTTGCGGGCACCGGCGATCTTGGACAGCTGCAGGTGGAACAGGCCGATGGGGCCGGCGCCGACGATCAGCACATCATCGTTGAAGCCGGTACCGGCGTTGCGCAGGCCGCGGATGCAGCAGGACAGGGGCTCGATCAGCGCGCCGGCGGCAAAGGAGACGTGGTCGGGCAGCTTGACCACATTGCCGTTTTCAATGCAGATGGCGGGGATGCGGATGTACTCCTCAAAGCCGCCGTCAAACTCATAACCAATGGCCTTGCGGTCCAGGCAGGCGTTGGTGCGGCCTCGCAGGCAGCTGCTGCAGTGGTGGCAGGGGATCACGTTGGCCACAGCCACCTTTTCGCCCACGGAGTAGCCCTTCACATCGGCGCCCACCTCGGCGATGATGCCGCAGAACTCATGACCGATCACCGAAGGATAACGCACACCCTTGGTCTTCTTGCCGGTCAGGATCCGCATATCCGTTCCGCAGATGGCAGCGGCCTTCATCTCCAGAAGGATCTCGTGGCTGTCAATTTCGGGCTTGGGAATATCAGCGGGTGCAAACTGATTGGGCCCAGAAAGTACAACTGCTCTCATCTGAACATCTCTCCTCATCTCAAGAAAATAATTTGTGGAGTTACTGTTCCTAACTCTGGCGGTATCATAGCACGTACGTAGAAAAACTTCAAGTATGCAATGCGATTTTCAGCGTTATGAGTAAATTCTACTTCTCATTTTATGGAAATTGACGAATTTCTGGTAGTATCTTGCAAATTAAGCCAGGCTTAATTATAATATTTGTGAAAGAAGTCTTATTTTTATGTAGTGACGCTTTCTTGTCAGAAGAAATTTTACTACATATTCAAGCTATATTCTTCCTTCTATAAACGGGCAGAACCCGGAAGGTCTGCGTCTAGCTCTTGTTCTCCGACGTAGCCTCCCGGGTCCGATACATGGCCTGAAGGGATTTATCGTAATTTTGAAACGCAATCACCGCCACCAGACAGTCGATCACCGCCAGCTGGGCCAATCGTGTACTGCCTGACTCAGAGGAAAAAATGGTGGGCTCACTGACGGTGGTCAGCGTGTAGTCCGCCTGTTGGGCCAGGCTCGTCTTCCCCGACGAAGTCAGAGCAATGATCACCGCCCGGTTCTGCTTGGCCAGCTCCACCGCCCGCAGGGTGTGCACATTGTTTCCCGAGTGGGAAAACGCCACCAACACATCTTCCCGCTCCAGCAGAGAGGCCTCCATCAACTGGATGTCTTTATCTTCCACTGCCCAGGCATGAATCCCCACCTTCAGCAGCTTGTGCTGGGCATCTCGGGCCACCACCTGGCTGCCCCCCGTCCCGCACAGCAGAATGCGCCGGGCGGCTCCCAGAATCCGGGCGATCTGCTCCAAGGTCCCGATATCCAGATACTGCAACGTCTTGGTCAGGGCACTGGTCTCCAGCGCAAAGATTTTTTGGCAGATGCTCTCGGCACTGTCCGCTTTGTTCAGAGCCGGATGATATTGCTGGGGACTTGGCACCGTCTCCAGGGCCGCGCTGATCTTAAAGTCCTGAAACCCCTTGTAGCCGATACTCTTGCAGAACCGCACCACCGAGGCGTCGCTGACGCCGATGTGCTCGGCCAGTTCCAGCAGGGTGCAATGGAGCACCTCTTCCATATGTTCCCGGATATACAGGGCAATTTTCCGCTCTACCTGGGTAGAATCTTCGCTGTCGCATTTTTGAGAGATCCGCGACAAACATTTTCCTTTATCCATCGGTCTCACTTCTTTCTGCGCTTGCTGCGTGTCTGAAATCATTCTAGCACAGTTGATTTTGGTTGCGCAACCACTTTTTCTTTTCGCCCACAGTTCTCTTTCCTTTTCCCTCATATTCCGCATATTATAAAACATTTTTACATGGAAACATTTATTTTCTCCCAACACATTTAATTTGTCCCCCACAGTCTCCCCCGACGGGCGATGTGCCCTCCCCGTCCCATTTCTTCCAACGATAAAAGGCGCAGGCCATACGCCTTTCACCGTATATATCTTATAGGAGGTTTTGTTATGTTGACTTTGGACATTTCCCAGCTTCGCTCCTTCCTGCCTCAGGACGGTCTGGATGCCTATGAGGAACGACTCAAGCAGGCCGCAACGTGGATCAGCACGCATACCGGCCCAGGCGGCGACTTTACCGGCTGGATCCACTATCCCCGGGAGTACGATAAGGAGGAGTTTGCCCGTCTCCAGGCGGCATCCAAGAAGATCCAGCAGCAGTCTCAGGTGCTGGTAGTAGTGGGCATCGGCGGTTCCTATCTGGGCGCCCGGGCTGTGATTGAACTCATCCAGTCTCCCAACTACAATTTGAAACAGAAGGACACCCCTGACGTCTACTTTGCCGGCAACGGCATGTCCACCGACGCCCTGCTGGAGACCATCGAGCTCATCGGCGACCGGGACTTCTCGGTCAACGTCATCTCCAAGTCCGGTACCACCACCGAGCCCGCTGTGGCCTTCCGGATCTTCAAGGCCATGCTGGAGAAAAAATACGGCAAAGAAGGGGCCAAAGACCGGATCTATGTCACCACCGACAAGGCCAAAGGCGCCCTGAAGGGACTGGCCGACCGGGAGGGCTACCAGGAGTTCGTGGTGCCCGATGCCATTGGCGGCCGGTTCTCCGTGCTGACTCCGGTTGGCATTCTGCCCATTGCTACCGCCGGCGTGGACGTGGAGGCACTGATGGCCGGTGCCGCCCAGGCCATGGAGGAGCTCTCCACCCCCGGCATGGACAACCCGGTGTGGCAGTATGCCGCCGCCCGGCAGGCCCTTTACGACCAGGGCAAGAAGATTGAGCTGCTGGTAGGCTGCGAGCCCTGCTTCCGGTTCTTTGCCGAGTGGTGGAAGCAGCTCTACGGCGAGAGCCAGGGCAAGGAGCACAAGGGCCTGTTCCCCGCCAGCGTGGAATTTACCGCCGACCTGCACTCCATGGGACAGTATATCCAGGAAGGCGAGCGGCTTATGTTTGAGACTGTGGTCCAGTTTGCTCCCCGAGGCAACATTACCATCCCCAATGACCCGGAGAACGTGGATGGCCTGAACTTCCTGTCCGGCAAATCTCTGTCCTTTGTGGCCCAGCAGGCCATGCAAGGCATCATTCTGGCCCATGTCAGCGGCGGCGTGCCCAACATCCGTATCCAGATGCCCCAGATCTCCGCCCAATCGGTGGGCTACCTCATCTACTTCTTTGAACTGGCCTGCGGCCTGTCCGGCCACCTGCTGCAGATCAACCCCTTCAACCAGCCTGGTGTAGAGGCCTACAAAAACAATATGTACGCTCTGCTGGGGAAACCCGGCTATGAACAGCTCCGAGCCGAACTGGAAGCCAAATTTCACTGAGACTTTCCGCGACACGTTTCCCGTCTTAAATATTCCCCGTACATAGCGTTAGGCCCCATAGGTACACCTTCCGTACCTATGGGGCCTAACGTTTTACAACAGTTTTTCTTTTGGCGGAGACAACCGAAGCGGAGCCTGTGTCCGGAGGATTGCCCGCCGAACTTCTTTCCAAGCAGCAAAAGAGCCACACCAAATGGTGTGGCTCTCTGCATGGTGGAGACAACAGAACTCGAATCTGTGACCTTCCGCGTGTGAGGCGGACGCTCTACCGGCTGAGCTATGCCTCCATATAGGAGAAACGGCGGGGAAGTAAGGTGGTGACCCGGACGGGACTCGAACCCGTGTTGCCGCCGTGAAAGGGCGGAGTCTTAACCGCTTGACCACCGGGCCGTTTTATATGGAACGGACTGGTGTCCGAACTTGATAAAGTGGTAGCGGCACCTGGATTCGAACCGGGGACAACTCGGGTATGAACCGAGTGCTCTAGCCAACTGAGCTATGCCGCCGTGATTTGTTGCCCTGTCGCACAGGACAAGAGAGAGTATACCCGAATTTCCCCTATTTGTCAACTGTTTTTTCGAGAATTTTTAAATTTTTTATCCTGCCTCCGTTTTGTACATTCTCCTCCTTTTTTCCTTCGCTGTACCCCCTCTTCTCCCCGAACGGAAGAGGGGGTACAGGGGCATCCCAATTTCGTTAGCCGGGCTGCTTGCTGAAATTCTTGCGGTGGTTGATCATGATGTCGGCAAACAGCTGGCCGGTGGTAGGCGGCGTGTATGTAATGGCGTTGGCGCCCGCCTCGATGGTGCGCAGGATATCTTCATCCCGGGGGCCGCCGGTGGCGATGATGGGCACGTCGGGAAACTCCTTGCGGATCTTGGCGACGATCTCCGGGGTCTTGGCCGCGCCGGACACATTGAGGATATCCGCCCCCGCCGCCAGACGTCCGGCGATGTCCATGTCGCCGGAGACAATGGTGGTGATGACCGGGATATCCACAATAGCTTTCATTTTGGTGATGGTCTCATTGGTGATTGGAGCGTTGACCACCACGCCGGAGGCGCCCTGGTGCTCCGAGTACTCCGCCAGGCGCACGGAGCGGTCGCCGTTGGTCATGCCGCCGCCCACACCCACAAACACAGGCACATCGGACACGCTGATGATGGCCTGGGTGATGGAGGGCTGAGGGGTAAAGGGATAAACCGCAATGATGGCGTCCGCATTCACATTCTTGATAATGGCCACATCGGTGGAAAAAACCAGGGACTTGATTCTGCGGCCAAAGATACGGATGCCGCTGCAGTCAGCAATACACTTGGGAACCGTGAGCAGATGGCTGCGGAGCGTTCCGCTGTACTCCGGGATTGTCTTCATGGTCATTCGCTCCTTTTTTATACAGAATAAAATCGCGCATATTTCCATGCGCGTTGCGCTTTGTGCATATTATACCACGCATCCCCATTTTATTGTAGAACCATTTGTAAATTTTTTATTTTACATGCAAATTATTTATGGAAAGAAAAACAGGGCGCAGGCTGAGCCTGCGCCCTGAACGCTGATCATAGAGATTACTTGAAATACTCCGCGCCGGACTCGAAGAGAGGCTGGTGCTTCTCGCCGGGGATATTTTTGCCCACCAGGGGACCGCGGCGCTCCAGATGGCCCATCTTACCAAAGACCCGGCCGTCGGGGGAGAAGATGCCCTCAATGGCCTCCAGGGAGCCGTTGGGGTTGACGTCGATGTCCATGGAGGGATTGCCCGCCAAGTCCACATACTGGGTGGCCACCTGGCCGCCCGCGATGAGCTGCTCCAGCACGCCCTGAGGGGCCACAAAGCGGCCCTCGCCGTGGGAGATGGGGATGGTGTGCAGATCGCCCACATTGGACTTGAGCATCCAGGGGGAGTTGACGCTGGCCACTCGAGTGGTGACGTAGCGGCTCTGGTGGCGGCCGATCAGGTTATAGGTGAGGGTGGGGCAGCTGTCATCCATGTCCCGGATCTCGCCGAAGGGTACCAGGCCCAGCTTCACCAGCGCCTGGAAGCCGTTGCAGATGCCCAGCATCAGGCCATCCCGGTTCTTGAGCAGGTCGTGGATAGCGTCGGTGAGGGCGGGAGAGCGGAGGAAGGAGGCAATGAACTTGCCGGAGCCCTCGGGCTCATCGCCGCCGGAGAAGCCGCCGGGCAGCACCACCATCTGGGCAGAGCGGATGGCCTGCTCCAGAGCCTGGGCGGACTGGGACAGCAGGCTGGTGGACAGGTTGCGGATGACGATGATCTCCGGGTCAATGCCCGCCCGCAGGCAGGCCTTGGCGGTGTCGTACTCACAGTTGGTGCCGGGGAAGACGGGAATGACCGCCTTGGGACGGGCCACCTTGTGCTTGCACACAGCGATGGAGCGCTTGTCCCAGGAGATGGCCTTCACCGCCTCGGTGGAACCGGCCTTGGTGGGATAGACGCTCTCCAAGACTCCGTCGTTAAGCTTCTGGAGCTCGTCGATGGACACCGCCTCGCCGGGCAGGGCGATCATGGGGATATCGTTGGTCTCGCCGATGCGGGCGGCACAGGGATCGTTGGTCTCCTCGGACAGCTCAGCCACGATGGCGCCGGGCATGGGAGCGTACCAGTCCAGGTCCTCCATGCCGGCCTGGAAGCCGATCTGGTTGCCGAAGGACATCTTCATCACGGCCTCGGCCAGACCGTTCTCCACCGCCCAGGCGGCCTTCACCTTACCGGCCTGGCACAGGCCATGGAAGGCCTCCCAGGCGCTCTTGGTGTCGTCGGAACGGAACAGGTAGACCGGGTGCTTGGCGGCCTTGAACTCGGGAGAGAGGACCTCCTGGCCCTTGATGGGGGCGATGGCAAAGGAGATCAGCGTGGGAGGCACATCCTTGTCCAGGAAGGAGCCGGACATGGAGTCCTTGCCGCCGATGGCGGCGGCGCCCAGCTCCAGCTGAGCGTCCAGCGCGCCCAGCAGGGCGGAGAAGGGCTTGCCCCAGCGCTCGGGCTCATCCCGCAGCTTCTCGAAGAACTCCTGAAGGGTGAGATAGGCCTTCTTATAGTCCGCTCCGGCGGCCACGATCTTGGCCATGGAGGTGTACACGGAATTGTGGGCGCCCTGGTAGGGGTCCACAGACAGCTGGTCCGGGTCGCAGCCCCAGGCCATCACACTGGCCTGGTCGGTCTCCTGGTCGGGCTCCACAGGGAACAGAGCGGCCATGGCCTGAGCGGGAGTGCGCTGAGTCTTACCACCGAAGGGCATCAGGACGGAGCCCGCGCCGATGGAGCCGTCAAAGCGCTCGGTGAGGCCCCGGCGGGAGCCACACTTCAGGCTGGCGGCCATCTCCTTGAGGGAGTGGACGGTGGACTGGGTGAGGGCGGTGCGGTCCTTCTTGTCCACATGGAGCTTGGCGTGCTTCACCGCGCCGTTGGTGTTCAAAAATTCACGGGACAGGTCAGCAATCTTCTGGCCCTTCCAGTGCATGACCATCCGGGGGCTCTCGGTGACCACGGCCACCTGATAGGCCTCCAGGTTCTCGCTCTGGGCCGCGGCAATGAACTTCTCCGCGTCCTCGGGGGCCACCACCACGGCCATACGCTCCTGGCTCTCGGAGATGGCCAGCTCGGTGCCGTCCAGACCCTCGTACTTCTTGCGCACCGCGTCCAGGTTGATCTCCAGGCCGTCGGCCAGCTCGCCGATGGCCACGGACACGCCGCCGGCGCC
>CALWYB010000032.1 GCA_944385665.1 uncultured Oscillospiraceae bacterium
TTCACGCCACTTTCGTTTTCTTTTGCGCATAAATCAGAAATCTGTTTGAATAAGGGGCTCTTAGCGTAATGAGGAATATTTTTTTCAGGCAAAGATTCACAAGCCTCTGAAATTATTGAAAAATTAACTTCGCGATTGATAATTGCTTCAACAATGGAATTTTTCTTTTCTAAACGTTTTAATGATTTGTTATTCATTATTTCTGTGATAGTCATTCTTAATTTCTCCTAAAAAGTAAAATCATGCATTTTTACACTTGCGGCGGAGAAATGCATTGCGGGCGGCAAGTCCACCGGAGAGGATGAAAGCGAGCCCTACGTTCCCAAGAAACAGTCTGCTTTTTCGTCTCATCATCAATTCCATAGTGATTTTACCATAAGAGTGCGAATAAATCTATCGTCTGACAATGAAAACGCCCTAACGGTTTCCCACTGCTCAGACAATCTCGTTCAACCGTTTTCCTTCAGTTTGTTGCATTAAAACGCCATGCTGTGTCGCCACTATTCAAAGAACGCTGAAGAAACTGGATGAAGCCGGGCCGTTGGAACGGAAAAGGGGCGGGGGTCTCCGCTGACAGTGACCGGTATGTAAAGATGCCGCCTGACTGAATAATTCATTGAGCAGATGGCTTCCATCTGAAATTTTTGGTGTGAAAGGCTGCCTGAATATGGTACAATCAAAGTGTCATAGTAAGGCTCTTTCCATCACGGAAAGGAGATTGAGAATGTTCGAAAAGCGTAAAGACCATAAGGGAAGAATCCTGCGGACGGGAGAGGGCCAGAGAAAAGACCTGATTTATCAATATTGCTATACGGATATCCGGGGAAAGAGCCAGACGGTTGATGCCTCTGATTTAAGGGAATTGCGGGAAAAAGAGAAAGAATCCAGAAGCAGCTTGATGCGGGAATCGACTATGCCGCCGGAAAAATCACCGTCATAGAACTGGTAGAGCGGTATATCGGCCTAAAGCAGGGCGCTGTACATTGAAAATGAGATGCGCTGGGCCATGAAGAAGTATCGCAAGCTGCACCCGGAGAAGCTGTTGCCGCACATTACACCCCATGTGTTCCACAACACCTTCTGCACCAACATGGCCAATGCGGGTATGGATATCAAGAACTTGCAGTATGTGATGGGCCACTCCGATGTGGGGGTCACACTGAATGTCTACACCCACGCCAGCTTTGACCGGGCAGCCGAACAGATGGAAAAAATCCTTGCGTTCCGCGCTGTAGCAGCTTGAAAAATCAAGTCAAATCCGCAGTTTGTACTACACCAATTCCTACACCATTTGCCCGTGAAATTGCGTAGAAATCCGCAGATTTGCGTGGGCAGCATGGCAGCCACGATGAAAAGAAAAACCGCCGAAAAGCCAGTCATATCAATGGTTTGCAGGCTTATGAAGGGATATATAAGAGATGACCAAAATACTATTTGTTTGCCACGGCAATATTTGCAGAAGCCCAATGGCCCGCTTTATTATGGAAGATTTGGTAAAAAAAGTGGGACTGGAGAATCAAATCCAGGTGGATTCCGCTGCCACCAGTACGGAGGAGATCGGAAACCCGGTCTATCCTCCCGCACGGCGGAAGCTGGCGGAGCATCAGATCAGCTGCCAAGGCCATGCGGCCCGGCAGATGACGAGGGCAGATTATGACCGTTACGACCTGCTCATCGGCATGGACCAGGCCAATCTGCGCAATATGACCCGTATCTGCGGAGGTGACCCGGAGGGTAAAATCCATCTGCTGATGGACTACACCGATCGTCCAGGCCAGGTGGCCGACCCCTGGTACACTGGTGACTTTGAGACCACATACCGGGATGTGCTGGAGGGCTGTCAGGGCCTGCTGGAAGCAATCACAAAGAATCTATGAATAGAGGACCGACCCCTTGGGGTCGGTCCTCTGACTTTTAAGTATCCAATTGCTGTGCCAAGAAATCCCGAACCTCCATTAGGCTGGTGCAGCGGCGGAAGAGCAGCGCATCCAGCTCTGGGGTGGGAGGGATCATATCGGGAACCATAATGACCTTCATCCCCGCCCGGGAGGCGGAGAGAATGCCGTTGCGGGAGTCCTCCACCGCTGCCGTCTGGGCCGGATCGGTGCCCAGCGCCCGGCAGGCGATCTGGTAGATCTCCGGGTCGGGCTTGCTGTGGACCACCTGGTCGCCGGTGATCATAGCGGAGAAGTAGGAGGCGAGGCCAGTCATCTCCATGCGCCGCAGGGTGCGCTCCCGGCCGGTGGAGGTGGCCAGAGCGATGGGGATGTTCCGGGCCTTCAGAAAGTCCAGAATGTCCCGCACACCCGGCTTCATGGGCACGCCTTCCCGCTCCATCCGGGCCTGAGAGTAGGCGGAGCAGGTCTTCATGAACTCCTCCTTGGGAAACTCCGGGCCGAAGAGCTTTAGCATCTTCTGGTGGATGTCGTTGCGGTTTTGTCCCACAAACTCCAGATAGTGTTCACTTACCTGGGGCCAGCCCATCTGGTTTCCCACAGTCAGCCAGGTCTGCTGGGTGAGCCGCTCGGTATCAAAGAGGACGCCGTCCACATCAAAGACAACCCCCTGGAGAGAGAGCCGGCTCATACCTTGCCGATGTCCGTGCGCATATGCATGTCCTGGAAGGAGATGGGCTTACAGGCGGCGTAGGCGTTGGCAATGGCCTCGTCCAGGTCGGCGCCCAGAGCGGTGACGCCCAGCACACGGCCACCGGCGGTGACGATGGTGCCGTCCTCCAGACATTTGGTACCGGCGTGGAATACCGTGGCGGACTTGCCCGCCTCCTCCAGGCCGGTGATGGGGTAGCCGCTCTGGTACTTGACCGGATAGCCGCCGGAGGCCAGCACGATGCAGCAGGCCGCGCCGGACTTCCACCGAATGTCCACCTGGTCCAGAGTGCCGTTGACACAGGCCTCAAAGATGTCCATCAGATCGCTGTCCAGCATGGACAGGAGAGGCTGGGTCTCCGGGTCACCGAAGCGGGCGTTATACTCCACCACCTTGGGGCCGTCCTTGGTGAGCATGAGACCAAAGTAGATGACCCCCTTGAAGGGACGGCCCTCGGCGTTCATGGCCGCCACGGTGGGCAGGAAGATCTTCTCCATGCACTCCTTGGCAATTTCGGGCGTGTACTTGGGGGAAGGGCAGAAGGCGCCCATGCCGCCGGTGTTGGGGCCCTGATTGCCGTCGTAAGCCCGCTTGTGGTCCTGGGAGGACAGCATGGGGACCAGGTGCTCTCCGTCGCAGAAGGCCAGCACGGTGACCTCGGGGCCCACCATGCACTCCTCAATAACCACGGTGGAGCCGCTCTGACCGAACTTGTGGTCTGCCATCATCTCACGGACAGCAGTTTTGGCCTCCTCCACGGTGGAGGCCACCACCACGCCCTTGCCCAGAGCCAGACCGTCGGCCTTGACCACGATGGGGGCACCCTGCTGGTCAATGTAGGAGAGCGCCTTGTCCATGTCGGTGAAGGTCTCATACTTGGCGGTGGGGATGTGGTACTTCTTCATCAGTTCCTTGGAAAACGCCTTGCTGGCCTCAATGATGGCAGCGTTGGCATGGGGACCGAAGGCGGGAATGCCGGCGGCCTCCAGGGCATCCACCATGCCCAGGGCCAGAGGATCGTCGGGAGCCACCATGACAAAGTCCATGGCGTTTTCCTTGGCCCAGGCCACCATGGCCTCCACATCGGTGGCCTTGATGGGGACACAGGTGGCCACCTGGGCGATGCCGCCGTTTCCGGGGGCACAGTAGAGCTCGGTCACTTTGGGACTCTGAGCCAGCTTCCAGCAGATGGCGTGCTCGCGCCCGCCGCCGCCGACTACCAATACTTTCATATCTAACACCTCATTTAGTTAAGAAAAAAGGCCTGAAGTTGCTTCCGATTCCCCTCAGAGAGCGGAGGGGGCATGCAAGGGATCAGCGGCGGTTTCTTTTGGAACCGCCGCCGTATCTAGGGGGGACAGCGCCCCCCTAGAGGTGTTTTAATGATGGAACAGCCGGATGCCGGTGAAGGCCATCACCATGCCGTACTTGTTGGCGGTGTCGATGACCTGCTGGTCCCGGATGGAGCCGCCGGGCTGGGCGATGTACTGCACGCCGGACTTGCGGGCACGCTCCACATTGTCGCCGAAGGGGAAGAAGGCGTCGGAGCCCACGGTCACGCCGGACATCTGGGCGATCCAGGCCTGCTTTTCCTCCTCCGTGAGCACCTCGGGCTTGACCCGGAAGGTGTTCTGCCACACACCTTCGGCCAGAATGTCGTCGTGCTCGTCAGAGATGTAGATGTCGATGGCGTTGTCCCGGTCGGGGCGGCGGATGTTGTCCACAAACTGCAGGCCCAAGACTTTCGGATGCTGGCGCAGCCACCAGATGTCGGCCTTGTTGCCGGCCAGACGAGTGCAGTGGATGCGGCTCTGCTGACCAGCGCCCACGCCGATGGTCATGCCGTTTTTCACATAGCACACAGAGTTGGACTGGGTGTACTTCAGGGTGATGAGGGAGAGAAGCATATCATGCTTGGCCTGCTGGGGCAGGTCCTTGTTCTCGGTGACGATGTTGTGGAGCATCTCCTCGTTGATCTCCAGGCTGTTGTAGCCCTGCTCAAAGGTGATGCCGTAGATGTTCCGGCGCTCCACCGGGTTGGGCTCATAGCTGGGATCGATCTCCACCACGTTGTAGCCGCCCTTGCGCTTGGTCTTCAGGATGGCCAGAGCCTCGTCGGTGTAGCCCGGAGCGATGATGCCGTCGGACACCTCGTGGGCCAGGAAGTTGGCGGTGTCGGCGTCACACACGTCGCTGAGAGCCGCCCAGTCGCCGAAGGAACACAGACGGTCGGCGCCGCGGGCCCGGATGTAGGCACAGGCGATGGGGGAGAGCTCTCCCTCAGGGGCAAAGTAAATGTGGCGCTCCACGTCGGTGAGGGGCAGACCCAGGGCGGCGCCGGCGGGGGAGACGTGCTTGAAGGAGGCGGCGGCGGGCAGGCCGGTGGCCTTCTTCAGGGCCTTCACCAGCTGCCAGGAGTTGAGGGCGTCCATGAAGTTGATGTAGCCGGGCTTACCGTTGAGCACCTTCAGGGGCAGCTCGCCCTCCTCCATGAAGATGCGGGCAGGCTTCTGATTGGGGTTACAGCCGTATTTCAGTTCCAGTTCGGTCATGAAAATCCATCCTTTCTGTTTGGTTATTGAGCTTCCAGTGGTTCATAGTGGAAGGCTCCGTCCTCACCCCGGGCAAAGGCGCTGCCGTAGGGAGCGCTGAGCAGAGGGATGAGGTCGGGGGCGTAGTTGCAGATGGTATTGAGAGAATAGACTCCGCTGTGGGTGGGATCGCTGAGGTACGCCTCGTTCTCCTCCCCGGCGAAGAAGCGCCAGCCGCTGTCCTGGTCCTTACGCTCCGGCTTCTCCCGGTAGCAGTAGCCCACCGGCTTGCCGGAGACGGTGATCTCGTCGGTGGCCAGACAGCCTGCGGGGCCCTCCCAGTCTTTTAGCAGAGGCCGGATCTCCGGAGCAGAGAGCTTGTAGGCTTTTCCGGCGGGACGGGGCCACAGGCGGCCCTGCCAGGCCTGCTTGCTGCCCAGCAGATCCCGCACCAGGCGCAGGTTCAGATCCCGGTAGGAGATGGCGTCCGGTTCTCCGCCGATGCGGTAGGCCCAGTAGCAGGCCCCGCACACCAGATCCACAGCGTACTGGTCCCAGCTATGGAAGGCGGCAGCCTGCTCCACCCAGTACTGGGACAGCTCCTGGTACTCCTCCATGGAGATGAGCTCACAGGCGCAGGCAGACCGGAGGTAGCCCAGAGTCTCGCTGATGTCCCAGGCCAGGAACCCACGGCGGCCCACAATGGGCTGGAACTGCCGGGCGAAGTCGGACAGACGCTGGAAGACGGGCAGGACCTCCTCCGTCAGCTCCTCTATGGGGAAGTTGGGGCGGTTCTCCCAGAAGGATTCAAAGTCCAGATACTCCCGGTGGATGTGCACCGTGTTCTGGCAGAAGGCAATGAGGCTGTCCTTGTCGGTGATGCCGAATACCTGGGAGAGGTGGGTGCGGGCGGCCTGCTGATCCTCCCGGCTCAGGCAGAAGGGGATGGAGGTGAAGTACTCCTCCCCGGCGTCCTCCATGGTGGCCAGGCCCGGCGTCTTCCGCAGGGCGGGCACCCCGGCCAGCAGCAGGGGAAAGGCTTTGGAGGGACACAGCACCGGGGGCTGGAAGGGGGCGGCGGCCCGGGCGCGCTGAAACTCCAGAATGGGGTCGGTCAAGGGCATGGGGGCCTCCTTTTACTGGTGCTTGTTGAGAATGACGGTGTCCGCCTGGCCGGAGGAGAGGTCCAGGTAGCTCACATACAGGGAGACCTTGTTGTCCTCGTTCAGGCTCTCCCAGACCTCCTTGGCCAGGGTCTGGGCGTCGGGGGCGGAGATGGCCACCCGGCGGGGCTCCCCCTCAAAGGAGGGCAGGGGGTTCTGGTTCTCCTGGTAGGTGTGGATGAAGCGGCCCTCGCCGGAGAGAGGGGCGTCGTACTCATAGAAGTAGCGGTGGTTGCAGCTGGGGTCGCCGTCGGCGCTCTTCAGGATGGACAGGCAGAAGGCACCGTCCTTCTCCACCACGCCGGAGATACGGGGGGTGTAGTTGGGGCCGTCGGGCTCGTAGCAGCGCTTACGCAGGGCCTCAATGTAGCTCTTACCCTCCAGCAGGCTGTCCCGGATGGTGTCGGTCTGGTCGCCGTTGGTGACCACCAGGGTGTCACCCACCTTGCGCACCGGGTGGTAAATGATGAGAGAGGGGTCCACCATCTTGCTCTCGTCAAAGGCCCGGGTGCGGATGCCGTCCTCGGTGGCCTCAAAGATGCGGTTGCGGCTGTTTTCGCTGCGGCCCATGATGAAGTAGACCACCACGGCCTTGGCGCCGTCGGCGGACTTGCCCAGCATGATACCACGGCCGGGGTAGGGGTGGCTGCGCAGCAGGTCGTTAAAATTAAGAAGTTCCATAATTCGGCTCCTTTTTACAAAATCCATCAGTCCCGTCCTTCGCAGGGAGGATCCAGACATTGTCCCCCGCTGGGGGACAATCCGGGAAACGCTCCGGACGGAGCAAAATAAGCAAATGGGCGCACCACGTTTCGGAAAACGGGTGCGCCCAGACGGTCGGCTCTCAGAGGCGGCACTCCCCGTGGTCACTCCACTTCCGTCAGTCATGCCGCTTGATTACATTGTAAAGGGGGCGGGCGCACCCCAAAGGGACAAATCTCAGTCCAGAATCCGGACGGTCCGGCCCTCTACCTTCAGCCGCCCCTGACAGAACAGGGAGACGGCCTGGGGAAGCAGCTTCCACTCGCAGTTCTCCATGATCCGCCGCTGCAAGATTTCGGGGGTGTCGTCGGGCAGCACCTCCACCGCCTTTTGGGAGACGATGGGACCGCCGTCACACTCCTCGGAGACAAAGTGGACCGTGGCGCCGGAGAGCTTGACCCCGTATTCCAGGGCCTTCTCGTGGACGTGGAGACCGTAGCAGCCGGGACCGGCAAAGGAGGGGATCAGGGCGGGGTGGACGTTCAGGATGGCGTTGGGGAAAGCCTGTACCATCTCACTGGTGAGGATGACCATGAAACCGGCCAGCACCACCAGGTCGATGTTCAAAGCCTGGAGCTGCTCCACCAGAGCCACGGTCATGGCCTGGCTGGAGGAATAGGACTTCCGGGCCACCACATAGGTGGGGATGCCCGCCTTTTTGGCCCGCTCCAGGGCGTAGGCGTCAGGGTTGGAGGCAATGACGGCGGAAATCTCACCGTTCACGATCTCCCCCCGAGCCTGGGCGTCGATCAGGGCCTGCAGGTTGGTGCCGCCGCCGGAGACCAGCACGGCAATGCGCTTTGCCATGGGCGCACCTCCTCAGACCAGCTCCACGCCGGCCTCGCCGGAGACCACCTGGCCGATCTGATAGGCCTGCTCGCCGGCGGCCTTCAGGATCTCCAGGGCCTGAGCGGCCTGCTGGGCGGGGAGGGCCAGGATCATGCCGATGCCCATGTTGAAGGTGTTGTACATATCCCGCTGGGGAATGCCGCCCTTCTTCTCAATAAGGTCGAAGATGGGCAGGCGGGGGAAAGAGTCCAGCTTGATCTGGGCGGTGAGGCCCTCGGTCATCATGCGGGGCACGTTCTCATAGAAGCCGCCGCCGGTGATATGGCTGATGGCGTGGATGTCCACACCGGCCTTCAGCAGGGCCTTGACGGCCTTGACATAGATGCGGGTGGGGGTGAGCAGGGTCTCGCCCAGGCTCTTGCCGCCCAGCTCCTCCATGGGAGAGGTGAGGTCGGCGTGCTCCACGTCAAAGACCTTGCGCACCAGGGAGAAACCGTTGGAGTGGACGCCGGTGGAGGCCAAACCGATGAGCACGTCGCTCTCAGAGAGACGCTTGCCGTCGATGATTTTTTCCTCGTCCACAATGCCCACGGAGAAACCGGCCACATCGTAGTCCTCGTCGGGCATGAGGCCGGGGTGCTCGGCAGTCTCGCCGCCCACCAGGGCGCACTCCGACTGGCGGCAGCCCTCGGTGATGCCGGTGACGATCTCGGCGATGCGCACGGGGTCGTTCTTGCCGCAGGCGATGTAGTCCAGGAAGAACAGGGGGGCGGCGCCGCCGCAGATGATGTCGTTGACACACATGGCCACGCAGTCGATGCCGATGGTGTCGTGCTTGTTCATCAGCTGAGCCAGGCGCAGCTTGGTGCCTACGCCGTCGGTGCCGGAGACCAGCACCGGCTTTTTCATGCCCGCCATGTCGGGGGCGAACATGCCGCCGAAGCCTCCCAGGGTGCCCAGCACCCCGGGAATATAGGTGGATTCCACCATGGGCTTGATGCGCTCTACCGCCTCGTAGCCGGCGGTCACGTCTACGCCGGCGGCGGCGTAGGACTCAGAATGAGAATTTTTCATATGAGAAAACCTCCCTTAACCTTTTCCGTTCCAGCAGTAGGTGCACACCTTGTCCCGATCCAGGCCGATGGCCTCCAGAAGGCCGTCCAGAGACTGATAGCCCAGGGAGGTGAAGCCAAATTTTTCACAGATGGTTTTCAGCATGCACTGGCCCCGCTCCGAGGTGCCGTCGGCGTACTCCTCCAGATGCTGCTGACCCTCGTCGCCCTCCAGCTCCTGGATGGTGCGGCGGGCCAGCAGGTCCATGTCGGAGTTGCCCCGGGAGAAGTTCAGGTACTTGCAGCTGTACATGATGGGGGGACAGGCGGAGCGCATGTGGACCTCTTCCGCGCCGGACTCATAGAGGAATTCCACCGTCTCCCGCAGCTGGGTGCCCCGGACGATGGAGTCGTCCACGAACAGCAGCTTCTTGCCCTCGATGAGCTCGGGCACAGGGATCTGCTTCATCTTGGCCACCTGGTTGCGCACCTCCTGGTTGGCAGGCATAAAGGAGCGGGGCCAGGTGGGGGTGTATTTTACGAAGGGACGGGCGAAGGGCTTGCCGCTGCGGTTGGCAAAGCCGATGGCGTGGGGCAGGCCCGAATCGGGCACGCCGGCCACATAGTCCACCTTGGGCAGGGCGCCCCGGGCGATCTCGTCCCGGGCCATGATCTCACCGTTGCGGTAGCGCATGACCTCCACGTTGATGCCCTGGTAGTTGGAGTTGGGGTAGCCGTAGTAGGTCCACAGGAAGGCGCAGATCTTCATCTCCTGCCCCGCAGGGGAGAGGGTCTCACACTCATCGGCGGTGATGCGCACGATCTCCCGGGGACCCAGCTCATAGGCGTCGTGGTAGCCCAGCTTGTGATAGGCGAAGGACTCGAAGGAGACGCAGTGGGCGCCGTCCTTCTTGCCCACCAGAACAGGCAGACGGCCCACACGGTCCCGGGCGGCGATGATCTCCCCCTTCTCGGTGAGGATGAGCAGGGTGAGGGAGCCCTGGATCTCCTCTTGGGCGTGGAGAATGCCGCTGACCAGGTCGTCCTTCTGGTTGATGAGGGCGGCGGCCAGCTCGGTGGAGTTGACCTTGCCGGAGCTCATGGCCATGAACTGGTGGCCGTGGTCGGAGAAGTAGCGCTGAATGAGCTCCTCCGAGTTGTTGATGATGCCCACCGTGGTGATGGCATACAGTCCCAAATGGGAGCGCACCAGCAGGGGCTGGGGGTCCGTATCACTGATACAGCCGATGCCGCAGTTGCCGTGGAACTCGCTCAGATCCTTTTCAAACTTGGTGCGGAACGGGGTGTTCTCAATGGAGTGGATCTGACGTTGAAATCCGTCCTTTTCATCGTGGATCAGCATACCGCCGCGGCGGGTACCCAGGTGGGAGTGGTAGTCCACTCCGAAGAAAATATCCAGGGTCACATCCTGGTGCGCCACCGCGCCAAAAAAGCCTCCCATATATTCAGTGCCTCCCTATGTTAATCTTGCTCAATCTTACTTGCCCAGCAGACGGCGGGCCATCTCCTGATAAGCGCCCTCCACGTTGCCAAGGTCACGGCGGAAACGGTCCTTATCCAGCTTCTCGCCGGTCTTGGAATCCCAGAAACGGCAGGTGTCGGGGCTGATCTCGTCGGCCAGCACGATGGTGCCGTCGGCGGTCTTGCCGAACTCCAGCTTGAAGTCCACCAGGGTGACGCCGCACTCGGCCAGGGTCTTCTTCAGGAAGTCGTTGACCTGGAAGGCATACTTCTTGATGAGGTCGATCTCATCCCAGGTGGCCAGCTTCAGAGCCACAGCGTGGTAGTCGTTGATGAGGGGATCGTGGAGATCGTCGTTCTTGTAGGAGAACTCGATGGTGGGCTCGTCAAACACGATGCCCTCCTTCACGCCGTAGTTACTGGCAAAGTGGCCGGCGGAGATGTTGCGGATGATGACCTCCAGGGGGACGATGGAGACCTTCTTCACGGCCGTCTCCCGCTCGTTGAGCTCCTCCACAAAGTGGGTGGGCACGCCGGCCTTCTCCAGCTGCTGCATGAGGTAGTTGGTCATCTGGTTGTTGATGGCGCCCTTACCGGTAATGGTGCCCTTCTTGGCGCCGTCAAAGGCGGTGGCGTCGTCCTTGTAGGAGACGATCACAACATTGGGGTCCTCGGTGGCGAAAACCTTCTTGGCCTTGCCTTCGTACAGCTGCTCCAGTTTCTTCATGATAAAATCCTTCCTTCCTGATCTGATCGATTTATCCGTACGTTAAGTTGGGAACACGCAAGATTAGGCCAGCTCTGCCTGGAGCTTCTGCTCCTTCTCCGCGATCTGCTGGGCCATCTTCTCCCGGGCGGCGTCCAGCTTGGCAGCCAGGTCGTCATCCGAGACGGCCAGGATCTGGGCGGCCAGCACAGCGGCATTTTTCGCGCCGTTGATGGCCACGGTGGCCACGGGGATGCCGCTGGGCATCTGAACGGTGGCCAGCAGAGCGTCCAGCCCGTCCATGGCGCCGCTCTTCATGGGGATGCCGATGACAGGCAGGGTGGAGTTGCCGGCAAAGGCGCCGGCCAGATGAGCGGCCATGCCGGCCGCACAGATCAGCACGCCAAAGCCGTTGGCCCGGGCGGAGCGGGCAAAGTCCGCGGCGGCGGCGGGAGTACGGTGGGCGCTGAGAATGTGAGCCTCATAGGGGATGCCGAACTGCTCCAGCTGGGTGCAGGCACCCTTTACCACCGGCCAGTCGCTGTCGGAGCCCATGATGACAGCCACTTTCTTGCTCATAAATGCTCTCTCCTTTCAGACATTCCGATCCAAATGCAATAAGCGGTTCTCTGTAGAAAAAGAAAAAAGTCAGGCCATCTGCGCGTACAGACAGCCTGATATATACTCATGCGTTTGGATATTTGGACAGATTGGGACCCTGGAAAATAAAATCCAGGCAGCAAACGGAAGCGGAAAATCCGTAAACCATGGAAGAACCTCCTTGTCCCATCACTCAGAGTTCCATTTTATCGAATCCTTGGGGAATTTGCAAGCGCCCGCGGGAAATTCGTAGGCTTGTACAATGCAGGCCGGGAAAAACAGGGGCGAAGTTGTGTGGCGGGGAAAGGAATCGGCACTCAGAGCAGTCCGGAAACATTTAAAATGCGGGAGACCTCCCCTGCGCGCACCGACCAGGCTCCGGCGGCTCCGTGAGCGCGCCGGCGGGGGGCGGTCCAGGAGGAGACCTCCTCCAGGGCGTGCTGGCAGGCGGTGAGAAACTCCTGGGGGGAGTGGGCAGAATAGATGACGTCGGGATAGGGCTCCACCTGGTCGGGCCAGACCATGGTGACAACCGGCAGGCCGGTGGCCAGGTACTCATAGATCCGGGTGGGGATCACGTCACAGTCGGGCTGGTCCTCCCGGAGGAAGTTGAGCAGTACCTGACATTGGGCCAGGTGTTCCGGCACCTCCATCAGGGGACAGGGGGGACGTAGCACCACGTTGGGCATCCGGGACAGGAAACGCAGAAATGGATTGCGCTCCCGGCGGCCCAGAAGCAGAAAGGTCCAGTCGGGCTTGGCCTGGGCAGCATAGAGCAGGGGGGAGAGGTCCATATCGTAGTGGATCGTCCCGGCGTAACCCAGAACCGGTCCGGGGAAGGGGGAGCGGGGCCGCACCCGCTCCGGTGCGGTGGCCTTGGCAAAGAGCGGATAGGTGCCGCCGTTGGGCAGAAGGGCGATGTTGCTGCTGCAGGGGGAGAGACGGTCCATCAGCTCCGGGGAGGCGGCAAAGACCACGTCAGCCGTGCCCGCCAGGGCGCCCTCCCAGGCCAGGGGCAGGTCGCTCCACTCCCGGTCGCAGTCGTAGACCAGCCCGATGTAATCCAACCGGTCCAGCAGATGGACCTGCTCGGGGCAGGTGGTCCAAAGCAGGGGACCGGAAAACCGAGCCCGGGCGGCCTTGGCGGCAATGAAGCGGCTGAGCTTGGACTGGCCCAGGCGGAACAGGTGGCCGAAGCGCTCGTCCATGGGCAGAAGCAGGGGCGGGAGGGTGTAAGCGGTGATATTCTGTTTGACCTGACGGCCCTTTTTCTGGTAGTTGGAGTCCCTCCAGTGGGCGGCCGGGGAAAAATATAGGATCTGGGTGTCCTTCAGCCGGGAGAGCAGCTGCTGTGTCCGGCCGGGGGAGGCACTCCAGGGTTCATTGGAGAGGCAGATGATTTGCTTCAACGGGACAGACCTCCTGTGAATCGGGTCTCACCGCCCTTGCACGGCGGGGAAAAAACAGGTATAATACCATAACTGCAAACCAGACGTCCGCAGGGAACTGGTAGAGATAACACCATTATATCGGGCCGGAGATAGGCGGTCAAGAACGGATGGGGGGAAAACGATGCCGCTGGCAATACAAAATGTGGACGAGGCGGTGCTGCTGTGGATTCAGGAGGCTGTGCGTCAGACCTGGCTGGACCCGGTGGTGAAGGCGTTTACCACTCTGGGCAACGCGGGAATCCTGTGGATCGTGCTGGCGGTGGCCATGCTGTTCTGGCGGCCCACCCGAAAGGCTGGAGTCCTGGCAGGATGTGCCCTGCTGTTCAGCCTGCTGTTTACCAATCTGGGGCTCAAGCTGCTGCTCACCCGACCCAGGCCCTATACGGTGGTGGAAGGGCTCATCCCCCTGCTCACCTCCGGCGACCCAAACTCCTTTCCATCCGGGCACACCAGTGCGGCCTTTGCCGCAGGGCTGGTGTGGGCCAGAACCCTGCCCAAGGCGTGGATGCGCCGCACGGCGGTGATCCAGGCGGTACTCATGGGACTCTCCCGGCTGTACGTAGGGGTTCACTATCCCAGCGATGTGGTGAGCGGAGCTGTGGTAGGAACGGTGTGCGCCCTGCTGGCCCTATGGATCGGCCGGCTCTGGCAGCGGCGGCAGAACAGACACGTAATATGAAAAACGAGATCCGCAGGAAGCTTCCTGCGGATCTCGTTTTATAGATGCGGGTTTGAACTCAGGATACCTCCACATACTCTGCGGAGACGTAGCCGGTGACGGCCTGACCGGCGCTGTTGGAACACAGTACCTGGTACCAGCCTGAATCGCTGTCATCCAGGATGACCACCCACCGCCCGTAGGGGAGGCTGGCCAGGATGGAGTAGGTGGTGCCGGGGCCGGAGCGCACATTCAGGCTGGGCTCAGCGGTGACCTGGCCTACCTGCTCGGCGCTCTGGCAGGTGATGGTGGTGCTGGCGGAGAGCGAGCCCAGAGAGGCGGTGATGGTGACCTGGGCGGTGCCGGTGCCGGTGTACAGATTGGTCACCATGCCGTCAGAGGAGACGGCGGCGATGGTGGGGTCGCTGGAGCGCCAGGAGAGGGTGCCCTGGGCTCCGGTGAGAGTGGCCTTGATCTGGAGACACTGGGCGGAGGCCAGCGCAGACGAGACGGGCTCCAGGGTCAGGGTGGCGTCAGGGTCCACCGCAGGCTCCTCCGGCTGCTGGGCCTGATCGTAGGTGAGCAGGCGGTAGAGCAGGACCGCCATCTCGGCTCGGGTCAGATTGCCCTGGGGATGGATGGCGCCGCCGGAGCCGCTGGCCACCCCCTGAGAGACCATGGCGGCAATATGGGGCTTGGCGTAGTCGGCAATCAGATCCTTGTCGGAGAACTGGTCCAGGACGGACAGGTCGGGGGTGGAGGTGCTGATGCCCAGCAGAGGCAGGGCGTTGTGCAGAATGGTGAAGGCCTGCTCCCGGGTGATGGAGGTCTTGGGACCGAACTGGGTCTGGGAGATGCCGGAGACCAGGCCGTTGGAGCTGGCCCAGGTGATGGCCTTGGCGTAGTAGTCGGTGGAGGCCACATCGGTGAAGCTGGACTGGCCGGACACGGCAGGACGGCCCAGAGCGCCGTAGAGCATGAGAACGAAGTCGCCCCGGGAGATGGAGAGGTCCCGGCCAAACTCGGTCGAGGAGATGCCGCTGACGATGCCGTGCTCGTAGCAATACTCCACCGCGTTGTAGGCCCAGTGACCGGGCATCACATCAGAGTGGACGCTGGTGAGAGAGACGGGGATGCTCTTGGTCACGCCGCCGGCGGAGACCGTAATGGTGCCGCTGGTGCTGGTCCCGTTGGCGGTGAACAGTCCATCCTTGGTAATGGTACCTACGCCGCCGCTCACCGACCAGGTTACACTGATGGCGGAGCCGCTGCGCAGAGCCTCCCGGGACCAGTAGGTGCCGGTGGCAGAGAGCTGAACGGAGTCCCCGGCCTCCATGGACAGGGAGGTCAGGGCGGAGGTGCTGCCCGCCTTGGTGACGGTGAGCTGGGACAGGGCGGTGACCACGTGGATCTGGGCCGTGCCCGAGAGTCCCAGGGAGGGGGAGTAGATCTGGATGGTGTCGGTGCCGCCCTTGGCCCCGGCGGTGTACACCGAGCCGTTAAAGGAGCCCAACCCGCTGCCCGAGGTAAACTGGGCGTCGGAGACCCGGGAGTCTACGGTCTTGGCGCCGTCATTGACGGAGACCACATCCCCCAAAGTGACGCTGGAGCCAGCCAGCACCACAAGACCGTCGTCCTTCAGGGCCAGACGGGTGGCCGGACCGGTGCCGTCATCGTCGGTCACCAGGAGAATAAAGGTGGCGCAGCTGCGGGGATAGCCTCCCGAGGGGGAGTTCTGGACATCTACACTGTCCGAACCGGGCAGCCGGGCGCTGAGAATGGAGGAGCCGCCGCCGTCCAAATTGACCGCCCACTGGCAGCCCTGCTGGAGCAGCTCATCGGCCAGGTCCTTTTCGCTCAGACCGCCGGAGTAGCCCGACTGGCGGCCGTCCACTTCATACATCACCAAAGTGCCGTCTGCCTTGACGCCCAGGGCGGTGCGGGGGTTGCGGCCGTCCCGGCCGTAGACCCACTGGGAGCTGTCGGTGATGGCGCCGTTGCGCACGATGATGTCGCCTGCACCGCTGGCCCACTGGGCCTTGGAGAGAACCGAGTCGGAGCAGGAGGTGGTCAAAGTGACCCGGTCGCCGGGCTTGTAGCTGGCGAAATCATCATAGTGGCCGGACTCATACGCAGCGGTGAGGATGTAGTTGTCCTCCCCGATGGGAACGGCGTCTTGGGTCTCAAAGACGTCCACCACCTCCAGAGTGAGAGTGCTGTTGACGGTGAGATCGGTGCTCTTGCCGTTGTCCACCACTTTGAAACGTACCATCCGGCCGCCGGCGGCGGTGGTCTGGGTGGAGACGGTGGAGAAATCCTCGTTATAAAGGTAGAGACCGCCGGAGGAGTTGCGCCACTTGTTGAAGTGGGTCAGATCCACCGTACTTCCGTCACGCTGGTTGGTCAGTCGGATGTACACCTGGGGGGAGACAGACAGGGAGACCTGGCCGTTGACGGTGGCCACCGCGTTGTTCCCCTCCGGGCTGGATTTGTAGATCCCATCTTCGATGGAGACACCCAGAGGCACGCCGCCGTTGCCGAAGAAATCGCTGTTGATGCCGCCGATCACGTTATAGCCCATGCTTTCCGCATAGCTGATGGCCTTGTTGATGGTGGCCGCGCCGTAGGCGGTGCCGGAGGACTGGACCATAATGGGATAGGCCTCACTGTTGGGACTGACCAGGAAGGAGTAGCTCTCCACCCGGCCGGCGGAGGAGTGTTGGGTGATGGTGTTGACATACGAGAGCCCGTCGGTGAGGGTCTGTGTCGTGGTCAGCCAGCGTGTTCCCGCGGATGCATAGGCGGTGGGCAGCGCCAGCACAGCGGCAAGAATCACGGCCGCGGCTCGTTTAGACAGAGATTGGACTGCGTATTTCATGGGTACTCCTTTGCTGTAATCATTGATAAATCGGGGAAAATCCCCGAAAAAAGCGAACACAACCATTATAGCAGGAATGCCCCTGGGATTCAATGGGAGAAACCAGGCAATTCCAGCCTGGGGGCAGTAGCGTGCAAAGGAAGTTATGAACAAGCCGTGAATCCGGCACAAGAACAGTTGAAAAAGGAAAATGCTTGGTGTAGAATAAAGCGATTATTCTCAGAGACGGGCGTTTCGCCCGGGGAAAGGAGAGGAAAGCTTGGCAAAAAACAACGAAAATGCCACAAAAACTATTAGTATGGTTATGGCAATTACCCTGCTGGGCAAAGTGCTGGGGCTGTACCGGGACCATCTGATGGCGGTGCATTACGGCACCACCGGGATGGAGGCCAAGGCATTTTACATCGCCAGCCGCATCCCCCGGGTCTTTTTTGATGTGGTGTTTGCCTCCGCGATTGCGGCCTGTTTTATTCCTGTCTTCAGCGAGTATCTCACGAAGAAAGGAAAGAAAGAGGCCTTTCGTTTTGGCGGGAACTTCCTGTCGGTGATGGCCTTGCTTACCGCGGTGCTCACGGTACTGGGCATGGTCTTTGCCCAGCCCCTGGTCACCCTGTTTGCTGACGGGTATGACGCTCAGACGTCGGCCCTGGCGGCCTCCCTCACCCGGACCATGTTCCCAACCGTGCTCTTTACCGGGGTGGCCTTCTCCTTTGTGGGGATTTTGCAGTCCATGGACCGCTTCAATGTCCCGGCGCTCATCAGTACTGTGTCCAATCTGGTCATCATCGGCTACTTTTTCTTTCTGGATGACCACTTTGGTGTATACGGACTGGCGGGAGCCTATCTGGTGGGGTGGCTGCTCCAGGCTCTTATTCAGGTGCCCAGTCTGCGGCAGCTGGATTTCCACTATCACCCCGACTTCTCCTTCCGCTCGGAGGGAATGCGCAAGGCCTTCTCCCTGATGGGGCCGGTGATGGTGTCCACCTGGGTGCAGCCCATCAATCTCACCATTAACACCAAGTTCGGCTCCCACCTCTACGACGGTGCGGGCGTGTCGGCCATGGAGTACTCCACCAACCTGTACCTGGTGGTGGCGGGGGTGTTCATCCTGTCCATCACCAACGTGATCTTCCCCAAGCTCTCCCGCCTGACTGCCCAGCATCAGGAGGACGCCTTCCGGGATACCATCTGCCAGACGGTACACGGCAGCCTCTTCTTTGTGCTGCCCATGGCGGCGGGGATGATGACTCTGGCCCGTCCTATGGTCTCCTTCCTCTACGGCGGCGGCGCCTTTGACGAATTTTCGGTGAACATCACCTCCCAGGCTCTGGTGTGGGTGTCCCTGGGCATGGTGGGCTACGGCCTTCAGAATATTCTCAGCCGGGCCTACTTCGCCCAGCAGAACGGCCGCACCCCCCTGATTGCCGGCGGGATCTCCATTCTGGCCAACATCGTGGGCTGTATGCTGCTCACGGAGCCCCTGGGCGTGGCCGGCCTGGCCATCTCCTCGGCCATCTCCTCCACTCTGTACGCCCTGCTGCTCATCATTCCCCTGCAGCGCCAGGGCGGCGGCGTACTGGACGGAAGCTTTGCCCGGGACGGGGCCAAGATGCTGGTGTCCACGGTGGGAATGGCCGCAGTGGTGCTGGCGGTCCGGTTTGGCCTGGAGGGCCTGCTGCCCCAGGGAAAGATTGGGGAGCTGGTACTGCTGGGGGTGTGTGCCCTGCTGGGCGTGGCAGTTTACTTCCTGCTGACGAAACTCACCGGCCTGGACGAGGCGAAGATAGTCTGGGATATGGTGAAACGAGTGCGGAAACGAGGTTAAAAAGTTACTATGGAACAAATGCGAACCATCATTCAATCCAGCGGGCTCTACCGCGTGCTGGCGGCGATCTGCCTGTGGTTCAGCGGCCAGTGGAAGGGAAGCGGCGTGGTACAGTGGTTTATCCACCCGCCCCTGGCATTGGAGCAGGCAGAGTCCCGGAGCAGCATCTTTTACCGGCTGTGGCGGAAGATCCATCGGGGGCTCAACTGGCTGTGGCGGATGCTGCACCTGGAGAAGCTGTTTGCAGGCAGTGTTTTCCTGAAAAGCTGGCTGTGGTGCGGCGCAGCGGTGGTACTGGCTCCTATCGTGCCCACTATGGCGGTGTTGGGGCTGGCGATGGTGGGCAGCTTCTCTGTGCTGCTCAACCTGATCCGGGACGAACAGCGGGAGCTGTTCTACGTCCCCATGAATCGCTATATCTGGATGTACGCCGCCATCTATCTGGTAGGCACCCTCTTTTCGGTAAACCTGAAGGGCAGCTTGCTGGGCGGTATGCTCACGGTGGCCTTTGTGCTGTTTACTATTATGTTGGAGAACGCCATCACCACCCGGCGGCAGCTGGATGTGCTCATTGCTATTATGGTGCTGGCGGGTACGGCGGTGGCCCTGTACGGCATCCTCCAGTACCTGTTCGGCTGGGGCTACCAGTCCTCGGCCTGGGTGGACAGCGACATGTTCGGCGACAGCTTCCGGGTGCCCTCTACCCTGGAGAACCCCAACATGCTGGGCCAGTATCTGATCCTGGCCATTCCTCTGGGAGGCGCAGGCCTGCTGTCCGCCAAGGACTGGGCACAGCGGGCATGGTACTTCATCTGCTGCGGCATCATGTGTGTATGCATGCTGCTCACCATGTCCCGGGGCGCCTGGCTGGGACTGCTGTTTGCCGGATTCCTTTTTGTGCTGTTCTTACAGCCCCGGCTGCTGCTCCTGGCGCCCATCGCTCTGGTGGCGTTGTACTTTGTGATGCCGGACAGCATTATCAATCGGTTCTCCAGCATCGGTGATATGGGGGACAGCTCCACGTCGTACCGGGTCTATATCTGGATCGGTACCATCGCTATGCTGAAGGACTACTGGCTGTGCGGCATCGGTCCGGGGGATGCGGCCTTCAATCTGGTCTATCCCAAGTACAGCTACAGCGGCATCGTGGCCCCCCACGCCCACAATCTGTATTTGCAGATCGTGTGTGACGCAGGCATCACCGCCCTGGTGATCTTTGTGCTGCTGCTCTACCGGTTTGCCCGGGATATGTGCGCGGCTTTCTGCCGGGAAAAGGACTGGTACACCCGCCTGCACATTGTGGCGGTGGGGGCCGGCATTGCCGGCTTCCTGGTCCAGGCCATGACCGATTACTCCTTCTATAATTACCGGGTCATGTTCCTGTTCTGGGCCTATCTTGGGGTGGGGGCGCTGGTTTCCCGGCGTATGTCCCTGCCGGAAGGAGGAAAAACAAATTGATCCGCGTTTTGAACGTCATCAGTGACACCAACATCGGCGGCGCGGGACGAGTGATCCTCAACTATCTCCGCTTTGCCGACAAGAGCAAGTTTGAGACCCTGGCGGCCATCCCCCGGGGCAGCCTGCTGAAAGAGCCCCTGGAGAAGGCGGGGGCCAGGGTGCTGGAGGTGGACGGCATGGCCGACCGCTCTTACAACCGGGACGATGTAAAGCTGCTCCAGAAGGTGATCCGGTCGGTGAAGCCCGACCTGGTCCACACCCACGGGGCGCTGTCCGGGCGCATTGCGGCCAAGCGCTGCCATGTACCGGTGATCTACAGCCGCCACTCCGCCTTCCCGGTTCCGGCCAAGCTGCGCCGTCCTCCGGGGCGGTGGGTGAACAAGCTGGTCAACGAGCACTACGCCGACCGGATCATCGCCGTCAGCCCCGCCACGGCGGAAAACCTCACCGACGGAGGGATCTCCCCCAAGAAGATCACCCTGGTGATGAACGGCGTGGCACCGGTGGGGGAGACCACCCCGGAGCAGCGCGCCGCCCTGCGGCAGGAGCTGAACATCCCGGCGGATACTATGGTATTCGGCATCCTGGCCCGGATCGAGGACTATAAGGGCCACCTGTATCTGGTTTACGCTGCCAAGCTGCTCAAGGAAAAGAGGTACAAAAACTTCCGGATCCTGGTGGCCGGTACCGGCGCCTTTGAAGATGAGGTGCGCCGGGCGGTGGTGGAGATGGGCGTGGACGATGTCGTGCAGATGCTGGGCTTCCGCTCCGATGTGAAGGAGCTGCTCAACATTCTGGACGTACAGCTCAACGCCTCCTACGGCACCGAGGCCACCTCTATGGCTCTGCTGGAGGGGATGAGTCTGGGGCTGCCCTCCATCGCCAGCGACTACGGCGGCAACCCCTGGGTCATCAAGGATGGGGAGAACGGACTGCTCTTTCCCACCAAGGACAGCCAGGCTCTGGCCAACGCCATGGCCCGGATGATGGACGAGCCCCAGCTGAGGGAAAAGCTGAGCCGGGGAGCCAAGAAGATCTATGAGACCCAGTTTACCGGGGAGATTTTCGCGAAAAAAGTGGAACAGGTCTATCTGGAGACCTTGAAAGGAGTATCCCATGGAACAAAACACCCATAAGTTTCGCCTGCGGCTGAACCTGTTTGACGCCATCGTGCTCATTGTGGTTCTGCTGGCCGGCGCGGCCTTTGCCTGGCTCAGCCTGCGCAGCGGCCAGAGCGACGGTGCCGCTTCTGCCGCTCAGACAGTACAGTATACCGTGGTATTTCAGAAAATGGACCAGGGTGACAGCCAGCTGATCCAGCCCGGCGACAAGCTGGAGGACGCGGTGAAGAATTACAGCCTGGGCACCGTGGTGTCGGTAGAGGCTAAGCCCGCCGTCACCCAGGTGCTGGACGAGGTCAACCGCCGCTATGTGGACGCGGAGCTGGAGGGTTTTGAAGATGTTTACGTCACCGTAGAGAGCAGCTGCACCGACAACGGGGAGACGCTGCTGCTGGGCGGCGGTTATGACTTCCGGGTGGGCCAGACGGCCTATGTCCGGGGACCCGGCTACATGGGCAGCGGCCCTGTGGTGGCCATTGAAAGGGGGAATGAGGGATGAAGATCATCGATCGGAATGGACGTCTGTTCGGCAAAATCAGCATCATTGACGTGATCGTCATCCTGGCGGTCCTCGTGGTGGTGCTGGCTGTCTACGTAAAAACCCACAAACCCCAGACCGGAAGCAATGTGGATACCACCACCATCGTCTATCAGATGGAAGTGGACAACATGCCGGAGTATATGCTCCAGGCCATTCAGAAGGGTGACCAGATCTACGATAAGGAGCGCAGCACCGGCGGCTCTCTGGGCACCATCACCGACATCCAGGTCAGCGACGGCACCTATGAGGCCAAGCTGAGCGACGGCACCTATGAGGTCGTCCCTGCGGAGAACCGCTATAACCTGCTGCTCACCATTCAGGGTGAGGGGCTTATCGACGAGAACGGCAACTACCTGCTCAACCGGGTGTACAACCTGGGGGTCAATTCCAGCCGGGAGTTCAACAACAAGTACGGCCTCTTCCTGGGCCGCATTGTCAGCATTGAAGCGGCCCAGCCCCAGGGCTGAGACCGGGAAGGAGTAACTGCCCATGAAAATTTTCATGGCGACCATGGGGCTGGATATCGGCGGCGCGGAGACCCACATCGTGGAGCTGTCCAAGCAGCTGCACGCCCAGGGCCATGAGGTGATCATCGCCTCCAACGGGGGGGTGTATGTGCCCGAGGTGACTGCCGCAGGCATCCGCCACTACAACGTACCTATGCACCGGCGCAGTCTGGGGGACATGATGCGCTCCCGGGCGCTTTTGAAGGATATCCTGCGCAAGGAAAAGCCGGACATTGTCCACGCTCACGCCCGGATTCCCGCCTTTTTGTGCGGCAGCTTGCAGCGCAGCCTGAAATTCCCCTTTGTCACCTCCTGCCACGGCGTGTTTGAGGTGAGCGGAGTCCTCAAGCTCCTGTCCAACTGGGGTGACCGCACTCTGGCGGTGAGCGAGGACATCCGGGACTATCTGATCCGGGAGTACAATGTCCCGGCGGAGCACATCACCCTTACCATCAACGGCATCGATACCAACAAGTTTTCGCCCGATGTGTCCGGAGAGGCGGTGCGCTGGGAGTTTAGTCTGGGGGACGGGCTGGTCATCGGCCACGTCAGCCGCCTGGACCAGGCGGCCTGCCACACCGCCCGGCAGCTCATTGAGCTGGCCCCCCGACTGGACGCGGCCTACCCCGGCATCCATATCCTGATTACCGGAGGCGGCGACAGCTTTGCCCAGCTGAAGGAGCGGGCGGAACAAATCAACGGGGAGATGGGGCGCACCTGTGTGGTGCTCACCGGTCCCCGCACCGATATCAACGCCATTGCCGCGGCCTGCCAGCTGTTTGTGGGGGTGTCCCGCTCCGCCCTGGAGGCCATGGCGGAGGAGAAGCCGGTGGTGCTTTCCGGTGCCCAGGGGCATACCGGGCTGTTCTGCCCGGAGTTGCTCCAGAAGGCCATCGACACCAACTTCTGCTGCCGCACCGACCCGGTGGCCGATGAGGATACCCTGTACCAGGCGGTGGTGGAGGCTCTGGCCCTCCCCCGGGAGGAGAAGCAGCGTCTGGGGTCCTACGGCCGTCAGACCGTAAAGACCTACTACTCTGTGGAGCGGATGGCTCAGGACTGCCTCAATGTCTATGAGCAGGTGCGCAAACGGAAATACCGGGTGGTTATGAGCGGATACTACGGCTTTTCCAACGCCGGAGATGACGCCATCCTCCAGTCCATCCACGAGGGGATCCTGGCTGCCAGCAAGGACATCTCAGTGACCGTGCTGTCCAACGATCCTCAGCTTACCTGGAACCTGTGCGGCCTGGAGGCCGTCCCCCGGTTCCGGTTCTGGAAGGTGCTGAACGCCCTGCGCCACTGCGACGCCCTGCTCTCGGGCGGAGGAAGTCTGCTTCAGGACCGCACCTCTACCCGGTCTCTTATGTATTACCTGTCCATCATCCGGGGCGCCGAGCTGTTCGGCAAGCCGGTGATGCTCTACGCCAACGGCATTGGCCCGGTGCGTAAGCCCGAGAACCGCCGCCGGGTCAAGCGGGCGGTGGAGCGGGCGGCTCTGGTCACCCTGCGGGACCGCAGCTCGGCCAAGGAACTGCGGGAGATGGGAGTGAAGCGCCCGGATCTCTATGTGACCGCGGACCCGGTGTTCAACCTGCCTCCCGCCCCCGTAGAGCGGGGGGAGGAGCTGCTGCGCTGTGCACAGCTGCCGGAGCACGCTCCCTTTGCCGCCATTTCCGTGCGCAACTGGCCGGGGACCGGAGACTTCCCCAAGCAGCTGGCCGCTCTGTGTGACCATCTGCGGCGGACTTACGGACTGGAGATCCTGTTCTTGCTGATGCAGCCCGGCCACGACCGGGCTACCACCAATCAAGTTCGGGAGCTCATGGAAGAGCCCTCCTACCTGCTGGATGTGAGCTGTACCCCCCGGGAGCTGATGGCGGTACTGGGCAGAGCGAAGCTGTGCGTGGCCATGCGGCTGCATACCCTGATCTTCGCAGCCCGTATGGCGGTGCCCTGTATGGGGCTGGTGTACGACCCCAAGGTGGAGAGCTATCTCCAGGAACTGGATATGCCCTCGGCGGGCCATGTGGAGCACTTTGATTTAAAGCAGGCCATTGCCTGCGCCGATGAGATGATGGCCCACTACGACGAGAACCTGGAGCGGCTGCGGGAAAAGTCCCAGGCCCTGGCCAAAGCGGCTCTGCGCAATGAGGAGCTGCTGCTGGAGCTGCTGGAGGGAAAGAAAACCAAATAACCCTGCGTCTGACAGGCCGGTCCCCCACGGGAACCGGCCTGTTTTGCCGTTGGAAATCTGTTTACAAATCGGAATTCAGGCGATATACTAAGTCCGTTGGGAAAAAAAGCAGACCACAGAAAGGAATGCAATTTATGAAGAAACGAGCCATTTTGGCCCTTGGTTTATCCCTTGCCCTGCTGCTGACTGCCTGCGGCAGTACTAAGACAGGACAGGAGAGTCAGCCGGAGGCCCGGGTGACGGTGGTGGCCACTACCTATCCGGTCTATCTGCTGGCCAGCGCCGTGGCGGAAAACGTGGACGGCGTAGTGGTGGAGCGGCTAAACACCGGTGCGGTGAGCTGCTTGCACGACTACACGCTGACCGTAAGCGATATGAAGCTCATTGAAAGCGCCGATGTCATCGCCATGAACGGCGTGGGGCTGGAGGACTTTATGGACGACGCCCTGTCCGCCGCCAAAGGGACGGTGATTGACTGCTCGGAAGGGGTCCAGCTGCTGGAGGCGGTGGGCCACGACCACCACGACGGGGACGAGAGCGACGGCGATCACTACGATCCCCACATCTGGATGGACCCGGAGAATGCCATGATCATGGCGGAGAATATCCAGAAAGGCCTCTCCCAGGCCGACCCGGACAACGCCCAGGCCTATTCGGACAATCTGACCAGTGCCCAGTCCCTGCTGAACAGCTGGGACAGTGACCTGCAAAAGACGATCCAGGAGGCGGAGCAGGGGAGCGGCATCACGATCTCCGGCCTCATCACCTTCCACGACGGTTTCCAGTACTTTGCTAAGGCCCTGAACCTGCCCCTCCTGGCCGCCATCGAGGAGGAGGAGGGCAGCGAGGCCAGCGCCCAGGTGATCAACGAGACGGTCTCCCTGGTGAAGGAGAACAACATCCCCATTATTTTTACCGAGGTAAACGGCTCGGACGCCACGGCTCAGGCGATCGCCCGGGAGGCCGGCTGTCAGGTGGGGCAGCTCACTATGCTGATGGACGGTACCAACGATGGGAAACTGAGCCATTATCTGGACGGACTGTCTGCCAATGTGACGGCCATCGTCAACGGCTTTGCCGGGGAAGAGGTCATTGGATGAGAAAAATCAAGCATGGAAAAATGTCCGGGGGCTGCTCCGACGCCTGCTGCCTGAAGCTGGAGGGACTCAACGTCCGGCTGGAGGGGGAGGAGATTTTGGAGGATGTGTCCTTCCATCTCCACTGCGGGGAAATTGCCGCCCTCATTGGCCCCAACGGTGCGGGCAAGTCTACTCTGTTCCGCAGCATTCTGGGCCAGCTCCCCTATGGGGGCAACATTACCTTTTCTCCCGCAGGCGGACCTGCCATCCGTCTGGCGGACGGAACGGTGACCGGGGGCAGCCGCCCTCTCATTGGCTATGTGCCTCAGTCTCCCAGCTTTGACCGGGGCGACCCGGTGAGTGTGCTGGATTTCTTTACCGCCGCCACCGCCCGGTGGCCGGTGTGGCTGCCCATCCCGAAAAAGTACCGGGAGCGGTGCCGCAGCAGTCTGGAGCGCGTCCACGGGGAGGATCTGCTGGACCGGGCCATGGGAGCCCTGTCCGGCGGGCAGCTTCAGCGGGTGCTGCTGGCCCTGGCCCTGGAGCCGGTGCCTCACATCCTGATTCTGGACGAGCCTCTCTCCGGTGTGGACATTGAGGGCGAGCACCAGCTGCTGGAGATGCTGGATGAGCTGCGCACCAAATATGACCTGTCCATCCTTCTCTCCACCCACGACTTTGCCACCCTGGAGCAGTTTGCCGACAAGGTGCTTCTTCTCAACAAGAAGATTCTCAAGTCCGGGCCTCCGGAGGAGGTCCTCTCCTCCCCGGAGTTTTATGAGACCTTCCACCTGCGGGTGGGGAAGGGAGGGGAGCACTGATGGAACTTTGGTATTCCTTTGTCGAGCTGCTGCCCTTTGACTGGGCTCAGAGCGGCGGGATGTACTTTATGAAAAACGCCCTGCTGGCGGTGCTGGTCATCTCGCCCCTCTTTGGAATCCTGTCCACCATGGTGGTCCACAGCCGCATGTCCTTCTTCTCGGATGCCTTGGGCCACTCTGCCTTTACCGGCATGGCCATCGGCGCCATCTGCGGATTCAACGAGCCCACGTGGGCCGCGGTGGCCTTTGCCGTGGTCTTTGCCCTGCTCTTTAACTGGGTGCGCCGCCGCTCCGCCCTGGCCAGCGATACGGTGATCGGCGTCTTCTCCTCTACTGCGGTAGCCTTGGGTATCTTTATCTCTACCCTGGGCGGACGTTCCTTTACTAAATTCAACGCCCTGCTCATTGGCGACATTCTTTCCGTGGAGCCGGCCAAGATCGGCCTGCTGGCGGGCATTCTGGTGCTGATCATCGTTCTGTGGGCGGTGTCCTTCAATCAGCTGATGCTCTCCGCCGTTCACCCCGCCTTGGCGGACAGCCGGGGCGTAAAGGTGTTCTGGCAGGAGACCATCTTCTCGGTGGCCATTGCGGTGGTGGTGACGGTCTCCATGACTTGGGTGGGCCTGATGGTCATTAACGCCCTTATTGTCCTGCCTGCTGCGGCTGCCCGGAACATTGCGAAAAATATGACCCAGTATCACCTGTTCTCCCTGCTGGGAGCGGCGATTGCCGGCATTGCGGGGCTAATGACCTCTTACTACATCGACTCTTCCGCCGGTGCGGCCATTACCCTGTATCTGGCAGTGTGGTTCATGATTACCTTCCTGTTTCGAAAAAAGGGATAAAAAAAGCCTGTGCGTATCATACGCACAGGCTTTTTGCAGCTTTCAGGGGGTATCGATATCCACCAGAATATTGTCGGTGCCGTGTTCCTCAAACTCGCTGATATAGGCGTCAATGCGGCTGGCCAGCTCGTCATAGTTGCTCTCGTCGATGGGGGCGTCATCCATATCACGCCGGGCCAGATCCTCTGCTAAAATATCAAAGAAGACATTGTTCTCATATTCCATAATGGCCTCGTGGATTCCGCCCTCTACAAATGCCTGAGAGGGGACGATCTCACCGTGATAGATCTCAGCCAAAGCAGGCATACCCTCCAATAGAGCTTTCCCAAATACCAAACTTTCTACTTCGTCGTAGTCCGCGAAGCGCTGGTCGCCTCGGGTGGAGTTCAGAATCCAGTTTCCGATGTATACCAGATCCAACAGTCTGCGAAACTGCTTGTTGTTCAATTCCAGGTTCATTGCGCGGCCTCCTTTCCCAGAACCGAATCCAATAGGATATCTATATTATAATCTATGGTGACAGCTTGTCAAATGGAGAAGAGAAAAACAGCCTTCCAAGCGCTAAAAAATAATTTCAGAAAAAGTCGAAAAACCTGTTGACAAAACAGGGATGGAGTGGTATTCTATCAAAGCTGTCGCGAGACAGTGCTTACGGAGATCAAAAGTGAGCTTGAATGAGAGAACAAAAACCACCTGACGGTGCGAAAAAAGTTCTTGACAAGCGAGCTGAGATATGGTAAACTAATCAAGTCGCCTGTGAGG
>CALWYB010000033.1 GCA_944385665.1 uncultured Oscillospiraceae bacterium
CTTCATGCCGGAGGCCCGGGCGGTCTGGATGATGCCCACGTAGGTGATGTCGTGGCTGGTCATGGAGTCAAACTTCAGGGAGAGCTGCTCCATATCGTCCACCGTGTTGTGGGCCTTCAGGATGGAGTAGGCCATGGTGCCCTTCTTGGCCTCGTCCTTAGCAGGGACGGACCCCAGGCGGCCGGTGAGCTGCTCGTGGTCGGTTTCGTCCACCACAGTCTCATGGTTCAGCAGGTACACGCCATGTTGGGACAACTGGATCATTGTCAATTCCTCCTCACAAAATTTCCGTTTCTTTCACGGTTTCACTGATTTCATGCTCAAATTATATCAACCGCATTGCAGAGAATCAAATAGAGGTTTATAATTAAAACCATAGGCTGAACCAATGAGATTCGTCGTTATAGATAAAAAGAAATTATGTGAGGAGAAGGTATGGAACTGGAATTCAAGGACATCGAGTACCTGTGCGCGGTAGAAGAGTATCGCTCCATTACCAAGGCGGCCCAGGCCCTGTTTATCACCCAGCCCACCCTGAGCCAGTACATGAAGCACCTCCAGGAGCGTCTGGATGTGGAGCTCTTCCATGTGGAGGGGCGGCGGATCCGCCTGACCCCGGAGGGAGAGGTGCTGGTCCGGGAGGGAAAGAAGCTGCTGCGGGAGCGGGAAGCGATGATGGCGGCCATGAACAGCGTCAACCAGACCGGCTGCGGGGTCCTGCGCCTGGCGGTCCCCATGGGGCGGGGAAGCCACATTATCCCCGCCTGCATTCCGCCCTTTCACTGGCGGTTTCCCAAAGCGGAGATCCATCTGACCGAGGGCCACTCCAAGGAGCTGGTCAATCAGGTCCAGTCAGGGGCCTGTGATCTGGTAATCATCAACAAGCCCAGCTTTCCCATCAGCCTGGAGTATGAGACCCTGGGGTATGAGAACATGATGCTGGTGGTAGGCAGCGATACCCTCTGGGCGGACTATGTCCGCTACGGGGAGGACGGACAGGCGCATATCAGCCTGGAGCAGTGTGCCGACGCCCCCTTTGTGCTCCACCTGCCCTGGCAGCACACCGGGCAGATCGAGCGCCAGCTGCTGCACAAGGCGGGAATCAAGCCAAATGTGGTGCTGGAGACCAAAAATCTGGAGGCATCCTATCGTCTGGCTGCCTGCGGCTATGGCCTGACCTTTTTGTCGGAGTACCACATCAACCGTCTGGCCACCGAGGGGGAGACCTGCAACTGCCTGCTGGACGACCCTCTGACCCACATGGAGATCATCATCGGCTACCGCCGGAGGGAGGATCTGTCCTTTTTAGCCCGGGAATTTCTGGAGGTGGCCCGGCAGGCGCTGACCCGCTCCAAACCGGGGGATCAAAGAGGGCTGGGCTGATAGTGCTGCTTCAAGGTGTCCGCCAGAGCCAAAGCGGCCCGGGAGCGGTACTGCCCTGGAGGAAAGGCCAGTCCCAGCTTTAGAAAGACGCCGTCGGGACCGATGGAGTAGTACTGGGTGTGGGGGTAGTCCTCCCGGCAGGAGCGATAGGTGAAGGCAATGCCCAAGCCAGCCCGGGCCATGGCGGCGGCAAAGGGGGCGGTGAGATTTCCGTTGCACACCTTGGGGACCAGTCCACGGCGGGAAAAGGCGGCCCGGCTCATAGAGCCCAGGATGGTGTCGTAGTCACTGAGGATGTAGTCATAGTCCATGGTGTCCTCCATCTCCACATAGCGGCGGATCTCCCCGGTGTCCATAACCCGCTCCCGGCTCAGGGCGTTGACCGGGTGATCGTGGGAGACCACCAGCAGGATCTCATCCTGAAGCAGCAGAGGTACCTCGTCCTTCAGTTTGACCGGAGGGAGGGCGATGAGGGCCAGATCCAGACGGCCTTCAATTAGAAGTTGTTCCAGGGCCATACTGTTGGCCTCCTGGATCTGGACCTGGATGCCGGGATAGCGCTGACGGAACCGGCAGAGGGCGGGGGGCAGCAGATAGCTGCCCCGGAAGGTGCTGATGCCGAACTCCACCCGGCCGGTTTCCAGATTCTCCATATCCTGGATCATCTGCTGGGTCTGGTGGAATTCATCCAGAATGGCCTGAGCGCGTTGGAGCATGAGCTCCCCGGCCTGAGTGGGGCGCACTCCGGCGGAGGTGCGGGTAAAGAGCTTACCGCCCAGTTCCTCCTCCATCCCCCGCAGAGCCTGGCTGAGGCTGGATTGGGACATAAAAAGCCCCTGTGCGGCCTTGGAGATGCTCTTGGCCTGGGCGATGGCCAGCAGATAGTGAAGATCCCGAAATTCCATAGAGGCTCCTTTCTCAGCTCCCATCGGTTTTACCGATGGGAGCTATTACATTATAGCCGCTTCCTAAATAACAGATGTAGTATATACTAAAAGATGGAAGAAGCACAAGGAAAAATTCGAGCGAATTTACCCAAAAAATTTTACAGGGAGAGGAAGCGATCACATGAGCAAGGTATCTTTGAAGGGCGTCATCGACATGCATGTGCACACCAATCCGGATCTGCGCCACCGGGCCTACGATGACCTGGAGCTCACCGACGCAGCCGTGCGGGTGGGAGCCAGAGCCATCGTCATCAAGACCCACCAGGGTATGACCATGGACCGGGCTTATCTGTGCAACGCCTACAACCAGCGGGTCAACCACGGCAACAACGATTTTACCATGTTCGGCAGTATCACCATGAACAAGGTCATCGGCGGCATCAACCCCGTGGCCGTGGAGACTGCTCTGAAGCTGGGAGCCAAAGTGGTATGGCTGCCCACCGCATCTGCCCGCAACCACATCGAAAAGAAGCACATGGACATGAAAAACTGTGTCGAGGTGGTCCGGGACGGCAAGGTGGTGCCCGAGATGAACGACGTCTTCCAGCTGGTGAAGGACCACGACGCGGTGCTGGGTACCGCCCACGTCTCCCCTGAGGAGTGCTTTGTGGTGGTGGAAGCCGCGCGTAAGGCTGGAGTGAAGAAGATCGTGATCACCCATCCGGAGTGGTGGCTGGTAGGTATGAGCGTGGAGGATCAGGTGCGGATGGTCAAGGACTACGACGTGATCCTGGAGCGCTGCTACGCCCAGAATATGGGCGGGGGCAACAAGTACAAGAGCAATCTGGCCGACAACCTGGAGATTATCAAGACCGTGGGTTATGAGCACGTGATGGTGGACACCGACGGCGGCCAGGTGGAGAATCCCCACTGGGAGCTGGCCATGGAAGAGTACATGCAGTATCTGGTGGACCATGGTATCCCCGAGGAGCAGGTCCGCTACATGACCCATACGATTCCCGCCGGGCTGCTTGGCCTGGAGGACTGAGAAAAAACAGGGAGGTAATTTGCTGTGAGTATTTTAATCATCGCATCCATCGCCCTGGCTGTGGTGCTGGGGTATAAGACCAAGATCAACACCGGCTTTTTCTGTATCGCCTTTGCTTACATCATCGGCTGTTTCATGCTGGGCATGAAGACCAAGGACCTGATCGCCGAGTGGCCCACCAGCACCATGTTCGTCATTCTGGCGGTCTCTTTGTTCTATAACTTTGCCGCTATCAACGGCACGCTGGAGAAAATGTCCAGCAGCCTGCTGTATGCCTGCCGCCGTTTCCCGGGTATGCTGCCCTACGCCCTGTTCTTGGTGGCGGTGGTGCTGTCCGTGATGGGCGCGGCCTACTTTACCGTGCTGGCCTTCCTGGCCCCCATCACCATGGCCATCTGTGAGGAGTCCAAGATGGACAAGCTCACCGGCGCGGTGGCCATCAACTGCGGCGCTCTGGCCGGCGGCAACTTCCCCACCGCGGCGCTGGGCGTAGTGTTCCGCGGCCTCATTGACACCGCCTATGAGGCGGACCCCTCTCTCACCCCGCTGGACTCCTTCTCCACCGAGATGACCATTTTCGGCTTTGCCATTGTGTTCTCCCTGATTCTCATCACCATTTTCCGCTTTGGGTTTAAATCTAACCGGAACATCGGCAAGGGCGTCACCTTCCAGAAGCCCGAGCCCTTTGAGCCCAAGCAGCGCACCACCCTGAACCTGATGATCCTGATGATGATCGTGGTTCTGGTCTTCCCCGTGCTGAAGATGATCCTGCCCTCCAATGAACTGATCGCTGCCATCAGCGGCAAGATCGACGTGGGCCTGGTGGCCATGATCTTCACTGTCATCGGCCTGCTGCTGAAGCTGGCGCCTCAGAAGGAGATCATCGCCAAGGTGCCCTGGAACACCATCCTGATGATCGCCGGCGCCGGTATGCTGATTGCCGTAGCCGTGGAGGCCGGTACCATCGAGCAGCTCTCCGCCTGGATCGGCAGCAACGTCCCCGTGTTCCTGGTGCCCATCGCCTTCAGCATCGTGGCCGCCTTCATGAGCTTCTTCAGCTCCACCACCGGTGTTGTGGCCCCCGCGCTGTTTCCCCTGATCCCCGGCCTGGCCGCTGCCACCGGCCTGAGCCCCGCGGTCCTGTTTGCCTGCACCGTGCTGGGCGCCCAGAGCAGCGCCATCAGCCCCTTCTCTTCCGGCGGCAGCCTGATCCTGGGCTCCTACGGCAACGACGAGGAGCGCAACAAGCTCTTCAACCGCCTGCTGTTTGTGGCCGTGCCCATCAGCGTGTGTATCAGTGCGGTGTATAACTTTGTCGTAGCAATGGTTCTGTGAATAATTCAATCCATGATAATTTGGAGGCTGAATGATGAATAAAATCCAGATGACCACCCCTCTGGTGGAGATGGACGGCGACGAGATGACCCGCATCCTGTGGAAGGACATTAAGGACATTCTTCTGCTGCCCTATATTGACCTGAAGACTGAGTATTATGACCTGGGCCTGCCTGAGCGGGACCGTACCAATGACCAGGTGACCGTGGACTCCGCCCTGGCCACCAAGAAGTACGGCGTGGCGGTGAAGTGCGCCACCATTACCCCCAACGCCCAGCGTATGGATGAGTACAAGCTCCACCAGATGTGGAAGTCCCCCAACGGCACCATCCGTGCCATCCTGGACGGCACCGTGTTCCGTACCCCCATCATGGTAAAGGGCATCTCTCCCGTGGTAAAGAACTGGAAGTATCCCATTACCCTGGCCCGCCACGCCTACGGCGATGTATACAAGGCCACCGAGTACCGGGTGCCCTGCCCCGGCAAGGCGGAGCTGGTCTTCACCGATGAGCAGGGCAAGGAGCTCTCCCGCCAGACGGTCTATGACTATGAGTGTCCCGGTGTGCTCCAGGCTCAGTACAACAAGGACTCCTCCATCTACGCCTTTGCCCGCTCCTGCTTCCAGTTTGCCCTGGACAGCAAGAAGGACCTGTGGTTTGCCACCAAGGACACCATCTCCAAGAAGTACGACCACACCTTTAAGGATATTTTCCAGGAGGTGTTCGACCAGGAGTACAAGGAGAAGTTTGACGCCGCCGGCATCACCTACTTCTACACCCTCATCGATGACGCGGTGGCCCGCGTGATCCGCTCCGAGGGCGGCTATATCTGGGCCTGCAAGAACTACGACGGCGACGTGATGAGCGACATGGTCTCCACCGCCTTCGGTTCTCTGGCCATGATGACCTCCGTGCTGGTTTCTCCCGACGGCAAGTACGAGTACGAGGCCGCCCATGGCACCGTCACCCGCCACTACTATAAGTACCTGAAGGGGGAGACCACCTCCACCAACCCCATCGCCACCATCTTTGCCTGGACCGGTGCGTTGCGCAAGCGGGGTGAGCTGGACGGCATCCAGGATCTGTGCACCTTCGCCGACAAGCTGGACGAGGCCTGCATCGCCACCATCGAGGGCGGTACCATGACCAAGGACCTGGCCGGCCTGTGGGAGGGAGACATCCCCGCCAAGGTTGTGGACAGCCGGGCGTTCCTGGAGGCCATCCGGGACCAACTGGAGCAGCGGCTGTAAAAATCTATCCAAGTGCAGAAAAATGGGACGGAAGTCATACTTCCGTCCCATTTTTTCGGTCCAGAGGAGCTTATTTGGACAGCTCCTCCAAAATCTGAGCGGCGTTGGTGTCCGGCTTCACCTTGGGCATCACCTTCTGGATGATGCCCTGCTCATCAATGAGGTAGGTGGAGCGCACCACACCCATACTCACCTTGCCGTACATCTTTTTCTCCTGCCACACGCCGTAGGCCTGGAGCACGGTGAGCTCCGGGTCGGAGAGGAGCAGGAAGGGGAGGGTGTACTTGTCGGCAAATTTCCGGTGGGAGGCCACCGAGTCCTTGCTCACCCCGATGACCACCGTATTCAGGGCCTTGAACTGGCCGAAAGCGGCGGCAAAGGCGCAGGCCTGACGGGTGCAGCCGGGGGTGTTGTCCCGGGGGTAAAAGTAGAGCACCACCTTTTTGCCCAGAAAATCCGATAGGGAGACGGGATTGCCGTCCTGGTCCGGCAGGGTAAACTCCGGGGCTTTCGTTCCAACGTCCAACATTACTTTGGGTCTCCTTCCGTATAAAAAATCAGTTCTGTGGGGGTGGAGTGCTGAGGGTCAAAGTGGTATCCCAGTCCGGAAAAGGCGGGGAGGTCCTCCCGGCGGGTGATCTGGTGCTGGGCCAGCCAGCGCACCATCTCCCCCCGGGCCATCTTGCACTGGGTGCCCCGCTCCACCAGCTTGTCGTTTTTCCAGATGCCAAAGCGGCAGGTGACCAGTTCTATGTCCCGGGAGAGGTGGGGAGAGACCGCCCGGCTGTACTCCTTGGAGGCCAGGTTCAGCACCCAGCCGTCCTCGGCTGCCAGTGTCTCCGCCAGCCGGCTGCCCCAGAATTCGTATAGGTTCTTGGTCCCATCCACAGCCAACTTGGCCTGCATCTCCAGGCGGTAGGGGGTGACCCCGTCAAAGGGACGCAGTACCCCATAAAAGCCGGATAAGATCCGCAGGTGGTCCTGGAGGTAGTCCAGAGCCTGGGACTCCAGCACGCCGGGGGCCATGTACTGGTACTGGATGCCCTGGTAGGACAAAATGGCAGGGGTGAGGTTGCCCTCCAGTTCCATGTCCTCCAGCCGCTGCACGTTGAGGCGGGCGATGGCGTCGTTGCAGCCCCACAGCTTCTGGAGGGCCTGGGGCGACATAGCCCGCAGGACCTGGAGCAGATGCCGGGTCTGGGGCAGAAACTGGGGAGTCGACCGGGGTGCCAGGCTGTCCCGGTCGGTCACCATTTTTTTGGCGGGTGAGATGATGATATCCATATGAAGTCCTCGCGATGGCGAAATCAGGGGTAGGTGAAGTGTGAGTCAGCGCCGGGGACGCTTGGCCTGGGCAAATTGAAAGGCCTGCGTGAGCCACGCCAGCAGCTCTTCGTCGATCTCCTCCGGCCGGGACACCACCACGTGGTGAGTCCAGCGATTGGGATGGGGCTCCACCGCCACGGCGATGCGGGGGGAGGGGAGCTGCCGCTCCAGACCGAAGGTGACCAGCAGGCATTCCCGGGGCCAGTCCTTTTTCCGGCGCACCGGGATGGAGGCGGCGGCAAAGAGCTTGGGACAGTAAAAACTGATCTGGCTCTTCTGCACCTTTACCGAGGCGTCCGGGAGGGCAGACGCCATGGCTGCAAACAGCCGCTGGTACAGGGAGAGCTCCACCGGTCTGCCGTCAAAATAAAAGAGCAGGTCGCTTTCGTAGTGTTCCGGCGTTTTCATCCTCCATGCACCTCCCACCTCTTCACTGGGGCCATTGTACCATAGAACCCAGAGGATGGGAAGGATAGAAAATCGTCCGTGTTATTGGACAGAATCTGTGCTACACTAAAGATAATACCAATGGGCGTTCCCTGAAACTAGGACGAAGAGAAAGGCGGGAAGAGAGATGGCCCGTGCACCCTTTCAAAAGCTGAAAATTTTGTACCTTCTGGATTACCTGCTCCGCTGCTCCGATGAGAGCCACCCGGTGACGGTGGCACAGCTCATTCAAGAGCTGCACGCACGGGGGATCTCCGCCGAGCGCAAGAGCATCTATGACGATCTGGAGGCCCTGCGTACCTACGGGATCGATCTGGTACAGGCGGGACAGGGGAGAAACAGCGCCTACTACGTGGCCAGCCGGGAGTTTGAACTGCCTGAGCTGAAGCTGCTGGTGGACAGCGTCCAGTCCTCCAAATTCATTACCCAGAAAAAGACCATGAGCCTCATCAAAAAGATCGAGAGTCTGACCAGCATCTACCAGGCCCGGGAGCTCAACCGGCAGGTGCTGGTGAAAAACCGGATCAAGACCATGAATGAGTCCATTTATTATAACGTGGACGAGATCCACCGGGGCATCGCCGCCAACCGGAAGATCCGCTTTCACTACTTTGAGTACAATATGGAAAAGCAGCGGCAGCTGCGCCGGAACAGGGAGTGGTATGTGATGAGTCCCTACGCCCTCACCTGGGACGATGAGAACTACTACCTGGTGGCCTTTGATTCACAGGCGGGGATCATCAAGCACTTCCGGGTGGACAAGATGACCCACATCGGCGTCACCCAAGAGCCCCGGGACGGCCAGGAGGTCTATGCGGCCATGGACATGGGCCTGTATGCCCGGCAGGTGTTCGGCATGTTCTCCGGGGAGCTGGTCTGGGTGCGCCTGCGCTTTGAGCGGGGACTGGTGGGAGCGGTGCTGGACCGGCTGGGCCAGGAGGTTATGCTGGTGCCGGAGGATGAAGAGCACTTTACCGTGCGGGCCGACGTGGTGGTCAGCCCCCAGTTTTTTGCCTGGGTGTGCGGCTTTGGCACCCGGGCCAAGGTGCTGGAGCCGGAACACGTGGTGTCCGCCATGGCGGACTATGTCCAACGGATCAGTGCCCTCTATCAGGAATGTGAGCCGGAACAGACCAAACCGGCAGAAAAGGAGCCGAAGCCATGAAATTGATCCATCTCTCCGACCTGCATCTGGGCAAGCGGGTCAATGGATTTTCTATGCTGGAGGACCAGCGGTACATTTTGGAGCAGATTCTCCGTATTATCCATCAGGAGCAGCCCGATGGGGTGCTCATCGCCGGAGATGTGTACGATAAGTCGGTGCCCTCCGCCGAGGCGGTGTCTCTGCTGGACGATTTTCTGGTGCGCCTGGCCAAAAATAACCTCCAGGTCTTTCTCATCAGCGGCAACCACGACTCTCCGGAGCGCATGGCCTTCGGCGGGCGGCTGATGACGGAGCAGGGGGTGCATATTGCGCCAGTGTACAACGGAGCGGTGTCCCCCCTGACCCTGCGGGATGAATTTGGACCAGTGAATCTCTACCTGCTGCCCTTCCTTAAACCGGCCCATGTCCGGGCCGCATTTCCCGACGAGGAGGTCCAGACCTACACCGACGCCATGGAGGTGGCCATCCGGGCTATGAACGTGGACTGGAAGGAGCGGAATGTGCTGGTGACCCACCAGTTTGTCACCGGAGCCGCCCGGTGTGACTCGGAGGAGCTGTCGGTGGGCGGGACGGACAACGTGGACGGGTCGGTGTTTGACGGCTTTGACTACGTGGCTCTGGGCCATATCCACGGCCCCCAACAGGCGGGGCGGCCGGAGGTGCGCTACTGCGGCACACCCCTGAAGTATTCCTTCTCCGAGGCCAAGCAGCAGAAGTCGGTGACGGTGGTGGAGCTGGGAAAGAAGGGGGACGTGACGGTGCGCACCGTGCCTCTCACCCCCCTGCGGGACCTGGTGGAGCTGCGGGGCACCTATGAGCAGCTGACCTTCCGGGACTTTTACCAGGGGACCAGCTACCAACAGGACTATGTCCATATCACCCTCACCGACGAGGACGACATTCCGGACGGAATCAACAAGCTGCGGATCATCTACCCCAACCTGATGAAGCTGGACTACGACAACAGACGTACCCGGGCAGGGGGCGTGGTGGATGGGGCGCAGGATGTGACGCAGCGCTCTCCCATGGAACTGCTGGAAGAATTTTATGAAAAGCAGAACGGACAGGAGATGGGAGAGGCCCAGCGGGCCTTTGCCAGGGATCTGATGGAACGTATTTGGGAGGGAGAGGCATGAGACCACGAAAATTGACCCTGTCCGCCTTCGGACCATACGCCGGACAGGTGGAGGTGGACCTGGAGCAGCTGGGGGAGCGGGGACTCTACCTTATCACGGGAGACACCGGGGCGGGAAAGACCACCATCTTTGACGCCATCACCTACGCTCTCTACGGCCAGCCCAGCGGAGAGAGCCGGGAGCCCTCTATGCTCCGCTCCAAGTATGCCCTTCCCGACATGCCCACCTGGGTGGAGCTGGTTTTCTCCTACCGGGGAAAGACCTACACCGTCCGACGCAGCCCGGAATATGAGCGCCCGGCCAAGCGGGGCGGCGGGACCACCATGCAGAAGGCGGAGGTGGAGCTCCGGCTTCCCGATGGCCGGACGGTGACCCGGGCCAAGGAGGCCAATGAGGAGGTTACCCGGATCATTGGCCTGAACCGGGACCAGTTTGCCCAGATCGCCATGATCGCCCAGGGAGACTTCCGAAAGCTGCTGCTGGCCGACACCAAAAGCCGCCAGGAGATTTTTCGGGAGATCTTCAAGACCCGGTACTACATGGTGTTTCAGGAGCGGATGAAGGCGGAGTCCGGCAAGCTGCAGCGGGAGTGCGAGGCAGTCCGGGCCAGCGTGGCCCAGTACATCGGCGGCGTGCAGTGTGCCCAGGAGGACCTGCTGCGGCCCAGGCTGGAGCAGGCGCAGGCGGGACAGCTGCCCCTGGCCGAGACGGAAGAGCTGATCCAGACCCTCATTGCCCAGGATATTCAGGGGGAGGAGAGATGGCAGAAGAGGCTGGACCAGCTGGACGAGGAAATCCGGGAGACGGCGGCCAGACTGGGGCGGGCGGAGGAGCTGAAAAAGACCCGGCAGAAGCTCTTGGAGTCCCAAACACAGCGGGAGGAGCAGCAGAAGCAGGTCCGGCAGGCCAGAGAGCTTCTGGAGGCGGAGCAGGAAAAAATGCCCCGCCGGGAGGCGTTGGCCGGGGAGCTGGCGGCCCTGGAGGCGGAGCTGCCCCGATACCGGGAACTGGAAGAAAAGCGGGATGCCTTGGCCGGATTGGAACGTGCCGCGCAGGAGCTGGAGAGGAAAAAGAAACAGCGGGAGCAGCTGCGGAAGGAGCGGCAGATCCAGTTGGAGGGCTGGAAGCGGGAGCGGGAGAGCTTGAGTCAGGCGACGGCGGACAAGGCGCGGCTGCTGGGCGAGCAGACCCAGGCAGAACAACGCCGCGCAGCACTGTGCACCCTGGAGCAGGACGTGCAGGCGTGGCAGCGCTGCCTCAAGCGGCTCCGGGAGGGGCAGACCCAGTGCGAGAGGCTGTACCGGCAGCTGGAAGAACTCTCCCAGCGGTGGCAGCAGGAACACGATGCCCTGGAAGCGGGAAAGACGGCCTGGACCGCCGCAGAGGGGGTGGAGGCGGAGAAGAAGGATGTCCTGCGGCGGCAGGAGCAGGCTCAGGAGCGGCAGAAGGCCCTGGAGCAGCTGGAAACCCTACGGCAGGACTGGGACCAGGCCCGGCAGGCCCGGCAGCGCGCCCAGGCGGACTATGAACGAATCCGGGAGGCTGCCGAGGCGAAGGGGGAGACCTACCGCTCTATGAACCGGGCCTTCCTGGACGAGCAGGCGGGCATTTTGGCCCAGTCCCTGGAGGAGGGGCGGCCCTGTCCGGTGTGCGGCTCCCTCCATCACCCCAACCCGGCCCGGATTTCTTCCCAAGCGCCCACCGAGGCGGAGCTGGAGCGGGCCAAGGAGGCGTGGGAGACCGCTCAGAGCAAGGCCAATGAGGCCAGCCTGACGGCGGGAAGCTGGAAAACCACCCAGGCGGAACGGGAACACCATCTGCTGGCCCAGATGAAGCCCTATGTGGAGCAGCCTGACCTGGACCGGGCTCAGGAGCAGCTGGCAGCTTGCCAAACCCAGGTGGCCGGAGCGCTGGCACAGATCCACGAGGAGCTGCTGGAGCTGGAGGGACAGCTGATCCACCGCGCCCAGCTGGAGCAGGAGCTCCAGGCCCGGGAGGAAACGCTCAGCAGGTTGACCGTCCAACAGGAACAGCTGCGGGAGTCCATCACCCAGGCGGAGGTGGCCCAGAGCGGCCTCCAGGGACAAAAAGACCAGTTGGAGCAGACACTTTGCCGCCAACTGGAGGAGCAGCTGGCGAGCTGTCCCATTTCAGAGGCGGCGGAGCAGGTGACCGTTCAGCTCCAGGCCGTAGAGGAGACCCAGAGGCAGCTGATGCAGCAGGTACAGCAGGCCGAGGAGCAGCTCCGGCGAAAGGAGCAGCTGGATCTTCAGATCCCACAGCAGGAGGAACAGCTGAGCCGGCTGGACCAGGAGATCACAGCGGCCCGGGAAGAGCTGGTCCGAACCCACAGCCGTCGGGAGGAGGCGGATGCCCAGCTCCAGAGCCTGCAAGCCCAGCTCCACTATCCCGACGCGGCCGGAGCCAATGGCAGAAAAGGGGAGCTGGAGGCAGAGCTTGCCGGGCTGGAGGAGGCCCAACAGCATGCACAGGAGGCCTGGAACGCCGCCAAAAGCCGGCTGGAGGGCCTGGACACCGCCATAAGAGAGCTCACTCAGCTGCTGGAGCAGGGAGAGGACATCGACAGGGAGGCCCAACAGCTCCGCAGCCGGGAACTGACCGAGCAGCGCGCCGCGGCGGATGCCGCCCAGCGGGCCATCCACACCCGCCGGTCGGCCAACCAGGGGGCGCTGGAGCAGATCCGGAATAAGACCAAGGACCTGCGGGCGGTGGAGGAGCGGTACACCTGGGTGCGCACCCTCTCCAACACGGTGAACGGAAACCTCCAGGGCAAGGAGAAGATCGCCCTGGAGACCTACGTGCAGATGACCTTTTTTGACCGGATTCTCCGTCGGGCCAACCTGCGCTTTCTCATCATGTCCGGAGGCCAGTATGAGTTGAAGCGGCGGCGGGAGGCGGAAAACAACCGCAGCCAGAGCGGCCTGGAGCTGGATGTCATCGACCACTACAACGGTTCGGAGCGCAGTGTCAAATCCCTGTCCGGCGGAGAGTCCTTCCAGGCCTCCCTCTCGCTGGCTCTGGGGCTTTCTGATGAGATCCAGTCCTCCGCAGGGGGAATCCAGCTGGATACCATGTTTGTGGACGAGGGCTTTGGCTCCCTGGATGAGGAGTCCCTTCAACAGGCCATCCAAGCCCTCACTAGCCTGACCGAGGGCAACCGTCTGGTGGGCATCATCTCCCACGTGGCGGAGCTGAAGGAGAAAATCGACAAGCAGATCATTGTGACCAAGGACCGCACCGGGGGCAGCCGGGTGACGATCCAGGCATAAAAATGCGGCGCCGGAGAAGAATTCTTCTCCGGCGCCGCTAGTTTAATTTCTATGTTTTGTTAAGCCTGACGCAGCAGAGCCTCGCCGGCCAGATAGATGTCCCCCGCACCCACGGTGAGCAGCAGGTCGCCGGGCTGGGCTAATTCACTCAGCCGGGCGGTGACATCCTCCAGGGTGGGGCAGAACTCCGCATTGGGGATGCGGTCGGCCAGATCCTTGGAGGAGATGCCCAGGGTGTTGGTCTCCCGGGCGGCAAAGATCTCGGCCAGCAGTACCTTGTCGGGCAGCTTGAGTACCTCCACAAAGTCGTCAAACAGCTCCTTGGTGCGGGTGTAGGTGTGGGGCTGGAAGGCGCAGATCACCCGCTGATAGCCCAGAGTCTTTACCGTGGACAGCAGGGCCTGGAGCTCATGGGGGTGGTGGGCGTAGTCATCATAGAGCACCGCGCCGTGGTACTCCCCCTTGTGCTCAAAGCGGCGGTGAGCCCCGCCGAAGGCGTACAGCCCCTCCCGGATGGCGTCCACGGGGACGTTCAGCTGGAGAGCGGCCCCGGCCGCGGCCAGGGCATTGCGCACGTTGTGGATGCCGGGCACCCGCAGGGACAGAGTGGTAAGGGTTTCCCCCTTGTAGACCAGGTCAAAGGTGGGCAATCCCTTGTTCCAGGTGAGGTTGGCGGCGTGGATATCCCCTTGCTCCAGACCGAAGGTGAGCATGGGTTTGTCCAGCCCCTTCAGGGCGTCCATGGTGTTGGCGTCGTCCCCGTCGGCCACCACGCAGCCCCTCTGGGGAACCAGCTCAGCAAAGCGGCGGAAGGAGTGCTTCACATCCTCCAGATCCTTGAAAAAGTCCAGGTGGTCGGCGTCCACGTTAAGGATGACGGCGACGGTGGGGAAGAAGGAGAGAAAGGAGTTGCAGTACTCGCAGGACTCCAGAATAATGGTGTCTCCCTTGCCCACCCGGTGGCCGGCTCCCAGGACGGGGAGCATACCGCCGATCATCACAGTGGGGTCCCGCTGGGCGGCCAGGAAGATATGGGTGCACATGGAGGTGGTGGTGGTTTTTCCGTGGGTGCCCGCCACGCACAGGGCGTTCTGATAGTGGCGCATAATGGCGCCCCAGGCCTGAGCCCGCTCAAAGACAGGGATACCGGCGGCCCGGGCGGCGGCGATCTCCGGGTTGTCGTCGTGGACGGCGGCGGTGCGGATGACGCAGTCCGCCCCCCGGACGCTCTCAGGCAGGTGGCCGATGACCACGGGGATGCCCAGGGAACGCAGATGCTCCACCGTCTCGCTGTCATGGAAGTCAGAGCCGGTGATGTTCACCCCCGCGCCGTGGAGTACCTCGGCCAGAGGGGACATGGAGACGCCGCCGATGCCCACCAGATGGGCGTGCTTGCCGGGGCGGATATAGTCATGAATATCAGGGTTCATCATGAAACACCTCGTAATGATACAAATTTCAGCCCGCATGAAAGATACGGGCGCCAATGCACAAGTATTATAATACAGCCCACCGGAAATCACAAGAAAAAATGGCAGAACGGCGGGCAGAAAAGCGCCCGATGCCAAAGACATCGGGCGTTTTCAAAAGGAGAAACTCACGCAGAGACAGTCAAAGAATCAATGATATAGCCGAACATGGTGTCCCGGGGGCTGAGGGTGGCCTGGAAGGTATACAGCGTGCTGCCGTCCTCCAGCGCGGTCATCCGTCCGGAGAGAGCCACCTGTCCATCCTCCAGCGTCTGGGAGCCGTCCACCACCACCTCAATCAGACCTTCGTCGCCCCGGGCCAGCCGGTAGCAGTCATCGGAGGCGGAGTAGGCGATGCGCTGGGAGATGGGAGCAGGAATGGCGGGCAGCTGGGCCACGTCGGGGTAGAGGGCGGCGGCATAATCCCGGACCATCTCCGAGGGGAGGATCATGGTGTCGTCGGTAAACTCCGCCCGCTCGTCCATCTGGCCGTAGAGGCTGAGCATGTAGTAGAGGCTGGTCCACAGAAATTCACTGTCGCTGGGGTCATAGCTCAGATCGTTTTCTGTCATAGACAGTACCAGAGCGTGGAGAGCGGGGGTCATGGCCTGGGCCGCAGTGCTCTGGGCGGGCACATTGCCGTGCACTTCTTCCGTGGAGACAGAGGGAAGGGCCTCCTGCTGAGACTCAGCCAGGCTGGCAGCGCCCAAGGGGAAGACGAGAAGAGCAACAATAGTAAGGGAAAGGATCAGCTTTTTCACAGCAGGACCCTCCTTTCATTCTTTGTATCATAAACAGTATATCAAACGAGACGGTTCAGGTCGTTTCGAACCGATTACATGGAAATGAAAAAAGAGTTACAAATTCGTTGCAGAATTTGGGCTTGTCCTGTGCAGGAAAAAACGGCTGTGCAGGATTCGCTTTTAAAGCTTGCAACAGGAACCTGTTCAGAACAAGGATATGCTTCTCATGGACAAACCATACCAAAAAAATGCGTGCATGCCAAGGTGTGGTTTCCGGTTGACCGAAAGGCGGGTTTTCGGTACAATGAAAGTCACGAATTATCTTAAAAAAGACAGGACGGATCACCATGCTGGATCATGAACAAGAACAACGGTTTGCCGCCGCCCGCCGCGCGTCCATCGCCCGGGACTTCTCCAACCTGAACCCGGAGCAGAAGAAGGCGGTGCTGACCACTCAGGGTCCCTTGCTGCTGCTGGCGGGAGCGGGCAGCGGAAAGACCACCGTACTCATTAACCGCATCGCCAATCTGATGCGCTATGGACGGGGCTCCGACAGCCCGGAGGTGCCCGAGTGGGTGTCCACGGAGGACCTGGATTTTCTGGAGACCTACGCCAAAATCGGGGAGGGGGACCGGGACCGGATGGTCTCCCTGTGCGCTTTGGAGCCCGCTTCTCCCTGGACCATTCTGGCCATTACCTTTACCAATAAGGCCGCCGGGGAGCTGAAGGACCGGCTGTCCGCCATGCTGGGGCCGGAGGCGGAAGACGTGTGGGCCTCCACCTTCCACTCCGCCTGTGTGCGCATCCTGCGCCGGGACATCGAGAAGCTGGGCTTTGCCTCCTCCTTTACTATCTACGACACGGACGACTCTCTCCGGGTCATTAAGGACTGCCTCAAGGAGCTGAACCTGGACGACAAGCAGTTCCCGCCCCGGTCCATCCTGGGTCATATCTCCCGGGCTAAGGACCAGATGCTGCTGGCCGAGGACTACGCCCAGCAGTGCGAGAAGGCGGGGGACTACCGCCTCAATAAAATCGCCAAGGTGTACACCCAGTATCAGCACCGGCTGTGGGAGGCCAACGCCCTGGACTTTGACGACATCATCCTCCACACGGTGCGGCTTTTGCAGCAGTTTGAGGAAGTACGTACCTACTACCAGCGGAAATTCCGCTACGTCCTCATCGACGAGTATCAGGACACCAACAACCTGCAATACCTGCTGGCCTCCACCCTGGCGGGAGGCTATGAGAACTTCTGCGTGGTGGGTGACGACGACCAGTCCATCTACCGCTTCCGGGGCGCTACCATTGAGAACATCCTCTCCTTTGAAAAGCAGTACCCCGGCTGCCGTACCATCCGCCTGGAAGAGAATTACCGCTCCACCCGGCACATCCTGGAGGCCTCCAATGCGGTCATCCGCAACAACCAGGGCCGCAAGGGCAAGGAGCTGTGGACCAAGGCGGGGGACGGGGAGAAGCTCCACCTCTACACCGCCATGAACGAAAATGACGAGGCCCAGTATGTGGCCAATCAGATTCTCGACGACTTCGGCCATGGCCGGGCCTGGAAGGACCACGCGGTGCTCTACCGGATGAACGCCCAGTCCAACCAGCTGGAGACCGCCTTCAAGCGCAGCGGCATCCCCTACCGCATCATCGGCGGCACCCGCTTCTTTGACCGTGCGGAGGTCAAGGACATGACGGCCTACCTGGCGGTGCTGAACAATCCGGAGGACGACCTGCGCCTTGCTCGTATCATCAACAACCCGCCCCGGGGCATCGGAGCCAAGACCCTGGAGACCGCCCAGGCCATCGCCCAGCGGGACGGAGCATCCCTCTACGCCGTCATCGACAACGCCCGGATGTACCCGGAGCTGGAGCGGTCGGCGGCCAAGCTGGCGGTGTTCACCAACCTGATGGGTGAGCTGACCCAACTGCTGACTACCCTGCCTCTGGACCAGTTTTATGAGGAGCTGATGATCCGCACCGGCTACGCCTCCATGCTGGAGACCAAGAACACGGTGGAGGACCGTACCCGCCTGGAGAACATCCGGGAGCTGCTCACCTCCATCCGGGGGTACATGGAGAACGCCGGGGAGGAGCCCACTCTGGCGGGCTTTCTGGATGAGATCGCCCTGTACACCGACCTGGACAGCCACGACCCAGACCAGGACTGTGTGGTGATGATGACCATGCACTCGGCCAAGGGACTGGAGTTCCCCGTGGTCTTTGTGGTGGGAGCCGAGGAGGGCATCTTCCCCGGTATCCGGGCCATCGGGGAGCCCGACGAGATGGAGGAGGAGCGGCGGCTGTGTTACGTGGCCATGACCCGGGCCAAGGAGAAGCTGTACCTCACCTGCGCCGGACAGCGGATGCTCTTCGGCCGCACCAGCGCCAACCGGCCCTCCCGGTTCCTGGAGGAGATCCCTCCGGAGCACCTGGAGCGCTCCGGCCGGAATTTCCTGGACCGGGGAGACAGCTGGGGCGGGATTCCCTCCCGCACCTCGGGCTACGGCGGCTACGGCAAGCCGGAGCGCAGCCCCTACGATCAGCGGCCCGAGCCCCGCTCGGCCCAGCGCCGGGATTACGGCGGCTTCTCCCGGGCCATGAGCGCCTCCGCGCCCGCGGCCCCCAAGGGAGCCGACCTGTCCGCCTTCCACAAGGGAGACATGGTGCGCCATAAGGCCTTTGGCCAGGGTATGATTTTGTCCATCCAGAAGATGGGAGGCGACGCCCTGGTGGAGATCGCCTTTGACAACGTGGGCACCAAGCGGCTGATGCTCAAGTCGGCCGCCGCTCACATGACCAAGGTGTAAACAGACAATTTGTTGGAAAAACCGGCGATGTAAGCTTTGGTTGACAAAAAGGAAGGGAGATTTGGTTGCCGATTCCCTTCCTTTTTGTTACCCTCAGACCAGAGAAAGGAGGGAGTCGACCATGACGTTAGGAACGCGGATTGCGGCTTTGCGCCGGGAGCGGGGGCTGTCCCAGGAGGCTCTGGGGGAGCTGGTGGGAGTGTCCCGCCAGGCGGTGAGCAAGTGGGAGAGCGACAGCGCCCTGCCCGATGTGAATAACTGTGTGGCTCTCAGCCGGGCATTCGGCATTACCTTGGCCCAGCTGCTGGAACTGGAGGAGGAGACGGCGCCCAGTCGGGAGCTGACCCAGGAGCAGCTGGAGCTGGCCGAGGCCATTGCCAGAAAGTATCTGGAGTCTCTTCCTGAGGGCAGAGGGGAGCGGCAGCAGAAAAAGTGGCCCTGGGTTCTGGCAGCGGCAGTGGTACTGGCTGCGGTTCTGGGGGCAGCCTGGTGGGGCCATCAGCTGGACCAGACGGTTTCCCGGATGGATGGACAGATGGCCAACATCCAGAGTACCGTGGGCGACACGGTAGAGCAGCAGGTAAACGCCGCTCTGGAGCAAGCCACCAGTCTGGTGGAGTTTTTTGACTACTCGGTGGTGCAGGTGGACTTGGGAGCAAACGCCGTCACCTTCGATCTGTCCGTTCAGCTGCGCCAGCGCACAGCGGATACTCCGGTCATTTTGGCTGCCCGCAGCGCGGGGGAGACTGTCTCTGTCCAAGCGGAGGACCAGGGGGGAGATACCTTTTCTGCCCAGATCACCTGTCCCCTCAGCGACACCATCGACTTCTCTCTCACCTTCCAGATGGACGGGGAGAACCGCACCCAGACGGTGGGGCAAGCCATCCAGATGGCCCAGGACTACTCCCTGCGGCCCACGGTCAAAGAGACGGAGCCATCCTACAAAGGGAAAACGCTGGAGGGGAAGCACCTTCCGGCGGAAACCATGGTACCCCTGGAGTACACGGTGGAATTCTTTCACACAGATCGGCTGGCCGCACCCGAGAATGCGTTTGTGGGGGCCTGGCTGGGGGTCTTTGTCAATGACCAGCTGGATCATTGGGTGGACGATATTCCCAGTTGGGATCTGGTCCACAAGGACGAGTCCTACCATATATGGGGCTGGAATCCTCAGGTGGACCTGAGCGGTTTGAGCCTGAGCAAAGGAGACCTCATTACCTTGGGACTGCGTCTGAAGGACACCTATGGTCGTACCCGGACCCAGGAGATCTGGGTGGGGTACGTGAATGAGAATGGCAGCCTGATTGGAGGAGTAGTGAAAGAAGACAAACCCTATTCCCCGGTAGAAGAGGCATGGCAGAAGCTGAACGAAAAAACATAAGAAATCCCTGTGTCCCGGGTATCAAAAACCGGCGGCACAGGGATTTTATACTTTATTGCAAGGAGACAGAAAAGGGAACCGTCATCCCGCTCTCCTCCGCCGCCCAGCAGGTGTGGGAGACGGGCTCGTCTCCCCGCTCCAACAGAGTGCGCTGTACGGTACCGTCGGCGTACTGCTCCGATACCAGGGCATAGGCGGCGTCCTGTGCCCAGGTGAGTTCCAGGGTGCCCTCTCCCTCCAACATCTCCTGGGCGGAGATGGTCTGGGATGTTATCAATTGATGGCCGTTGGTGAACTGCTCCACGGTGGCCTGGGTCAGGCGGGAGATGTACCGGAAGTTTATGGTAAGCTTTAAAGTGTTCTCCTGGGTGGCCTGCCCGTTGGCGGCCTCCCGGTAGGTGACCGTTTTGGTCATGCTGCAATTCACTGTGCCGCCATAGCTGTTACCGCCGTCCTCCAGATAGACGGTGCCGTCCGGTTCCTGCCAGACCTGGTAGGTGTTCCAAACCTGGTTGTCCTCGGTCCAGGTGGGATCGTTGAGGGGGGCGGTGTAGTATAGGGTGCCGGAGGCGGTGTGGGTAGTCCCCAGGTCGGTGACCTCCATGTGAAGTCCTTCCGATTCCAGGTCGGAGTACAGCCGATAGGCAAATTCCTCCTGATTGCCGGGGGTATCATATTCTTTCACCAGGAAAAAGCGGCGGCCTTCCAGATTGGGAAAGTACATCTCCCCCTGTTCGTTGGCCTGCGCTTTGAGAATCATGTCTGGGATGGGAAAGGTGCGGCCGTAGGCGCTGACTGGAGTGCTGCCCGCTTCCTCCCAGCCGGCCTCGGGATCGCCGATGGAGGTGGGGCTGGAATCTGTGGTTCCCCGGACCAGATAGAACCCGGCCAGATGGGTGTCCCAGTCGTGGGTTTGCTCCGGCTGGGCCAGGGAGGACTGGCAGAGCAGGGCCAGCAGGAGGATGGGGACCAAAATCAACGCGCTTTTTCGCAGCTTATTCATCGTTCTCCTCCAATCGTCCGTCGAAACGAAGGATATCTCCCACGTCGCAGTTGAGATAGTAGCATATTTTGTTGATGGTATGAAAGCGAACGCCGCTGGCCTTTCCGGAGCGGAGAATGGACAGGTTGGCCTCGGTGATGCCCACCTTGGCGCACAACTCCTTGGAGGTCATGTTCCGGGCTTTCAGCACCTCGCTGAGATGTACGGTAATCGCCATGGTAGCCACCTTATATAATGGAGCGGTTGTCGTCCAGGAGGGCCTTGCCCTGCTGGATACAGCGGCACAGGAGAAACAGAGCGGCGGCCAGGACCAAGGTAGGGAGGGGAAGGGAGAAGACATAGTCCTGGCTGGTGAGGATGGAGCCCAGCGCCAGCTGGAGCAGGATGCTGCCCAGGGAGAGAAGAACGGATACCTGGATCACCTGGCGGCAGCCCCGGGCGGTTTTCTCGCACTGAGACAGCACGTCTTCCTCAAAAGGTCCCCGGGCGATGCTCCGGGCCAGATCGCTGCCCCACAGCAGCACCCAGCTTCCCAACAGGCTGGGGACGGTGTCGAGAACAGCCAGCAGGCCGTGGAACCAGATGGTTGTCCGGGCGGCGTCGGGGGCGCCGGTGTTGCCGCTTTGAATGGCCTGTGCCTTGGAGAAAAAGGAAAGGGTGGAACTGCATCCAGCTGTAAAAGCCATCAGCAGGGCGCAGAGGGTGAGCAGCAGGGCCAGCAGACCGGCCAGCGCGGGTAGATCCCGCCGGTCCATGGGGGCCAGCAGCCGAAGGATCAGCCAGCACACCACCGCGCACACCGCACCGCCCGCTGCCCCCAGAATCCAGTGCTTCGGCAGCGGATCGTTCAGCAGGGTGGGATTGACGGCGAAGAACAGGGCCAGGAACAAAAGCAGGGTGCTGAGAGGGAGCAGAATGTCTGTCCAGGTGAGCGCGCCCCGGCTTTTGGGGAAGATCAGCAGAAGCAGAGGCAGCATGCTCACAGCCAGAATGATGGCCCAGGCGGCCAGATTGCCCAAAAATCCGGACAGAGACAGCCCTCGCAGCCCCTCCCCCGCCTGCAAGAGGGGGGCATAGAGATTGGTACCGGTCCCGGCGCCCAGCCAGATTCCGGCCAGAATCCCCAAAATCACAGCGCATAACAGGAAAAGTAGTGGGTTCCGTTTCATGGGCCATCCCTCCTAAATTATTGTTATTCGATAATTCTATCTTATGTATATCTTAAAAATTATTGTTTGTCAATAATTTTTAGCGATATTGGGCTGAAAAACTGGAATGAAAGCAGATTTTTGCATGTAATTTTGTGTATAACCAGATAAATATTCATTCTTATCGGTATTGCACTGAAAATATTTAGAAATAAGCGGATATTTATACGAAAAAGGGGTTGCAATTTCTTCGCTCCAGTGGTAGACTGTTGCCAATGACTTGGAAGCGGACTTGAAAAAGCCGCTGAGAGAGAAGAATCTGGAGGAATCTATCATGTCTGAGATCAAGAAAGTTGTCCTCGCCTATTCCGGCGGTCTGGATACGTCCATCATCATCCCCTGGCTGAAGGAAAACTACAACAACCCCGAGATCATCGCCGTCTCCGCCGATGTGGGTCAGGGCGACGAGCTGGACGGTCTGGAGGAGAAGGCCATCAAGACCGGTGCCTCCAAGCTGTACATTGAGGACCTCACCGATGAGATGGTGGATGATGTCATCATCCCCTCCATGATGATGGGCGCCAAGTACGAGGAGTATCTGCTGGGCACCGCCTTTGCCCGGCCCATCATTGCCAAGCGCCTGGTGGAGATTGCCAAGAAGGAGGGCGCCGACGCCATCTGCCACGGCTGCACCGGTAAGGGCAACGACCAGGTCCGGTTTGAGCTGGGCATCAAGCGCTTTGCTCCTGAGATGAAGATCATTGCCCCCTGGCGTGAGTGGGACATCAAGGGCCGGGACGAGGAGATCGACTACGCCGAGGCTCACAACGTGCCCCTGAAGATCAGCCGGGAGACCAACTACTCCAAGGATAAGAACCTGTGGCACCTGAGCCACGAGGGCCTGGACCTGGAGGACCCCGCCAACGAGCCCCAGTACGACAAGCCGGGCTTCCTGGAGATGGGCGTATCCCCCGCCATGGCTCCCGACAAGGCCACCTATGTGACCCTGGACTTTGAGAAGGGCTGGCCTGTGGCTATCGACGGCGAGAAGATGAAGGCCAGCGACATCATCCGCAAGCTCAACAAGCTGGGCGGCGAAAACGGCATCGGCCTGCTGGACATCGTGGAGAACCGGCTGGTTGGCATGAAGGACCGGGGCGTCTATGAGACTCCGGGCGGCACCATCCTCTACAAGGCCCACGAGGTGCTGGAGATGATCACCCTGGATAAGGATACCAAGCACATGAAGAGCAAGCTGGCCGTGGACTTTGCCGACCTCATCTACAACGGCAAGTGGTTCACCCCCCTGCGTGAGGCCCTCCAGGCCTTCGCCGTGGACACCCAGAAGCACGTCACCGGCACCGTGAAGCTCAAGCTCTACAAGGGCAACATCATCACCGCCGGCGTCACCTCTCCTGAGACCCTCTACTCCGAGAATCTGGTCACCTTCGAGGAGAGCGACTACAATCAGGACGACGCCACCGGCTTCATCAACCTGTGGGGCCTGCCCGACACCGTCCAGGCGCTGCGGGAGCAGGGAAAGCTGAAGTAAGGCGATAGGAGATAGAAGATAGGAGATAGGAGTTGTGCCAATATCGCGACATCTCCTATCTCCTATCTCATCACTTCTATCTTTTCATAAAGTGAGGTAAATATATTATGAAACTTTGGGCTGGTCGGTTCCAGAAGGAGACCGACACTCTTGTCAATGATTTTAACTCGTCCATTCAGTTTGATGCCCGGCTTTATAAGCAGGACATCGCCGGCTCCATTGCCCACGCCCAGATGTTGGGCAAGCAGGGCATCATCGAGGAGCACGAGGTGGAGGAGATCGTCAACGGCCTGAAGGCCATTCTGGCGGACATCGAGGCGGGCAACGTGGAGTTCTCCGTGGACAACGAGGATATCCACATGAACATCGAGACCCTGCTCACCCAGCGCATCGGCGACGCGGGCAAGCGCCTGCACACCGCCCGGTCCCGGAACGACCAGGTGGCGGTGGACACCCGCCTGTACGTGAAGGAGGAGATCCCCGTCATCATCGGGAAGATCCTGGACCTGGAGCAGGTGCTGGTGGAGAAGGCCAAGGAGCACACCGACACCGTCATGCCCGGCTACACCCACCTGCAGCGGGCTCAGCCCACCACCTTCGGCCACTACATGATGGCCTATGCCAACATGTTCAAGCGGGACGTGACCCGTCTGGAGGACTGCATGGAGCGGCTGGACGAGTGCCCCCTGGGCGCCGGCGCTCTGGCTACCACCACGTATAATATCGACCGTTTTGCCACCGCTCAGGCTCTGGGCTTCAAGAAGCCCACCGACAACTCCATGGACTCGGTCTCGGACCGTGACTACGCCATCGAGCTGCTCTCCGCCCTGTCCATCCTGATGATGCACCTGTCCCGCTTTTCCGAGGAGATCATCCTGTGGTGCTCCTGGGAGTTTAAGTTCGTGGACCTGGACGACGCCTATTCCACCGGCTCCTCCATCATGCCCCAGAAGAAGAACCCCGATGTAGCCGAACTGGTGCGTGGTAAGACGGGCCGGGTATACGGCTCTCTCATCACCCTGCTGACCATGATGAAGGGTCTGCCTCTGGCCTACAACAAGGATATGCAGGAGGATAAGGAGGCACTGTTTGATGCCATCGACACGGTGGAGATTTGTCTGCCTGTGTTCGCGGCCATGGTGAACACCCTGTCCGTGCGGCGCCACAACATGGAGCGGGCGGCCGCCGGCGGTTTCATTACCGCCACCGACTGTGCCGACTATCTGGTGAAGAAGGGCATGCCATTCCGGGAGGCCTATATGATCGTGGGCCGTCTGGTCAACCTGTGCATCAAGAACCACGAGACCCTGGATACCCTGACCCTGCGGGACTTCCGGGCCATCTGCGACCTGTTCGACGAGGGCGTGTACGAGGCTATGGCCCTCAAGCACTGTGTCAATGGCCGGACCGTCTACGGCGGCCCCGCCAAGGAGTCGGTGCTCAAGCAGATTTCTCTGATTGAGGAGTTTATCCAGGAGCACCAGCCCCAGAAATAAAAAATCTCTTGTGGTTGGGAGGACCGGGGGGTACAATGGGGGCGGAGAGGGCCCCTGCCCTCTTACACCACATAAAGGGATGATCCTCATGGGCAAGCACCCAAAGGTATTTATTGACGGAAAAGGCGGCGTGGTAGGGGCGCGGCTGTATGAACAGCTGTCCCGCCGCGGCGATTTGGAGTTTTTACTGATCGACCCGGAGAAGCGCCGGGATGTGGAGGAGCGGCGCAAGCTGCTCAACGAGGCGGACCTGGCCATCTTGTGTCTCCCGGAGGAGACGGCGGCCCAGGCGGTGGAGCTGGTGGATAACCCCAACACCCGCATCATCGATACCTCGCCCGCGCACCGCACCACGCCGGGCTGGGTATATGGTTTTGCCGAACTGCTTCCCGGTCAGCGCCAGCGCATCCGCTTCTCCAAGCGGGTGGCCAACCCAGGGTGCCACGCCTCCGGCTTTCTCTCCACTGTGGCGCCTCTGGTGCAGATGGGGGTGCTGCCCCCTGACTACCCGGTGTCCTGTTTCTCCATCACCGGCTACTCCGGCGGGGGCAAGGACATGATCGCGGAGTTTGAGGACCCCAACCGAGACCCGGCTCTGGCCGCTCCCGCCCTCTATTCTCTGGGACTGCGCCACAGCCATCTCAATGAGATGCAGCACATCGCCGGGCTGGAATTTCCCCCGGTGTTTGTCCCCATTTTAAGCGATATGTACAGCGGCATGGCCACCTCGGTGACCCTGCAAAACCGGCTGCTGCAAGGAAATCCTGCCGCCCAGGACATCTGTGAGATGCTTCAGAGCTACTACGAAGATCAGGCGCTGGTATCGGTGGCCCCCTTTGGGTCGCAAGGCCCCCGGCTGGTGTCCAACACCATGGCGGGCACCGACCGGCTGGAGATCACCGTGTGCGGCTGGGAGGAGCAGACGCTGCTCACCGCCCGATTTGACAACCTGGGCAAGGGAGTGGCCGCGGCGGCCATTCAAAATCTGAATCTTATGCTGGGATTCCCGGAGACCACCGGCTTGAAGCTGGACTGACCGGCCCGGCCCAACACATAGAAGAGGGAGGAAATTAAGATGGATGCGAATCTGGATCGTGCGAAAGTGCTTACCGAAGCCCTGCCTTACATCCAGCAGTATAATGGAAAGATCGTGGTGATCAACTGCGGCGGCGTGCCGATGACCGACCCGGAGCTGCGGGAGGCAGTGATGTCGGACATCATCATGCTGCGCCTGGTGGGCATCAAGGTGGTGCTGGTCCACGGCATCGGCCCGGAGGCGAAGCAGGCCCTGAAGGAGGCCGGCATGGAGCTGCAGTACAAGGATGGTTACCCCTGTGTCAACGACGAAGCGCTGGACATCGTGCAGCAGGTGCTGTGCGGCAAGGTGAATAAGGGCCTGGTGTCCGCGCTGAATCAGAAGGGCGGCAAGGCCATCGGCCTGTGCGGCATTGACGGCGGCCTGCTCTCTGCCAAGACCATCAGCCCCGCCTACGGACGCACCGGTGAGGTGGCCAAGGTGGATGTGACCGTGGTGAACAACTTCCTGGATCAGGGCTACATCCCTGTCATCGCCACCGTGGCCCAGGGAGCCGACGGTCTGTCCAATGTGTATTCCGTCAGCGCCAACGTGGCGGCAGCCAAGCTGTCGGTGGCCCTGGGGGCGGAGAAGCTCATCCAGCTCACCGACAAGGAGTCCATGCTCCAGGATCCCGATGCCCCCGGCGTTCCCATGCCGGAGCTGCACCTGTCCAAGGTGCCCGCGCTGATCCGTTCCGGAGCCATTTCTCAGATCATGGTGCACAAGGTAAACTGCAGTGTGGAGGCGGTGCGCTCCGGCGTCAAGTCCGCCACCTTCCTGGACGGCACGGTGCCCCATGCCATCCTGCTGGAGCTGCTGTCCGACGAGGGCATCGGCACCATGCTGACCCACTGAAACATCGCTGGAGAGGGGAATAGACAATGAAAAAAGACCTGTTGAAGCTGCTGGACCTGACCGGCGAGGATATTCTGAAGATCCTGGACACCGCGGACCAGCTGAAGTTCAGCCAGAAGCACGGCATTGCCCACGACAAGCTCAAGGGCAAGACCCTGGCCATGATTTTTGAAAAGAATTCTACCCGTACCCGTGTCTCCTTTGAGACCGGCATGTACCAGCTGGGAGGACACGCCCTGTTCCTGTCCAGCAAGGAGAGCCAGATCGGCCGGGGCGAGCCGGTGGAGGACACCGCCCGGGTGCTGCTGCGCTACTGCGACGG
>CALWYB010000034.1 GCA_944385665.1 uncultured Oscillospiraceae bacterium
AAGAGCTGGCGGACAGGGGAGGGTGCGCGGGCAACATGTTAAAATCAGGGAGACCAGGGAGCCGGTGTGTGGTATAATGATGGAAAATCCTGAGAACGATGCACTTCTGTCCGGACAGAAGACGTACCGTTCCGGCCGAAAGGCGGAAGGAGGAATGGGAGATGAAAAAGCGTCGCGAGGATCTGGCTCTTCCGGCCGGAACCACACTCCGCTGCGGCGGCGTCGGTTACACCCTGGGGGCGGTGATCTGCCAGGGGGGGCAGCTGCTTGCTCTACCAGGCAAAGCGGGAGGGGAGCGCCCTGCCCTTCGGCATCAAGGAGTGCTGCCCCGGGGAGCTGGTGAACCATCTCACACGCATCCACGGTGTCCTCACCGGCAGCGACCCAACGACGGACCATGCGCTGGCGCAAAGCAGAGCGCGGATGGCCCGGGAGGCCCGGATCAGCCAGCAGGTGGCCGCCGTCAGCCCCCGGAGCATTCCGGTTCTGGACGGTGGTCGATACGGACACGGGGGAATACCCTGCCCCGGCGGGCAGCTTCCTGCTGCTGCGGCAGATGTCGGAGACCGGGCTGTTCCTGCCTGAGCTGTTGGCCGCCTGCGTCCGCTTCATCGAGAACGGGCGACTGACCCCTTCGGTCATTGCCCGGATTCTGGAGCAGACGCTCCGGGCCCTGGAAATGGTCCACTTGGCCGGGTATCTGCACGGAGACATCCAGCCCAACAACCTGTTTTTTGTCGATGCCAGACCGGAACAGGGGGACGTGGGCTTTGGCTGCCTGCTGGATTTTGGCAGTGCCAGGACTCTGCTGGAGGGAGGGATAACCGCTCCCATCGCCGACCGGCTGGTGTTCACCACCCCGGGCTACACGCCGCCGGAGCTGGTGCTGCACAACGACGGCACGCTGTGCCTGACCCCGGCAACGGATCTCTACTCGGTGGGCCGGCTGCTGCTGTACCTGGTGAAGGGACGCACCTTCTGGGAGCGGGGCCGGGACCGAATGCTGGCGGAGTGGTGGGAGTTGTCCCGTCTGTCCCCCTCCGACGGGGAGCGGCTGGGCTGCTCAACATCGGTTCTGCGCCTGCTCCAGCGGCTGCTGGACGGCTCACTGGAGCCTCAGCCGGAGCGGCGGCGCTATCAAAATGCCCAGGCCATGCTCTCCGATGCTCAGGCGCTGGTGGAGCTGACCGCCCCCGTCCCCAACCGCCTGGCCCTGTCTGTCTCTGCCTTAGGACATGGGGCCTTCCTGGGCCGTGAGGAGCAGCTGGAACACATCCGCCAAGCCCTGGAGGCAGGGGACAAGCCGGTGATCCTGTGGGGCTTTGCGGGGATGGGCAAGACGGAGCTGGCCGCGGAGCTGTGCCGCCGCTGGCGGCGGGGCCGAACCTACTTTGTCCGGGTGCAGGACTCGCTGCGGCACACGGTGGTGGGGCCCATCGCCGACGCCTTCAGCGGCTACGACCGCACCGACAGGTATGGCCGGGAGAAGCCGGAGGAGCAGGTATACCGGGAGGTCATGAAGCTGCTGGCCCAGCGGGACGAGGGGGACCTGCTGATTTTGGACAACCTGGACGGAGAGGGAGGCTTTGATCGCTTTCAACAGGAGCCCGCCTTCCGGGCGCTGTGCGCCCTGCCCATGGGGCTGGTGATGACCACCCGCTCCCTGGTGGAGGGCGGGATTGAGGTGGACGCCCTGCCCCGGCCCCTGCTGTGGGCGCTGCTGGGCCGGTTTGTGGAGCTGCCTGACGACAGCACCGCCGACACCCTCATCGACGCCGTGGAGCGCCCGGCAGCGCTCTTGCAGGGCGCGAAACCACTGGGGATCGCCCAGCTCAAAGGGGTGGTCCACCTCGTGGCGGTCGGAGGAGGCCACCGGCAGCAGGCCGTACTTGCGGCAGTATCCCATGAGCGTCTCCTGCTGCTGGGGGTGTAGAAGCCGTGGTCCACCTCCAGGGCCTGCCCGCCCAGCTCCCGGAACCGGCGGACCAGCTCCTCGTTTTCCTCCGGGACAAGCTGGTAGTAGTAAAGATGGCAGAGCACGGACAGGCCGGTGTTGGCGGCGGCCATGGTCTGGCGCAGGTCCGTGTAGCGGCAGTAGTCCCCGGCCGGGACAAAGTTCAGCCGGTCCCCAAAGGCAGACAGCCACCGGTCCTTGGCCTGCTGGGGGGTGGCGGCAAAGCCGGTGTGCACCAGCAGATGGGCCACCACGTTTTTGCCGTAGTGGCTGATGTGTGGGTTGAGCGCCTGCAGCAGCGCAAAGCTGGCTTCCACCCCCCGACCGCTGGGGTCAATGCCCAGATTCCACAGTTTTTGCAGCATGGCCTTGCAGTAGGCGGGGAAGTCCTGGGCCTGGTTGTGGGCCAGGACGGCGGACAGGACCTGGGTCTGGGACTGTTCCGGCAGCCACAGGCCCAGGACGTGGACTGTGACCCGGCGGTCGGTGGACAGGGCGGTGACGCCGCTGAACTCACAGCCGGAGATCACATCCAGCCCGTAAGCCTGGGTCAGAGCCCGGCGCTGGTTTTCCGGAAGCATCCGGTCGTGGTCGGTGATGCACAGGTGACCCAGTCCGGCCTCCCAGGCAGCCCGGCAAACTTCCTCCGGCGTCTGGTCTGGGGCGGCATCGGAACAGCAGGTGTGCACATGGGCGTCAAACGTGTCATTCATGATGATGTTCTCCTTTCTCGTATGGCTGCGCGCGGCGCGATTCGCCAAAGATACTGCAGCAATCCCGTCTGTTCCGGCACACAAGCTGCCGCCCTGCTGGGCAGGAATCGCATAGAAGCCATGGCGGCCGGCCTGCGGCGGCGCATCGGCATCCTCCGGTACACAGCGAAACAGGGGGACGCGGGGCGCACCTCCCAGGGTGTCCAAGGAGATGTGACGGATCATACGGCTCAGACCTATGTGGACTGGAAATAGGAGAAAATCCGCTGTTTTCGTGTATGGATACGAAACAGCGGATTTTTGTTGCACATATTGCCATAATGGTCTTTCCGGGGCGGAAAATAGCCGGAATAAGTCCTTCGTTTGCAGGTACAATAGGGACATATCACTTCATAAATGGAGGAGATCAAGATGGATGAGAACAGATTGACCCTGGAAGATCTGAAACAGTATGCCCTGTACCTGAAATGTGAAGAGCGCAGCGCGGCCACCGTGGAGAAATATCTCCGGGAAGTTACCAAATTCTGGAGCTGGCTGGATGGTCGTGTGGTTTCCAAACCAGTTGTTGCACAGTGGAAGGAAGCTTTGCTGTCCCAAGGGTATCATTCCTCCACGATCAATGGGAAACTGACCGCCCTGGACCGACTGCTGGCCTTTTTAGGCTGGACAGATTGCAGGGTCAAGCATCTGAAAATCCAGCGCAAGCTGTTTCGGGAAGATTGCCGGGAGTTAACGAAAGACGAGTATACCCGTCTGATCACGGCAGCACAGGATCGGGGAGACACGCGCCTGGCGCTGCTGATGGAGACCATCTGTGCCACTGGGATTCGGGTCTCAGAGGTCAAATATATTACGTTGGAGGCGGCAGACTGCGGCAAAGCGGAGATCTCTCTGAAGGGGAAAATACGCACCATTCTGATTCCGGGCAAACTGTGCCGGAAGCTATTGAAGTATGCCAGAAAAAATAAAATCGCTTCCGGCGAGCTTTTTCTCACCCGAAGCGGGAAGGGGATGTCCAGAAAGCAAATTTGGGCCCAGATGAAGGCTGTGTGCAAAAAAGCTAAGGTGGAACCATCCAAGGTTTTTCCTCACAATCTGCGCCACCTGTTTGCGCGGACGTTTTATGGCGTCTGCCGGGACGTGGCCAAACTGGCCGATGTGCTGGGGCACTCCAGCATTGAAACCACCCGGATCTATCTGATCTCCACCGGTGCGGAGCACACCAAAACTTTGGAGCAGCTGCACCTGGTTTTATAGGACAGAATTTGTCTTCTGTCCAAACAAATGAAAAGAATGGGGTGTCATATTCTAATTATGTCATGTTTTGGATGTCGCTTTTTGTCTAAAAATGGGCTATGTACGATTTTGCATAAAAAAAGGCATGGCAACAAGAGTCAGGCATAGTTTAAATGCTGACTTAATTAGAATCTCTTATTAAAAAAGGATTGAATTTCCAAATATGCGGTGGTAAAATATAGTAAACTTTTAAGATATGTAACGTGCTATCTTATTCAAAATAGACAGAAGACAAATTCTGTCTAGCGAGCCAATGTGATTTGAGAACAGGCATATACCTGCCGCGCACACCCCAAGGACAAGTACCGGCCGGAAAACCGGAACCCCAGGGTGCTGCGATCGGTTGTTATCATACCCCTGGAATGCAGGGGAGGGATAAATCAAATATTGAAGGAGGTACTAGTATGAAAAAGCGCATCTTTTCCGTGGCTCTCAGCCTCTGCCTGGCACTCTCACTGCTGCCGGGAACGGCTTTGGCCACAGACGGCACCGGACCCGGCATCGCGGACATGAGCATCTCGTATAATGGCGGCACTGTGGAGAAAACCGTGAGCGACGGCAGCTTTGTGTTTACCGCTCCGGCTGACAGCAACGTGGCGGATTACACGGCGACGCTGACGCTCAGCGATGGAGCAGCCCTCACTGCCACGACTACCCCTACGGAAGGAAATCTCTACGTTGCCTCGGCCACGGAGAATACGGCCACACTGAAGTTCCGTATCACTGTGGGTAGGGAAGAAGAGACCATGGATGACTACTCCGAATTTGATCTTAATCTTTCCAAAACAGATGCGGATACGTGGACAGGTAGTTTTAACAATGCCTCTATTCTTAAATTGAGCATGCTTTCAGGTTACTTGGTAAACAAGGATATCCAGCTGGTATCCGGGGCTCTCGGGACTGGAAGCCCTGCCCAGGATATTGTAGTCAACGAGGATGACGTTAACGTAATGCTGATCCTGTGTGCCCCTGATGCCGTAGTCTACACTGTAAATTACGTGGTGGATGAAAACACCACCATCACCTGGAAGCTGCCTGCGGGAATGCCTATGCCGGTCCCCACACTGGAACTGAACAACGGTGCAACGCTGAACGGCTGGTACACCGATTCTGGATTCAGCACTTCGCTTGCCTCGGATGCGGCGGTGACCGAAAATACGACCCTGTACGCCAAGATCAGCGGAGGAACGCAGACAGACCAGAATTTCCTGACGCAGTTGGAAGCCCACAACGATGTAACCATCGAGGATGAAGCGGACTGGGCAACCTTTGTGGCCAATGCAGACAAAGCGGTTGCCGGCCAGGTAGTCACCCTTGGCAAAGACATCAACTGCGGCAATGCGACCTATACATCTCTGGATTTTGCCGGAAACTTTAACGGGAACGGACACACCATCTCCTACGCCACCTTCGAAACCCTGGACAATGCTACGGCGAGTGGAGAAGCATGCAGCGGCATGTTTGCCACACTGGGTGCAGGGCAGATCGTTGCCAATCTGACTTTGGATCACGTTACCGCCGAGTATGCCGGTGAGTATGCGGGAGTGCTTGTCGGCATGGCCGACGGAGCTTCCAACAGCCGGACTCTGATTCAGAACGTGCAGGTCACCAACAGCAGCGTCTCCGGCCGCACGGCAGGCGGCGTGGTGGGCTTTATTCGCAATGCAGATGTGAAGTACTGCTCCAGCCGCAGCACTACCATCACCGGCCTGGCCAACGGCGGCGGCGTGGTGGGACTGAATAACGCCCACGTTGAATTTTGTTTTTCCACCTCTACCCCAACCGCTCTGCCCACTCTTATTGGCGGCAGCGCCGGCGGCGTGATCGGAAAGAGTGTGCGGGGCGGCAACAGCAATTATTGCTGGGCCTATATGGACGTTGTTGGAGCGACAAAAGACGGTGCAGGCCAGGAACTGAACTCCCTGGTCGCTTCTGATAGTATGAGCTATATCTCGTTTAGACTGGCTGGCTTTAATCAGGTCTGCTGGTCTGCCAGAACTGGGATGCCGGCTGACTTTAACTCCAATATTGTAGAGTACGATTTTTGACCAAAGTCTGAGCAGTTTTATGTTGTCCCGGGGCGGCGCCGTGTTTTGCTGCGCGCCGCCCCGTAGGACAGGGAGGAGTCCAATATGAAATCAAAACGAACTATCAGCAACCGGCTATGCAGCTGTCTGCTGGTATTGGCCATGGTGCTGACATTCCTGCCGGTTTCCGTCTTAGCCTATGATTCCAGCGCAGAAGATTGGATCATTCCGGCGTATTATAAATTGGATGAAAGTGGAAATTTTAACTTAGGACAGTATCTTGATCCGGGCTCAAAGCTAACGCATCCCAGTCTGAACGGCAACCAGTGTATTCAGGTTACAGATGGCATTCTTGATCTTTGGGTGACATCAAAAGGCATGAAGGATGGGGATACCATCCCCTATTTCCGGGATGAACTCGGGGTAAAATGGGAGCTCTCGAAAATAGCTGTCTCGAATCATGATAATGCCCTCGGGGTTTCCCCTCTGGAGGGTGACGAAGCAGAAAAGGTTCTTCTGGAGATAACGTCTGCGAGAGACCGCAACGACTATAAGATCCATACCTCTGACATTACGATCTCTGCCGGCGATTTATACGGGGGACAATCACCAGATACATGGCCATGCTATATCGTCTGGTACGGCTGGAAAATGGCGGAGGGAGAGGAGATCCCCGACACTTACCAGGTCAGCTATAATCTGAACCTCCCGACCGGTACTACAACGGTATACCCCGTGGTGAAATATGCAACGGGCACCAAGATGTCCATTGACGAAAATGACGGCGACCTTTCGGGGGTAACCAATTCTGTTGCAGGGCTGACGGACGAAGTTGTGGCAGGCGAGTATACGATTCCAAAGCTCCTTACTGACAATGGAGAAGGAGAGTATATTGATTTCCTGGCGTTTGATATCAAAGCCGACAATAGCAAGTACAATATCTATTATGATTTTAAGGGCTGGGAAATCAACGGAACGACTTATAACACAGGCGATGTAATTGATGATATCTCAGAATTCGCTGAAAGCGATGGTACCGTTGAATTCAAAGCCAAATGGGAACCTGTCACCCCATTGACCAATGAACAACTTGTAGAAGCGAAGCAGGAACAGCAGCTGTCCCTGGAACTGTTCTTGCCCTATGCTGTCAATAATATCAATCAAACAAACATGTTGCTCCAGTGGACAGATTCAGAAAATCAGACCAGTGGCCCATGTACGTTGGATGAAACAGAAACGATTCACTACCAGATCACAGTCCCTATCAGTCAGTCTTTCACCGGATCGGACGATGGTACATTATACAACGAGGAATTTATGAAATTGACTGTCCACTTGAACGTGGACGACAAACTGGAATTTGCAAATGTCAGCGACGGAAAAGCAACTTTGACCGTTGATCCCGGCCCAATGAACTTGATTGGAACCAACATTGAAGACGAAAAAATAACCGGAAACACCATTACTTTCGACGCTTCTCAGGTTCCGGATGATATTCAAATCACGTTCCAGTGGTTTGATGGCTCCGCTCGTGACCGGGATCTCTCTGCACCGATCAAAATTTCGGGTCTGGAATTCAAACTGAAAGACAACCTGGAAATTGATCCGGAAGCCTTCCAAATCCAGACCTCCGCAAATATCACTGGAACGATAAATGTACAGCAGAAAACGATGCAGAACCGCTTCTATTATAGAGCGGCATACAATTTGCTGACCGACCCGGTGGGTGATACAAGACCATGGCTTGATTATTTTGGAAATGGAACGGACTACACCACGGGACTGGTCCATGCCCTTCAGTTTATGGATTATGTATTGAAGGACATTGATCTGAAATCTAATGAGATGCTGAATCTGACGGCCAACCCTGTCACCGCCACCTACACCCAGTACACCATCACCGCCACCGCTGATAAGAACGGCTCCATCAGCCCTGCTGGTGCATCCGTATACAGAGGTGACGACCAGACCTTCACCATCGACCCCGAGGAAGGCTATGAAGTCGATGATGTTCTGGTAGACGACGAGAGCGTGGGCGCGGTGAGCACTTATACCTTTGAGAATGTGACCGGCAACCACACCATCTCCGCGACCTTCAAACCCAAGGTCGTTACTCACACCATCACCGCCACGGCAGGCAGCAACGGTTCCATCACGCCCAGCGGCGCGGTTACTGTTACGGACGGTGCGAATCAGACCTTCACCATCACCCCCAACAAGGGCTATCAGATTGCTAATGTTCTGGTAGACGGAAAGAGCGTGGGCGCGGTGAGCTCCTACACCTTCAAGGATGTGACCGCTGACCACACCATTTACGCCACCTTCGTCAAAGAAAGCACCGGCGGCACTACCGTCCGGGATGACTACACCCTCCACTACGTGACCAACGGCGGCAACTACCTGTCCGACGAGACCAAGAACAACAAATGGGTCAAGGAGTATGAGGACCTGCCCACTCCCGTCCGGGATGGCTTCACCTTCGGCGGATGGTACTGGGATCTCCGCCTCACCGAGCCTGTTACCGGCGATGTGAGCGTGGACAAGACCACCGTCACCCTGTACGCCAAGTGGAAAAACAACCAGGACTACGACCCCGACCACACCGGCGTGTCCAACTGGCTGGAGACCGGCCAGCACAACGCCTACCTCAGCGGTTATCCGGACAGCACCTTCGGTCCTGACCGGAATATGACCCGTGCCGAGGTGGCGCAGATGTTCTACGCTCTGCTGCTGGACAAGGATGTGACCATTACAGCTTCCTTCTCGGATGTGCCTGCGGACGCCTGGTATGCCAAGGCAGTGAACACTCTGGCCAGCCTGGGTATGCTGGGCGGCTACCCCGACGGCACCTTCCGTCCCGACGCCCCCATCACCCGTGCCGAGTTTGCAGCCATTGCTCTGGCCTTCGCCTATGACCCGGTCAACGCCAGCTGCTCTTACACCGACGTGAACACCGCAGCCTGGTACTACATCTATGTGGCTCAGGCCACTACTTACGGCTGGATCGGCGGTTACCCCGACGGCACCTTCCGTCCCAACAATTCCATCACCCGCGCTGAGGTGTGTGTGATCGTGAACAACATGCTGGGCCGGGAAGCGGATCAGGACTACATTGACCGCAGCAGCGCTGCGCTGGCGGACTTTGTGGATCTGTCCGGCAGCCATTGGGCCTACTACACCATCATGGAGGCCACCAACACCCACGATTACACCAGCACCTCCGCTGGTGAGGCCTGGGACAATGTAAAGTAAACACCCCAAAGCGGAATTCGTTCCGTTGCCGCAAAAAGCAGGAGAGCCCTGGGCAATCAGTGCCCAGGGCTCTTCTGCGTGTGTGATCATTCACTTTTCCAGGTTCTTATCTCGCTCCTCGTGAGGGGAGCGACGGCAAACTTGTCCAAAGAATGCCTTCTATTTTAGACAACATGCAATAAATTTTACTCTAACAAAAAATAGATTGCCAATCAACAGCCAAAGACCGAATTCTGAACCCGCTGCCCGTAATTCACACACTGCTTTGCAATTTGTCTCAGCCGCCGACGGCCGGAGGCATCCTCCGTATTTACATCATAGGTAATCAAAACCAACATTGTGAGGCCTCACTTCCATAAAAAGGGTGGATAGGCATCCAAGTCTCCCCGCAGAGCCCGCGCCAAAAGTAATGCCTGCATATAGGGGACCAACCCCCAAGGTATCTTTTCCTGAAGATATGGGTGAGTCAGCTGCTCCTTTTTGCGCTCTTGCCAGTGCTTCAGAAATGTCCTGCGGCCAGCCTCACTAGGCCGTGGTCGCGCCGTGTGCGTTCGATACTCCAGCGAGCGTTGTGCACTTTACCAAATATCATGTTCCGGGCCATCCGGCAGCAAGGGCCTGGGTCATCGGCCACACGGTATTGCATACGGCGAAGGAGGACGTTCCCGGAGCTTTCCCCGGTTACCCGAGCTAAAAACCGACCCCGTGGGGTGCAGAATGCCAGAGAGACGTCCCGCTTTGCACAAGCGCCCATCAGGGCAGGGGAGGCCCCGGAATAGGAAAAGGGTAGGATACCAGACAGTGTATGAAGCGGATATCTGGCAATTTCCTGCCGCTCCCGGTTTGCTACCACATTCTCACCATCCAAAGACAAATAAATGTCTTCCGAGGTCACAAACAGCGTATTCAGCAGATGTTTCATCATAAATCCTCCATAGCCTAACTGAGATAATCGGATACCAACCTTTTCTTTACTAACTGAGGAAGACATAAATCTTTTAAGGAACAGGCATTGCAGGATTTACTGGGCTTTGCTTTTGGTGTGTATCCGCGGCGATAAAACGGATGCATCTCTTCTGTGATGGCTTGAACCCTTTGACGTAGCTCCTGGGAAAAGATAACTATGGTACGGCGGTGGGGCTCCCCATAATACAGAGCACCCTCCGGAATCTGGCAGCAGAGCATTTCTTCCAGACATATGGCCTGGGCGCAGAGTTGGAGTTCGTCCGCTTGGTGGGCTTTTGGGCGGCCGCGCTTATACTCCACGGGATAGGGGAGCCAGAGGCCTTCCTCTCCCCGAAGAGGGACTCCTTAAGGCGACACACGGAATTCTACCACATCACACTGTCCGGACAGCCCGAGACCATAAGACACCACGGGTAAACTGCGTAAAATCAGCAGGTCCCCTCGCCGCTCCCGGAGGGAAGCATCGTGTGCGCGGCTGTGCAGCAGGCTGCCTTCCACGGTACGGAGATTTTCCTCCCACTGCTGCTCCAGGTGGATCAAGGCCCACTGACGGCGGCAGAAAGCGAAGTGTTGTAATCCGGAGAGGGGGAGGAGGTCCTCCTCACAATAAATCACCCCATCCGCACACAGGTGACGCCGGAGGGCAAAGCGGACTGGTCCACGGTCACGGTATAATCCTGATAGGTGCGGGCGGGTGTCGAGTCGGTGGGATCTTTCCGCTGGATGTGAACGGTCTCAAAAAGCTTCCAGGAGGGAGCATTGCCCAGTTCGCTGTCATGCTTGAACACGATCAGATCCCGGACGGCCATTTTACCGCGGGCGGCGGAGTGGTCATGCTCAAACATATTCAGAATGACCTCCCACAAGAGAGATAGAACCTCTTCGGAAAACCCGGTCGTTTTGCGGGCCAGATTGGCGGAGATATACCCCTCGCAGCGGTAAAGGCCATAGGGTACAATGTACTTGCGCCCTATTTCTGTCCCTTTCTTTTCCGCATCCGCCTCGGTGGTAATGGCGACACGGGTAATCGTAACTTCTTGGGGCACAATGGGTTCCACGCTTCGGGCAAAGCCCAGCTGGACCGGGCCGCGCACCTGGCCTCAGTTCAGAGCGTCCTTGACAAATGTGGTCATAACAGCGCCAAAGGTGCGGATGTCATAGAAATTGGCACACATCCAGTCCCGAATCTTCCGATCCAGATCGGGGTCGGCCTTTTTCTTTTCTTTGATACTCTTTTCATCTACCTCCAGCGCGGCATAGACCTCTCCGTCGCTGCGGTTCAAAGGCACGGCGGTGGGCGGGATACATCAGGGTGGAGAGATGTGTCCTGCCGTCTTCCGTCGTATGTGCCAGATAAGAGTCCATATGCGTTGGCCTCCCTTTAAAAAATTGGTGAAAGAAAGATGTAGTCTTCCTTTCACCAGTATACTGGATGATCCTAAAAATTCCAATGTATCTCCACCGGCGGGTCTGGCTCCCCAGGCTGCCGTTTCCCCACGAGAATATAGTCGATCAGCACCTCCACCATCTCTCTTGTGAGATGCTCCAGATGGGTGTAGCGCTTCACCACCTCCCGGCGGTGGTCGCCTGCGGTAATGCGGGTTTCCAGTTCCTCCAGATGCTGCCTGGACTCCTCCAGACGGTGCTCCAACTGAGCCTTTTCCCGGGAAAAATCCTGAGAGAAGGAGAGGAAGTCCTCTTCCGATAGGACACCCCGTACTTTATCCAGGTACAGTTCCCGCAGTCCTTTCCGATACTCCTCCAGCTGGGCCTGGATGCGGTCTCTCTGCGCCAGAAGGCGCTGCTTCTGTGCATGGAGAGAGTTGGGCAGGTCCAGGTTCCGCTCCAGTTCCGCCTCGTCCAAATAAAGTGCCGAGAGACGGTTCAGTTCCTGGATTACGATCCGCTCCAGTTTCTCAACGGAAACAAAGGAACCCACACAGGCATTCTTGGACACATGGCGGTTAGAGCATTGCAGGTAGTGCCGGCCCCGGTTTTTGGTGGAGCGCATGGTGTAGCCGCAGTTCATGCACCGCACTTTTTTGGCAAACAGACCGATGGAGCCCAGCGTAAAGGGTTTTACCTTTTCCTTGATTCGTGTCTGGACACGATCCCATAAATCTTGGTCGATGATGGCCTCGTGGGTATGCTCCACCCGGATCCACTGCTCTTTCGGGCGTGGTTTGTTCTGTTTGGTTTTATAGGAGATACTCCCATAGCGGCCCTGCACCATATGTCCCAGATAGATCTCGTTGGTAAGCATATGGGAGATGGCAGGATACTTCCATAGAGTACCGGTCTTTCCCGGCGGGGCTTGATACCGCAGGCCCTTCTGACGTTTGTACTCGGTAGGATTGGGGATTCCCTCTTCATTCAGCATCCGGGCGATGGCAGTTTTCCCTTGGCCCTGGGCGAAGAGGGCAAAGACCCGGCGTACCACGGCGGCGGCCTCCGGATCGACGATCAGGCGGCCCTTTTGGTCGGGATCTTTCTGATAGCCATAGAGGGCAAAGGAGCCGATGTGGAACCCCTTTTCCCGGCGGTTGGTGAGGACGCTGCGGATATTGTCCGACATATCCTCCAGATACCACTCGTTGACCAGGCCGTTGATCTGGCGGGACTTCTTGTTGCCCTTATTCTCAGTATCCGCATTGTCCACGATGCTGACAAACCGAATGCCCCACAGGGGAAACAGCCCATGTATGTACTTCTCCACCAGCTCCAGCTCACGGGTAAAGCGGGACTGGGTTTTGCATAAAATGATATCAAATTTGTGTGTCTGGGCGTCGGCCAGCAGGCGCTGAAACTCCGGGCGGTTGCGGTCAGAACCTGTATAATCATCATCACTATAAATATGAAAGACTTCCCATCCTTGCTGCAAGGCATATTGCAGCAGCATGGATTTCTGGTTCTGGATGCTGGCGCTGTCATCGTCGGCGGATACTTTATTTCGGTCTTCTTCGGACAGGCGGCAGTAAAGTGCTGCTCTGGACATAGAACATCGCTCCCAAACAGAAAGCGGCTCCCTGAAACAGACTGGTCAGGGAACCGCTTTGGTATGAAATATCTGGTTTTACTGTAAGCCGGAGGCAGTGGCAGTGGTTCGCTCGATCTGGTTGATCATCTGGATCCAAAGCCGGGTGTACCGCTCCTTCGTCAGCGGGGATACAGAGTCCCGAAAGACACTGCGGCAGTTGTGGGTGCAATTGGGCGGATATTTCATAAAAATCACTTCCTCCTGCTTCTTGCATTTGATTTCATAAAGAATGAATATGGAAATGGTTTGGTCTGTGTGGACAGCAGCTATACATGGATCGTCCTCTTCATAGTATTCCCTTGCTCTTCGGGCGATGCCTCTACCCAGGGAAAGTGGGGGAGGTCATTGCCCGCCTCATTCTCGTTTTCCCTGCCCTTGAGCCGCTTGGAAGTATGTGCTAAAATAGGTGGAAAGCAGGGGGCACATATTTGTCTGTTTTTTCAGTCCCAGGCAGAGCAAAATTTTTTTGAAAAAAATAAAAACGTATGCAACCCGGCAGCCTTCGGATTCGTTACATGGGTGTGAGGGACCTGACGATCAGGGAAATCCCTATGAAACGGAGGAAAAAGAAATGGAGCAGATGATACGGAGGATTATCCGGGCCGCGGTGGAATCCTTCCCCATTGACCGGAAGAAAAAAGCGGATATTCTGCGAAAGCTCACCAAAGAAAAACCATTGGGAGGCGAACACCATGAAGTGTGACCGGTGCGGGAGACCCATTCCAACGGGCAGCGAAGCCTGTCCGTCTGGAGGGAAGCCAGGGGAAGACGGGCTGGCCGGGCTGGTGGCTCTGGCCCGGGAGGGAAATCAGCAAGCTCTGTCCGCCCTGTACGAGAAGACCTACAACGGGGTGTTTTACACCATCAAGTCCATGATCAAGGACGAGGATACGGTGCTGGACCTGCTGCAGGATACCTATGTCAAGGCCTTCACTCACCTGGACCGCTTCCAGGGCGACACCAAGTTTTCCCCCTGGGTGCGGCAGATCGGAGCCAACACGGCCCGGGACTATTTAAGAAAGAAAAAGCCCATGCTCTTTACCGACCTGGCCGCCGGAGAGAAGCCCAACGAGCCAATCGAGGAGCATTTTGCCGACCTGGACGTTGGGAACCTCCCCGATGAGGTGCTGGACCGGGCGGAGACCACCCGGCTGGTCCGGGAGATCATCGACGGACTGCCCGAGGACCAGCGGGCGGTCATCGGCATGTACTACTACCAGGAGATGCCGGTGAAGGACATTGCCGCCGCTCTGGGGGCGTCGGAGAGCGCGGTGAAAAGCCGCCTGCTGTACGGTCGTCGGAAGATCGAGGCCCAGGTCCGGGACCTGGAGAAGAAGGGAACCAAGCTCTATGGTCTGGCGCCCATTCCCTTCCTGCTTTGGCTTATGGGCGCGCAGGAGGCCCAGGCGGCCCAGCTACCCAATGGACAGATCCTCCAGCACGTGCTGGCAAGCGCCGGCCAGTCCGGCGCAGCTGGAGCTGGAACTGCCTCCGCGGCCGGGACCGGGGCGGCATCCCAAGGGGGAGCGGCCGCTGCCGTTGGAACCAAGGCGGCTGCCGGCGGCCTGGGCGCGGCCAAGCTGGGACTCATCGCCGTGGCCGCGGTGGCGGTGATCGGCGCGGGCGTGTACGGCGTCAGCCGACTGTCTCAGCCCGCCGCCGGGCCGGGGGAGACCTCCCATTCGTCCGTGAGCGTCTCGGATGGCTCCGCTTCCGTCCAGACTGAGGCGGAGAACCCGGCAGACCAGGCCTTGGAACAGGCCCTGGAGCAGTACCGCAAAGTTGTCTCCCAGGCGGACCGCTATTCCTATGCCTCCTATCCCGTGACGCCCACCGGCCGTTACCGATATGCTCTGGTGAGCCTGAGTCCCGGGGATGAGGTGCCGACACTGCTGTTGGAGCAAGAGAACAGCGATTTGATGTACGACTTGCGGGTATTTCAATATGACCCGGACAACGGGACCATGCGGGAGCCACAAGAGGGGTTGACCGAGGGAGCGGCTCCCACAGGAGGCTATCGGGGCGGCATCAGCCTGGAAGGGGACGGCGATGGACTGTGTATCATGGAGCTGTCCAGCGGAACGGGACAGACCTCCATTGTCCGCGTGACCTTGGAGGGAGACGCGCTGGTCCGGGAGGAGCAGTGGAATGGCCGGTTTGACGCGGTGCCTCAGGGACTGAACGGCCGGGAGATCCCCTGGCATGACATCACCGACACTTCCGCGCTGGACCGCTGGACGCCGGAGACCGGGATATCTCAGCAGGGCGGCTCGTCCAGCTCTGGCGGAGGCGGGACAGAGAGCGGGCTCCCCACCGATGGAGACCGCATCGTCTTTACCGGCACGGTAGGTACTTACAGCTACGAAGAAGTCATTGCTCTCCAGGGCTGCCCCGATCCCAACGCCCCCTGGTCCGACTCCAGCCAGACCTTCCGTCTCATTGTGCTGGATACCCCCCAGGAGATGGAATTGCAATCGGGGGATCCGGTGGTTCCTCCAAGAAGCGATACCGTACGTCTGATTTCGGTTGCCTATGCAGAGGGACTGGAGCAATATGACGGACAGCATCTGACCTTCAGCATCGATCCCAAGGCCACCTATTGGCCCAGCGACTCTTCCATGCCGGTGGGACAGCCAAGTACACGGGATGTCCACATTTTGAAATAATGGGAACAGGTACAAAAACCATTTGGCAAAGAAAAAAGTGAGGAAATACTGGAAGGGAGACACACAGCATGACAAAAAAGAACCTATTATCCCTGGTGCTGGCGTCCGCGCTGCTGCTGACGCTGGCCGCCTGTGGGGGGAAGACGCCAAGCGGCAGCGGGAGCGGTTCGGGGGCGGAGAGTACATCAGCCTCCGGCTCGCAGACGGACCAGCCCCAGGTGGTGGAGCTAACCGGGGAAAGCGACCGGGACAGCGCCCAGGACGTTCCCCTGGACACCAAGCTGAAAGGCAAGACCGCCCGGGAGGAGACCCAGTGGTTTTCCTTTACCACCGACAAGACGGAAAATGCCACTTATGCCATTACCTCGGTCAATCAGACGCCGGAAACCGGCGATTTGAAGCTGAGCATCTATGACGAAGAAGAAAAACAGCTCAACCAGTATGCACTGAATGCCAATCAGACAGGAAGGGCAGCTACTCTGAGCCTGGACCTGCTGCCTGAGGCCACCTATTATGGGAAGGTCTGGGCGGAAAAGGGGGACGTCATCTCCTATTCCCTCATTCTCCGCAGCCCGGAGGGGCAGGAGCCGGAACACAACGTGGCCCAGCCCGGGCCCGAGGCGAAAGACGGACTGGAGATTTATGCTGCCACCAACCAGGATGACGCCCAGCTTATCCCGCTCAACGCCCGGCTGGAGGGTAAGGTGAGCCGGGGAGAGGCGCAGTGGTATGCCTTCTCCACCAATTCCGCGGAAAACGCCACCTACCGCCTGACCACCGTCAACATGACCCGGGGGACGGGAGCACTGTGTCTGAAGGTCTTTGACCAGTACGGAGAGCTGATGCACCAGTATACGCTGAAGGCGGACCAAGACGGTAGGGCAGCGACCCTGAGTCTGGAGCTGCCCCCCGAGACAACATACTACGTCTATCTCGCGGCAGAAAATGACGATACCATCCAATACTCTCTGACGATCCACGCTCCCGAGAATGGGGCCGTGCAGAGATAACCGGGAAGGGAGAGACAAACGATGAAAAAGACAGCTGCATGGATACTGACACTCACGCTGGTGCTGACTCTGGCCGCCTGCGGCGGGAAAAATACATCGGATACCTCGTCCCAGGGGGCGGACGGCTCCCAATCCACACAGGACGTCTCGTCCCAGGAAAGCAGCAAGCCGGACAATGGCTCCCTGACTGTGGTGAATGACGGTCTGGAAGAGATGGAGGCTCAGGCCGAGATGCTCCGGGGCGGGACCAATCAAAATGACGCGGTGCTGCTGCCCCTGAACACCCGGCTGACCGGAAAGACCACCCAGGATGGGGGGCTGTGGTATGCCTTTACCACCGGCACCGCAGAGAACGCCACTTACCGGATTACCACCGTAAACAAAACCCTGGATACCGGCAGCCTCTGCTTGCGCATCTATGACGCCTACGGCGAACAGACCCACTCCTACACGTTAAAAGCCGATCAGGCCGGCAGAGCCTCTACTCTGGACCTGGAACTGCCCTCCAGCACCACCTACTACATCTATATTTGGGCTGAAAAGGGGGACCTCATCTCCTACTCCCTCATCATCCGGGACCCGGAGGAGCAAAAGACGGGCTATGCCACCGCCGGGAGCGTGTCCGAGTCGGTGGGAGCCGTGGCCGGACAGGAGATCTCCGCCGGCACCAACCAGGACGACGGAGGCATGATCCCGCTGGAGACCCAGCTCTCCGGCAAGGTGAGCAATGGCCAGGGCCAGTGGTACGCCTTTACCACCAACTCGGTGGAGAATGCCACCTATGAGGTCACCACCGTCAACCAGACGCCGGGAACCGGGGATTTTTGTCTGCGCGTTTACGATATGTATGGCGAACCGATGCACTCGTATACCCTGGACGCGGATCAGAGCGGAAAGGCGGCCACGCAGAGCCTGAAGCTTCCACCCAAGACCACCTATTACATCTACGTCTGGGCAGAAAAGAAGGACACCATTCAGTACACCCTCAAAATCCACGGGCCAGAGGAGCCGGGCGCGGCCGGGTCGGTCACCGTGGAGGAGCCCCTGGTCTTTGAGACCCCCTTTGAGCTCAACTCCACCCAGGTCATGTTTGTGGCAGACAAGGCCGACTTCCTGGACGAGGCGGCCGCCAAGGAGGCTTTGAAGCCGGTGGCTGACGTAATCCTGGCCCATCCGGACCACCCCATCCTGCTGGCGGGCACCACGGCCACCGACGGCACCCAGGAGGAGTGCGTGGATCTGTCCAACCGCCGGGCGGCGGCAGTGAAGGAGCTGCTGGTCAACGCCTTCGGCGTGCCCGAGTCCCAGCTCCAGTCCGTGGGGCTGGGCTATGAGGCGGACCCCTTTGTCCGGGGCCAGGACCGGGACGCCAACGGCAAATTTGTGGAGAGCGAGGGGGCCAAAAACCGGCGGGTCATCGTCATGGACGCCAATGACCCCATCGCTCAGGAGCTGCTGAACGCATGACGGAGGTCAAAATCAGATAAGACAACAGCGGCAAGCCATGTTACAACTGGCTTGCCGCTGTTGTTTGTCCCGGTGCTTTGCCTGGGCAGGAAAAACCGACACGGGGCAGAAAAACCGGGCAGGAAGCACGAGGCTGCCCGGTTTTTTCTTTTTTATTGTTGACAGATGTAGACTTGCCTGATATAATTTGTTTACAAAGATAGACAGAAAGGAGGGGAGGAAATGAACAAGGACAGAATCAGTCTCACCCAGGCGGAGTGGAGCGTGATGGAGTGCTTGTGGGAGGCGGGCCCGCTCACGGGGCGGGAAGTAATCCAGCGGATGGAAAAAAGCTGTGGCTGGAGCCGGAGTACTACCCTTACCCTGCTAAGCCGCTTGGAGAACAAAGGGGCGCTGAAGAGTGTCCCGGCTGAGAAAGGGCCCAAGGTATTTTCCCCTGTTCTGCGGCGGGAGGATGCCGCCCTGGGGGAAACCAAGGATTTCCTGAACCGGGTGTACCAGGGCAGCCTGAGCCTGATGGTCAGCGCCCTGACCAAGAAACAGGCCCTGCCCCGGGAGGAACTGGATGAGCTCTATGAGCTGCTGAAGGGATTGGAGGAGGAGCGGCATGATTGAGTGGGCAATTACCTCCAGCGTGTTGATCTTAGTCGTGTTGGTTTTGCGCCGCCTGCTGATCGGAAGAATCAGTCTGCGGCTTCAGTACGGCTTGTGGGCCCTGGTGCTGGTGCGGCTGCTTTTACCGGTGAGCTTGGGCGGAACATCGGTGAGCATTTTGAACACGGTGGAACGCACGCAGGCGCAGCTGCCGAACCCTATGGTGGGCTATCTGGGCAGCGACACACCGCAGCTGTCTGTGGTGGAACCCGATCCGTCTCTCACTGTGGGGGAACAGCAGGAGCACTACCAGCAGAACCAAGACCAGTGGCAGGCGGAGATGGACGCTGCCGGGGCGGAGGCGGACACGCCCATCGCCCTGGGGACCGTACTGCTGGGAATATGGGCAGTGGGGGCCGCGAGCATGGGCCTGTGGCTTTTGTGGGTAAACGTCCACTTTGCCCGAAGACTTTGCCGCAGTCGTGTGCCCCTGACGGTAGAGCATTGCCCCCGTCCGGTCTATGTGACCGGAGCGGCCCAGACGCCATGTCTCTTTGGGCTGTTTCACCCCTGCATCTATGTAACGGAGGAGGTGACCGCCGACAAGACGGTATTACGCCACAGCCTGACCCATGAGCTGACCCACTTTCGCCACGGGGATCACATCTGGGCGGCCCTGCGGGGGCTGTGCCTGGCGCTCCACTGGTACAATCCCCTGGTATGGCTGGCCGCATCCATCTCCCAGAGGGACGGAGAGCTGTGCTGCGATGAGGCCACGGTAAAGACGCTGGGGGAGGGGGAGCGGGCGGCCTATGGACGTACCCTCCTGGCCGTTACTTGTCAGGGGCGTGCCAACCCCATGCTCACCGCCACCAGCATGACAGGCAGTGGGGGCGGCATCAAGGAGCGCATCCTTCTGCTGGCCAAGCGGCCCAAGACGGCGGTCTATACCCTGGCGGCCGTGGCTCTGATTGCCGCCGTGGCGGTGGGCTGCACCTTTACCGGGGCACAGAAAGGGGATGGGGAGAGTACCGGAGTATCTACCGGGGCGGATGAATTTGAGCCGGACAAGGTGGCCATAGTTCAGCTGCTCAGCTCTGCCTGGCCCCCCGACCCGGTCACGGACCCCGATACCGTGGCGCATTTGTGGGACCTCTATCAGGGCTTTACCTTTGAGGGAACTGTGGATGATTTCACTCAGAACAACCTATGGAGTATCTCGGTGACCTTCTCCGCGGAGGGGACAGACCAGGAAGAGTCCTTTACCATCTACCAGGGGGGACTGTGCACCATGGGGGAGGACTATGAGACGATTTACCTCCTGAAGAATGGAGATGAACTTTACCAGGAATTTGACACCGTGTTTCAGCGACAGGCGGGGAGCACGGGCGTGGACGAGCCGGACGGAGGGGTCACCCTGACCGGCCTGGCCGTGGAGGCGTCGGGCAGCGAGGAGGAAATTGGCCGGCAGTGGGCGGAAACCTTTGTAGCCCAGTACCGGAGCCTTTCTCCCCAAAATCCGTTGTACAGCACAGACAGTGCAGTGCTGGAATGCACCCCCTATGCCCGGTCGCTGCTGTCCCAGCCCAGGGAGCAGATCTACCTGATGCGCTTTGCCTGCCATGCGGTGGACAAAGCGGGCTTTGAGCAGTGCTATACCGGCGCAGCCGGCCCGTTGACCGGAGAAGAATATCCCCAATATGAGGGATGGATGGAATTGGGCTGGTTTATCGTGCTGGAGGAGCAGCAGAAGGACCGGTGGGTCTGCATCAACGCCGGGACCGGCGGATACGGCAACTGGGGCTACCTCAACTATGAGACAGGGGAAATCTGTGAGCAGATCCTGGAGGAGCAGCTGTCCGTGGACAGCAGCCAGGCCGACCCGGAAATGGTGCTGTGTATCCTGCCCTTCGTGGATTGGAGCCGGTTGGACGGGGATGAGCTCAACCGACTTTGGGAGATCCTGAATCTTGCCTGCATTACCCAGGGCCGGGTCTACGGCCCGGAGGAGGATCGGATGTGGTCGGACGTGTATCCCGATGACCAGGCCTACCGGGACCTCTACGTCATGCTGGCGGCCCTGAATACAGACGGGGCGTATGCTGAGGGAATGGAGGGCCTGCTGGAAAAACAACAGGCGTACGATCCTCAGGTGTTTGAATCTTGTTTGCAGAATTTAACGCCAGAACAACAAGATGTCATTCGAAGGTTGGCAAGGATGTAGAGGTGTTTATTGCTGACGGGCAGAGAATCGTCTATCCGTGGGCGCGGAGTAGGATGGACTGTCCCGATCGTCTCGTTTGACCCAACATTCAGTTTAAAAAACCGTCCTTTTCGTTTGAAAAGGACGGTTTTTGCTTGGCGCCGAACAGGGATGAAATAAACCCACAGTGATATTGATCTTCCCTGTTGTCCTTCCGCCATCGCACCATCTGCCGCTAAGTCCTCCGTCAGATCGGCGATTACATCGCCGGTGGACTGCATCCCTCCCGCGCTCCAGGGGAAACCGGAGGCGGCGGTGGGGTAGACGCCGGTGGTGTGGTCCACAAAATAGGGGGCAAAGGAGGCGTTCCTGCGCACCTCCTCATCGCTCAGGTTCCGGGTGAGCTGGTGGACCAGGGCGGCCACCATCTCCATGTGGCCCAGCTCCTCGGTGCCGATGTCGGTGAGCAGACCCTTGGCCTCGGCGTAGGGCATGGCGTAGCGCTGGGAGAGGTAGCGCATGGCCGCGCCCACCTCGCCGTCCGGGCCGCCGTACTGGCTGATGATGAAGGAGGCCAGCTTAGGGTTGGGGGTGGCCACCTTCACCGGGAATTGCAGCTTTTTCTCATACAGGAACATCTCACTTCACCTCGTTCTGCTCAAAATTCCAGGGCCAGGGCTCTTTGAGCCACCGGTAGCTCTCCCCGTTGGCCGAGTCACTCTGGGTGAGGGGGCCGAACTTGGCCTGGTAGGCCTCCCGGGCGCTCTTCTCCATGGCGGCGTACTTCTGGTACAGTCCAAAGGCCTCCTGGTCGTCGGCGTGGGTGTCCAGATAGAGCCCCAGCTCCGCTACCACAAACTCCAGGGCCTGGAGCTCAGCCAGAGGGCCAGAGGGGACGGTGCTGCCCTCCACCTTCAGGTGGAAGGGGAGGTTCAGGCCGGGAAACAGAGTGCCGTTGCTCAGGGCGTCGCTCTGGCTGTACTTTTGAGAACCCTCCTGCTGGAAGGGGACATAGGGCACGGACAGTCCGGCGCAGGACGGCAGGGTGCCGTAGCGGTCCGGGCAGCTGGGCAGGGGGCAGGAGCCGCCGCCGTTTTCCATATTCAAGATCCATTCCTCCTCGGTTGGGATTGGGAGGCGCGGGGCCTCCCGATGCATCCTATGCCGGGCCAGGAGAAGGGGTACATAGTCCGGGCCCTCCCTCCATAAGATAGGGGGAGGGGGAGAGGCGGATGAAGCGGATAAACTGGGGTTTCTTATTGATTCTGGCCGGACTGCTGGCGGTGATCAGCGGGGGGATGCTGCTCCAGACCTATCTGGGACCGGCGGCTCCGGCGGCGTCCTGGCCGGAGGGAGAGCGGATCTGGGTGGTGGACCCGGGCCACGGCGGAGAGGACGGCGGGGCGGTGTCCATCACCGGGGTGCCGGAGAGCGGCATCAACCTGGCCATCGCCAAGCGGCTGGACGCCCTGCTGGGCTTTTACGGAGAACATTGCTACCTCATGCGGGAGGAGGATATCTCCCTTCACGACCCGGAGGCTCAGACCCTGCGGGAGAAGAAGGTGTCTGACCTCCACAACCGGGCCGAGACAGTGCAGGAGCTGGAGGGGGCGATCCTGGTGAGCATCCACCAGAACATGTTCCCCCAGAGCCGCTACCACGGCTCTCAGGTCTTTTACGCCCCCACCCAGGGGTCCCAGGCGCTGGCTCAGGCTCTTCAGACGGCCCTCCAGACCCATTTGCAGCCCGACAACAGCCGCCAGGCCAAGCCCATCGGGGACAACGTGTATCTAATGAACCACGTGGACTGTCCGGCGGTGCTGGTGGAGTGCGGCTTTCTCTCCAACCCGGAGGAGGAGGCCCAGCTGCGCCGGGAGGACTACCAGACCAAGCTGGCCGCTGTGGCGGCCGGAGTGTGTCTGGCCCAGGAATAGCAAACCGCCGCACCGGCATTGCCGGTGCGGCGGTTTCCCTCTTCGCTTATTCTTCTTCAAAGGTGGCCTTCAGCAGGGCGTCCACCAGGAAGG
>CALWYB010000035.1 GCA_944385665.1 uncultured Oscillospiraceae bacterium
GCTGTCATGATCCTGCCCTCTATCATCTCCGTGTCCGAGACCGCCCTCAAGGCGGTGCCCAAGGAGTATGAGGAGGCCAGCCTGGCCCTGGGGGCCACCGAGCTGGAGACCTACTTCCGGGTCACCGCTCCCGCCGCCAAGAGCGGCATCGCCGCCGCGGTGGTACTGGGCGTGGGCCGTGCCATCGGCGAGGCCATGGCCATCCTGATGGTGGCCGGCAACGTGGCCAACATGCCCTCCATGCTCTCCAGCGTCAAGTTCCTCACCACGGCCATCGCCAGTGAGATGAGCTACGCCAGTGTGGGCAGCCTGCAGCGCAATGCCCTGTACTCCATCGGCCTGGTCCTGTTCCTGTTTATCATGTTTATCAATGTGGTCCTCAATGTGTTCCTGAAGCGGGACAAGGAGGCGTAAAGGATGACGAATACTATGACGACAACTTCTGTCACTCAGACGGCCGCCAAGGTCAAAAGTAAGCTCTCCCCCCGGCGCAGAGTATATGAGGTGGGCATGCGTACCCTTCTGTATGTGTCCGCCGGTCTCACCTGCCTGCTGCTGCTGTTTCTCATCGGCTACATTTTCATCGAAGGCATGCCCAACATGAGCTGGCAGTTCCTGACCACGGAATCCAGCGTGCTGAAAGGCACCTACGGAATTCTCCCCGCCATTCAAAATACCGTCTATGTGGTGCTGGTGACCCTGCTGTTTGCCCTGCCTCTGGGCGTGGGCGCGGCCATCTACCTCACGGAGTACGCCACCAACCGGAAGATGGTGACCGCCATTGAGTTTGCCACCGAGACTCTGGCCGGAATTCCCTCCATCCTGTACGCCCTGGTAGGTATGCTGGTGTTCTGCCAGCTGATGAAGCTGGGCACCACCCTGCTGGCCGGCTCCCTCACCCTGGTCATTATGACCCTGCCCACCATCATCCGTACTACTCAGGAGTCCCTGAAAACCGTCCCCCAGAGCTACCGGGAAGGTTCCCTGGGCCTGGGCGCGGGCAAGTGGCACATGATCCGCACGGTGGTGCTGCCCTCCTCCATCGACGGTATTGTCACCGGCTGCATCCTGTCCATTGGGCGCATCGTGGGTGAGTCCGCGGTGCTGATGTTCACCGCCGGTATGAGCACCGGAATGCAGAATTTCTTCGGCAAGGGGGGCCTCACTCACAGCTCCGGCGCCACCCTCACTGTGGCTCTGTACGGCTACGCCAAGGAAAATGCAAAGTTCGACCTGGCTTTCTCCGTGGCTCTGGTGCTGCTGGTGATTACCCTGGTCATCAATCTGGCCGCCAAGCTGGCGGGCAAGCGTCTGAAGAAGTAAGGAGTTTTTAGGATATGAACGAAAATACCATTATCAAGGCGGAGAACCTCAACCTGTATTACGGGGAGAATCACGCCCTGAAGGATATTAACATTGAGATCCCCGAGCATCAGATCACCGCCCTCATCGGTCCCTCCGGCTGCGGCAAGTCCACCTTCCTGCGCTGCCTCAACCGGATGAACGACCTCATTCCCATCGTGAAGATCGACGGCTCCCTCCTCTACCGGGGCGAGGACATCTACGCTCCCGGTCAGGATGTCACCGACCTGCGCAAGCGTGTGGGCATGGTGTTCCAGAAGGCCAATCCCTTCCCCATGTCCATCTATGACAACGTGGCCTACGGTCCCCGTACCCACGGCATCCGCAGCAAGGTAAAGCTGGACGAGATCGTGGAGGAGTCCCTGAAGGGGGCGGCCATCTGGGATGAGGTGAAGGACCGGCTGAAAAAGCCCGCCCTGGGCCTGTCCGGCGGCCAGCAGCAGCGTCTGTGCATTGCCCGCGCTCTGGCCGTCAAGCCCGACGTGCTGCTGATGGACGAATCCACCTCCGCCCTGGACCCCATCTCCACCTCCAAAATCGAGGACCTTGCCACCGAGCTGAAAAAGGATTACACTATCATCATGGTTACCCACAATATGCAGCAGGCCGCCCGAATCTCGGATAAAACCGCCTTCTTCCTGCTGGGCGAGCTCATCGAGTACGGTGACACGGAGCAGATGTTCTCCATGCCCCAGAACAAGAAGACGGAAGACTACATCACCGGGAGGTTTGGATAATGCGGGATCGATTCAACGAACAGCTGGAACAGCTGAATGTAGAGCTCATCAAAATGGGCGCTCTGTGCGAGGAGGCCATCTCCGCGGCCACCAAGGCCCTGCTGGAGGGGGACGCCGCCCTGCGGGAGACCGCAGCCGCCGCCGAGCGGGAGATCGACCAGAAGGAGCGGGACATCGAGAGTCTGTGCATGAAGCTGCTGCTTCAGCAGCAGCCGGTGGCCCGGGACCTGCGCACCATCTCCGCGGCCCTGAAAATGATCTCCGATATGGAGCGCATCGGCGACCAGGCCAGCGACATTGCCGAGATCACCCGGGATATTGAGGACAACCCGGTCATTTCCCACGTGCCTCTGGACGAGATGGCCCGCAGCACCATCGGCATGGTGACCGACAGCATCGACTCCTTTGTGCGCAAGAACCTGGGGCTGGCCCAGGAGGTCATCCGCAAGGATGACGAGATCGACCGGATGTTCCTGGAGGTCAAGGACGAGCTGATCCGCCGCATCGGTCAGGGAGACAGCGGTGAGACCTGCATGGATCTGCTGATGATTGCCAAGTACTTTGAGCGCATCGGCGACCATGCCTGCAACATCGCCGAGTGGGTGGAGTTCTCTCTCACCGGACAGCACGGCGATCTGTGATGATACCCCCTAGTGTGGTTTGGGGGAGGAAGCGAGAGGTTTATTCACGTGATCTATATTTTGGAGGACGACGCCAGCATCCGTAAGCTGGTGGTCTATACCTTGCAGAGCCAGGGCATGGAGGCCCAGGGCTTTGACCGTCCCTCTCAGTTCTGGGAGGCGATGGAGAGCACTACCCCCGAGCTGGTGCTGCTGGATATTATGCTCCCGGAGGAGGACGGCTTGCAGGTGCTCAAGCGCCTGCGCGCCATGCCGGCCACCAGGACCCTGCCCGTCATCATGCTCACGGCCAAGAGCACGGAGTACGACAAGGTACTGGGCCTGGATGAGGGGGCGGACGACTATGTGGCCAAGCCCTTCGGTATGATGGAGCTGATGGCCCGGGTACGCACCGCCCTGCGCCACGCCGGGCAGAACGAGCCCAAGGAGAAGACTTACTCCCTGGGCAGCCTCTTTGTGGACCCGGAGCGGCACATTGTCCGGGACGGGGACCGGGACGTCACCCTGACCTTGAAGGAATTTCAGGTCCTGTGCCTGCTGCTGGAACGGGCGGGCACGGTGTTTACCCGGGATCAGCTGCTCAACACCATCTGGGGCTATGAGTTTGACGGAGCCAGCCGGACGGTGGATGTACACATCCGGACTCTGCGCCAGAAGCTGGGCAAGTCCGGCGACTGCATTGAGACGGTGCGGGGGATCGGCTACAAGATCAGCACCGAGCAGAAAGCGTGAGGATTTGAAGAATATGACCGCAAAATTGTTTCGTAATTCCACCGCGGTGGCCGTCTCGGTGATGGTACTGTCCATCGCCCTGTTTATGGGGATGCTGTACCAATATTTCAGCGATCAGCTGATGGGGGAGCTGGAGACGGAAACCTGGCTGGTAGCCCAGGGGGTGGAGCTCAATGGCATGGACTATCTCACCGGACTGAACACGGAAAACCGGGTGACCTGGGTGGCTCAGGACGGCACCGTCCTCTATGACAGCCAGGCCGATGCCGGTTCCATGGAGAACCATGCCGACCGGGAGGAGATCCGGCAGGCCCTGACCGACGAATCGGGCACCGCCCGGCGCTATTCCTCCACCCTGGCCCAGCAGACCCTGTATGCGGCCCGCCGCCTGAATGACGGTACCGTCATCCGTGTGGCCAGCGCCCAGCAGACCGTGGTGACCCTGCTGCTGTCCATGATCCAGCCCATCCTGATTATTCTGGCTCTGGCGCTTATTATTTCCGCCGTGCTGGCCTCCCGAATGGCCAAGCGGATCATCCGGCCCATCGTCAATCTGGATCTGGAGCATCCGGAGGACTGTGATACCTATGAAGAGCTCACCCCGCTGCTCTCCCGCATCAAGCACCAGAACGACACTATCCAGCAGCAGGTGCTTCAGCTGCAGCAGAAGCAGCAGGAGTTTGCCGCCCTCACGGAGAATATGTCCGAGGGCTTCCTGCTGATGGACCGGCATGGCCATGTGCTCTCCTACAATAACGGCGCTCTGCGCCAGCTGGGTGCTCAGGCGCCCCAGGGTGAGGTCAATGCCCTGGTGCTCAACCGCAGCGAGAGCTTCCGCCAGGCGGTGGATGAGGTGCTCTCCGGCAAACGCAGCCAGCAGATGCTCCACCTCAACGGCCGCTACTGCCAGTTGCTGGCCAATCCGGTCATGCAGGGGGAGGAGCAGATGGGCGCGGTGATGGTCCTGCTGGACGTCACCGAACAGGAGCAGCGGGAGGACCTGCGGCGGGAATTTACCGCCAACGTCTCCCACGAGCTGAAAACCCCCCTCACCTCCATCTCCGGCATCGCCGAGATCATGCAGAGCGGTATGGTGAAGGCGGAGGATGTGCAGGGCTTTGCCGGTGACATCTACAAGGAGGCCCAGCGCCTCATTGCCCTGGTGGAGGATATCATCCGCCTGTCCCAGTTGGACGAGGGCGCGGTCAATATGGAGCGGGAGGACGTGGACCTGTACCAGCTGTCTCTGGAAGTGACCAAGCGGCTGGAGAGCGCGGCACAGAAACATGATGTGACCATCAAGACCATGGGCCGCTCGGTCCAGGTCCACGGCATCCGCCGGGTGCTGGATGAAATGATCTACAACCTTTGTGACAACGCCATCAAGTATAACCGCAAGGGCGGCACGGTGGCCGTCACGGTGGGACCGGTGGAGAACGGAGTGGAGGTGTCGGTGGAGGATAACGGCATCGGCATCCCTGCGGAGGATCAGAGCCGGGTGTTTGAACGCTTCTACCGGGTGGACAAGAGCCACTCCAAGGACATCAGCGGCACCGGCTTGGGCCTGTCCATTGTCAAGCACGGCGCGGCCCTTCACGACGGGCAGATCCAGCTGAAGAGCACCCCGGGGAAGGGGACCACGGTGACCCTGCTGCTGCCCCAGGCGTGAGCGCATAAAATCGGAAACATCGGGAACCTTTTTCTGAAAGGGCATCCACAGGCCCAAGGCGGACAGTAGTCTGTTCCAAAAAGAAGAAAAAGGAGTTCTTCCATGAGAAAGATGTTTGCCGTATTTGCTTCCCTGCTTCTTTTGACCGGCGCCCTGGCGGGGTGCGGGCAGAGGCAGGAGACTAGCCGCACCCCCGAGGAGCTGACCCAGCTCTACGCCCAGGCCCTCACCCAGTATGGAGGCGAAATGGCGGAGAATAACCCTGTTATTTCCCGGGACAACAGCGAGGAAAATATAAATGCCATGATCCTGGAGTCCATGGGCCTCAAAACGGAGGACATGACCGCCTTTGCCGTCAGCGGCTCCATGATGAACGTCAAGGCCTACGGCATTGCAGCCGTTATGCCTGCGGAAGGGAAAAAGGCGGCGGTGACCGAAGGGCTCCAGAATTTTATAGACCGTCAAAAGAGCAGCTTTGAGACCTACCTGGTGGACCAGTATGCCGTGGCCGACAGCGCCCGGCTGGAGACCTTGCAGGACGGCACCGTACTGATGGTGATGTGTGAGAATTCAGACGAGGTGTTTGACAGCATCCGCAGGGCCATCGAGCAGGAATGATCCAAACTGTTTGAAACACAGCGGCTGGCAGAGGATTCTGCCGGCCGCTGTATGCATATCTGCGCGGAGAATTTTTTCTTGACAGAAGGGGAGAGGCTGCCTATAATGAACGATGTTCAGATTGGAGGAAAACCATGAATCATTCCGTGACCTCCCGGGAGGAGATTTTGAAAGCCAGCCGGGAGCTGATGGCCCAAAAGGGCTGGACGGCAGTCAATATCCGGGGGGTGGCCGGAGCGTGCGGCGTTTCGGTGGGCTCCATCTATAACTACTTCGAGTCCAAGGAGGACCTGGTGGGGGCCGTGGTGGAGAGCATTTGGCAGAACATTTTCCGCCGCCCGGAGGACCCCGGCGTCTTTCGGGACACCCAGGCCTGTGTGGCCTGGCTGTATCAATGCATGGCCCAGGGCAGCCGGGACTATCCTGATTTTTTCGCCCTCCACGCCGTCAGCTTCCTTCCTCAGGAGAAATCCCAGGGAAAGCGGCGGATGCAGAAGGCCTGGGACCACATTCTGGACCAGTTGTGCGCTGTGCTGCGCAGCGATCCCAAGGTCCGCCCCGGCGCCTTTGGCAGCGGACTCTCCCTGGAGCAGTTTGCCGACGTGATCTTTTCCCTGATGATTTCCGCCCTGGTACGCCGGGACTATGACCCCGCCGGGGTGCAGGAGATCATCCGGAGGACGATCTATTGAAATTCCCACGGAGGTGGGAATTTTTTCGGTGCAATCTGAACATGGTTCATTTAGAAAGGAGCATCTATGAAGGTACAAAAGAACACCTTGTTGCTGCTGGCCTGCCTGGTGTGGGCGGCAGCGGGGTTTAATATCCTGCGCATTGGCGTGCTGGCCTATCCCGCCTATCTGACGGTGTGGAATCTGGTGCTGTCTGCCCTGGTCTTTGGGATATTCCAGTCCTTTGTCTTTGGCCGTCTGGTGAAGAAACATACCCGGCGCATCCACGGCTACGGAGACACGCGGCAGTTTTTCCTGAAATTTTTTGACGGCAAGTCCTTTGCCATCATGGCCGTCATGATGAGCGGCGGAATTGCCCTGCGGGCGTCGGGAGCGGCGCCGGAGCGATTTATTGCGGTATTTTATTCCGGGCTGGGCGGCGCGCTGCTGCTGGCCGGACTCCTGTTTGGGCGCAGCTACGCAGTGGCCCGGCGGGCAGACTGATAGAAGGAGGAATTACCATGCAGGCTATTATGGAGACCGCCTTTGACGTGGTCTATCTGGTGACGGTGATTACCTTGGGCGTGAAAATGATCGCCGGGTGCCGGGGAGAGGAGCAGTTCCGTCTGTTCGGCATCATGGCGGTGGTACTGGGGGCGGGGGACGCCTTCCATCTTGTGCCCCGGGCGGTGGCTCTGTGTACCACCGGGCTGGAGAACTACACGGCGGCGCTGGGAATTGGAAAGTGGGTCACCTCCGTCACCATGACGATTTTTTATGTGCTGCTCTACTACGTGTGGCGCAGCCGTTATCATGTCCGGGGAAATACCGGGCTGACTGCTGTAATCTATCTGCTGGCGGGGGCACGGATCGTGCTGTGTATGTTCCCCCAGAATCAGTGGCTCAGCGCCGACGCCCCTCTGTCCTGGGGAATTTACCGCAACATCCCCTTTGCTCTGCTGGGGCTGGTGATCCTGGTGCTGTTTTACCGGGGGGCCAGAGAACATCACGACCGGGCTTTTCGGTGGATGTGGCTTGCCATCGTGCTCAGCTTTGGATTTTACATCCCCGTGGTCCTCTGGGCCGACGTGATGCCGATGATCGGCATGCTGATGATCCCCAAGACCTGCGCCTACGTGTGGGCGGTTTCCATGGGCTATCGGGCCATGAAGCAGGGAGAGAACGGATGAGAGAGAAACGTGCGTTTCCAAAGAAGCGCACGTTTTTTCTGCATAAGATGCTTGACTTGCGGCGGGGGATACATTATATATAATAAGGCCTGCGCATCTGGAGCAGCCACCGGAGTACTGCGGTGGGACAGGCCGCCGAGGGCGGCAGAACACCGCTGACTTGAATATCCAGAACGGGTATGCTATATTAGTTCCTGTCTGATTGCATACGCGGGAACGGAGAGCAGGCATACCATCGGCCAAGCCGGGGGGTATGCCTTTCTGCGCGGGGAGAAACACTGCCCAAGAGGGAGACGTGTGTCGGAATGCACATTCATTCATCCAAGCTATATAAACGCAAAAGCATCAACCCGACCCGCTATATTGTACTGGGCTTTGGGGCTATTATTTTATTTGGCGCCCTGCTGCTGTGCTTACCCGCTGCGGCCCGGGACGGACAGAGCACGCCCTGGCTGACCTGCCTGTTTACCGCCACCTCTGCCACCTGCGTCACCGGTTTGGTGCTGGTGGACACGGCCATCCACTGGTCTTGGTTTGGCCAGGCGGTGATTTTGCTGCTGCTGCAGCTGGGCGGCCTGGGCTTTGTGACCCTGATCTCCATCGTTCCCTTTGCCCTCCATCAGCGCATCGGGCTGTCCCAGCGGATGCTGATGGCTTCCGCCCTGAACCTGGACCGGGTATCGGGAGTGGTGCGGGTGGTGCGCCATGCCCTGCTGGGGACAGTCTGTGTGGAGGGGATCGGTGCGGCGCTGCTGGCCATCCGCTTTGTTCCCCAGTTCGGCCTGCAGGGCATTTGGTTTTCTGCCTTCCACAGTGTCTCCGCCTTCTGCAACGGCGGCTTTGATATTTTGGGACGGTACAGCGGCGCCTACTCCAGCCTGGCCTCCTACCAGGGGGATCCCCTGGTGCTGGGCACCATCATGGCCCTGATCATCATCGGCGGCCTTGGCTTTTTTGTGTGGGAGGACCTGATTCAAAAACGGAGCTGGAAAAAGCTGACGCTGTACAGCAAAATGGTCCTCTCCATCACGGTGTGTCTCATTGTGGTGGGGACCGTATACTTTTCCTGTGCCGAATGGGACAACCCCGGTACCTTGGGCGGCATGCCCCTGTGGCAGCGTCCCCTCAACGCCCTGTTTCAGTCTGTCACCCTGCGCACCGCCGGGTATGCTACCTTTGATATGGGCGGCCTGCGGGATGGTTCGGCGGTCATGTCCATCCTTCTGATGCTCATCGGCGGTTCCTCCGGCTCCACAGCCGGCGGAATCAAGACGGTGACGGTGGGCATCTTATTGCTGGCTTTGCGGGACGGCCTGCGGGGGCGGGATCAGGTGGTGTTCCGGGGACGGACCATCCCCAGCCGGAAGGTGCTGGACGCCATGACCCTGACTTTGACGGTGGTGCTGCTGTTTTTGAGCGCCTCCATGCTGCTGTCCCTGGTGGACCAGGTGCCCTATGTGCAGGCCGCCTTTGAGACGGCCTCCGCCATGGGCACGGTGGGGGTGACCATGGGGATCACCCCGGAGCTGAGCACCCCCAGCGCCCTGCTGGTGATCCTGCTCATGTTCCTGGGACGGGTAGGAATCCTGTCCTTCTCCATTGCCTTCCTCACCCGGGGGAAGGAACGCAATAAGATCACATATCCTGCCGCCGAGATGATGGTGGGCTGAGACTGGGAGGAAGCCATGAAGAATTTTTTGATTATCGGATTGGGCCGGTTTGGAACCTCACTGGCCCAGGAGCTGTGTGCCCAGGGGAATGAGGTACTGGCCATGGATATCCTGCCCGAGCGGGTCCAGGCGGTGGCGGAGCAGGTGACGCACGCGGTAGTGGGCGACGCCCGGGACCCGGAGGTGCTCTCCGGCGTGGGCGCCCGGAATTTTGACTGCGCCGTAGTGACCACCAGCGTGGATTTGGGCACCAGCGCCCTGATCACCCTCAACCTGAAGGAGCTGGGAGGCCCCCGGGTGGTGAGCAAGGCCAACAGCATGGTCCACAGCAAGGTGCTGGAGAAGATCGGCGCAGATCTGGTGATCTTCCCCGAGCAGGAAATGGCCCTGTCTCTGGCGCGGAGGCTGGAGAACGGGGATATCCTCAATTATATTGAGCTGTCGGACGAGTACTCCATCGTGGAGCGCACCCTGCCGGAGAGCTGGGTGGGAAAGTCCATTGTGGAGCTGGATATCCGGGCCAAATGGAAGCTGACGGTAATCGCGGTGCGCCGCAGGGACGATATGACCATCGCGCCCGGCAGAGACTTCGTGTTTCAGAGCCCGGAGGACTGCCTGGTGGTGCTGGGGCGCAACAGCGATATTGAGCGATTGGAGCGTCTGTAATGGAGATCATCACCAGCCGGAAAAACCCGCTGCTGCAAAAGATCCGGCAGCTGTCTGCCGGAGGACGAAGTGTGCGGGAGAAGGCGGGGGAATATCTGGGGGACGGCGTGAAGCTGCTGGAGGAGGCGCTGAAATGGCAGGCGCCTTTGACGAGCGTGGTTGTGTCCTCCGATGTGGCGCCGCCGGAGCTTCCCCAGGGCATCCGGGTTGTCCAGGTTCCCAAGGACGTGATGGAAACTATCTCCCCTATGAAGACCCCCCAGGGAGCCCTGTTTTTGGCCCAGCTGCCCTGTACCGCGCCTCCGACACGTCTGGAGGGGACAAAGTATCTGGTACTGGACGGGGTGCAGGACCCGGGCAATGTGGGCACCATCTGGCGCTCCGCCGACGCCTTGGGAGCGGATGGGCTGCTGCTGGTCAACGGCTGCGCCGACCTGTACAGCCCCAAGGTAGTTCGCTCCTCTATGGGGGCCTGCTTCCGCCTGCCGGCGTGGGAGACCACGGTGGAGGAGCTGGAAGAGCTGCTGGAGACCTCTCAGATCCCGCTGTATGCCACGGCTCTGCGGGAGGACACGGTGGACGTGCGCCAGGCCGATCTGAGCCGGGCTGCTGTGGTCATCGGCAGCGAAGGCCGGGGCGTGTCCCAGGCGCTCCTGGACCGGGCCAGACAGACGGTGAAGATCCCCATGCGGGCGCGGTGCGAGTCGCTCAACGCCGCCGCCGCGGCGGTAATCGTCCTGTGGGAGATGGGCAAATAAAAAGGTGGGCCGGATAACCAGCCCGCAGAACGAGAAAAACTTATCGGGGACGCTTCCCCAGATCCAGACGGCGATAGACCCCCTGTACCAGGACGGCGGCCGCCAGCAGCATAAGGGCGAAGAGTAGATAGGCAGGTACGTAGCTGCCCAGCCGGTCAGCCGACAGCCCGGGCAGCGGCCCGGTGGCCAGAGAGCCCAGCATATAGGCGCTGGTGTACCACTTCACGGTGCACTGGTAGGTGTCCTGGCCGCTCAGATCCCCCGCCCACACCGACAGGGTGACTGACGAGATGGGCATGCCCAGAGCGGTGAGAGTGATGGCGGCGAAGGCCAGGGGGACGCTCCCCAGGGGAGCCAGGGCGCACAGCAGAAAGCCCGCCAGCATGACGAGAAAGACCAGAAGATTGGCGGTGCGGCTGCCCAGCTTGTCGCTGAGCTGGCCGTAAATCACCTTGGCGGCCATGAGCACCACACCCAAGTAAGACATGAGAAAGGCCACCAGAATGGAGTCATAGCCGCAGCTGGTGTACAGCACCGTCAGGTGGGAGAAGCCCGGACCGGAGGGCGCGCCGATCAAAAAGGCGGCCACGGCCACCGCCCACCAGTGGATGGGACGCAGTCCCGCCGGAGCGGAGCGGACTGCCGGCATCTCCGGCTGGGCCTCTTGTCCGCCGGCGTAGGGAGCCAGGCTCACCTGCGCCGGAGTACTGCGGACCAGCAGAAAGACGGTCACCGTGAGCAGAACGCCCAGAACGGCCTCCCCGCAGAGGGCGGTTTCCAGCCCCCGCTGCTCCAGTACCTGGGTGAGCAGGGGTGGAAAGAGGATGGTGGACAGGCCGCTGCCCGCCGCCGCCAGTCCCAGAGCCAGCCCGCGCCGGCGCTGAAACCAGTTGGAGATGACCAGCGTGAGGGGGATCATTCCCCCGTAGCCGTAGGCCAGTCCCGACAGAGCGGCGGCGGCACAGTAGACAGGGAAGGTGCGGGCCGCCCCAAACAGGGCGTAGGAGGCGGCAAAGCAGGCCATGCCCGCAGTCATGGTGTACCGCAGGCCCAACCGGCGGCACAGTCCGTCTACCGACAGCATGGCCAGCAGGGCAAACAGGCTGCGCACCGTGGTGATCCAGGAGCCCTGAGCATTGGTAAAGCCGTGCACCTGGATGATCCAGGGCTGATAGATGGTAAAGACGTTGACGCCCAGACCCATCACGGTGAACAGCGCGATGGAGCAGCCCAGACAGACCGCCCAGGCGCGGTGGGGCCGGGTTCGAAGCGCAGGCATAACCATTCCCCATTTCCAAGATGAATGTGCAGCGGGTGTGTGCCCGCCGGTTTAAAAATACTGTAACACAGCCCGGATGGGCTTGTAAAGAACATCCCCTGCGGAGAAAGGAGGGACCCCATGGCGGCGGTAAACTACTGGCTCTGGCTGACCACCCGAAAGGGGGTGGGGCAGCGGAGCGTCCTGCGGGCGCTGGAGTACTTCGGAACGCCGGAGCGGGTATACTTTGCCCAGCGGGAGGATCTGGAGATGGTCCCCGGACTGCCGCCTCAGGCTCTGCGGGGGTTCCTGGACAAGAGGATGGAGGAGAGCGACGCCATTTTGGGCCGGTGTGACCAGCTGGGGGTGCAGATCATGACCATCCAGGACGCCGACTACCCGGAACGGCTGCGCCAGCTGGACGACCCGCCGGTGGTGCTGTATATCCTGGGCCACCGCATCCGCTTTGACGAGGAGGCCGCCTTTGGCATCGTAGGCGCCCGGAACCCCTCGGCCTACGGCCAGGAGGTGGCTCCCATGCTGGGGCTGGAGCTGGCCCGCCACGGAGCCCTGCTGGTGTCCGGCATTGCCCAGGGAATCGACAGTTTGGCCCTCCGGGGCGCCCTGAAAGGGGGCGGACGGGTGGTGTCGGTGCTGGCCGGCGGGGTGGACGTGCCCTACCCCTGGGAAAACCGCTTTCTCTATCAGGACGTGGCGGCGGTAGGCGCCCTCATCAGCGAGTATCCCCCGGGCACCCGCCACAAGGCGGAACATTTTCCCATCCGCAACCGCATCATCAGCGGACTGTCCCTGGGGGTGGTGGCGGTGGAGTGCGCCCGGTTCAGCGGCACCATGCTCACCATCAACCACGCCCTGGAGCAGAACCGGGACGTGTGCGCCGTGCCGGGGAGCATCTTTGCCCCCATGAGCCAGGGACCTAACTGGCTGCTCCAGCAGGGAGCCAGGCCGGTCATGAGCGGGGAGGACATTTTGATGGGATACTGGGATCAGTTTCCGCAAAAACTGGTCCACGCCCCCAATATGGACCCGGAAATCATGCGGGAACGGCTGGGGCCGCCGTCCAAAGGGGGCCAAGGGGAGACAAAGCCGGAGCCGCCGCCTCCCCAGCCCCAAAAGGAGGAGAAGCCCCGGCGGCCCAAAATCTCTCTGGCGGAGCAGCGGGAGCGCTTCACCGACGATCAGCTGGTAGTGCTCCACGCCATGCTGGAGGGGGCGGACACCGCCGACGAGCTGGTGGACCGCACTCAGATTCCGGCCCGGCGGGTGCTCTCGGCGCTGACCATGCTCCAGGTGGACGGCGCGGCGGAGCAGCGCGCCGCGGGCCGCTACGCCCCGCTGGTGGAGCTGGAATAAGAATCCTTCGGGCAGATACTTTACCCGTGATCATATGAAGCGAATTGGAGGTTGTCACATGGCAACAAAGACAGATCTGGTCATTGTAGAGTCCCCGTCCAAGGCCAAGACCATCGGCAAATACCTGGGACCGGGTTATGAGGTTATGGCGTCCATGGGCCACGTCCGGGACCTGCCCAAAAGCAAGCTGGGGGTGGATGTGGAGCACGGCTTCCAGCCCGACTACCAGCCCATCAAGGGCAAGGAGGAGACCATCAGTGAGCTGAAAAAGGCGGCCAAGAAGAGCGGCAAAGTCTATCTGGCCACCGACCCGGACCGGGAGGGGGAGGCCATCTCCTGGCATCTCAAGGAGCTGCTGAACATCCCCGACGACAAGACCTACCGGGTCACCTTCAACGAGATCACCAAGAAGGTGGTCAACGAGTCCATCGCCGCCCCCCGGGCCATCGACCAGAATCTGGTGGACGCTCAGCAGGCCCGGCGTATCCTGGACCGCATCGTGGGCTATGAGCTCTCTCCGCTGCTGTGGAAGAAGATCCGCCGGGGACTGTCGGCGGGCCGGGTGCAGTCGGTGGCCACCCGCCTGGTGGTGGAGCGGGAGGAGGAGATCCGCGCCTTCCAGCCCCAGGAGTACTGGTCCATCCAGGTGGACCTGGAGCGGGTGCGCCCCAACCTGGGCGGCTTCCAGGCCATGTTCTACGGCCGGGAGAAGAAGATGGAGCTCCACAGCCAGGAGGAGGCCCAGGCCATCGTGGCGGAAGTGTCCGCCGCCCCCTTCTCCGTGTCCAAGGTGAAGCGCCAGGAGAAGCTGCGTAACCCCGCGCCTCCCTTCACTACCTCTACCCTCCAGCAGGAGGCCAGCCGCAAGCTGAATATGACCCCCGCCCGCACCATGTCCATTGCCCAGCAGCTCTATGAGGGCGTGGACATCACCGGCGAGGGCACCGTGGGTCTTATCACCTATATGCGTACCGACTCCCTGCGCCTCTCCGAGGAGGCCATCGCCGCCGCCAAGGGCTTTATTGAGACCCGCTACGGCAAACAGTACTACCCGCCCAAAGCTCGGCACTATAAGACCAAGGGCAACGCTCAGGACGCCCACGAGGCTATCCGACCCTCCGACGTGAATCTGGTGCCCGACGAGATCAAGAAGGACCTGACCACCGAGCAGTACCGCCTCTACAAGCTGATCTGGAGCCGCTTCCTGGCCTGCCAGATGGCCTCTGCCGTCTACGACAGCGTCTCCATCGAGACGGAGTCGGCGGGCTACACCTTCCGGGCCAGCCACTCGGAGCTGAAATTCTCCGGCTTTACCGCCGTCTACGAGGAGAGCAAGGATGAGGAGGACGAGGCCCCCCAGTCCCCCCTGCCCGACCTGAAAGAGGGGGAGCCCCTGGAGCTGAAGAAGGCCGACAAGCAGCAGCACTTTACCCAGCCTCCGGCACGCTACTCCGAGGCCACCCTCATCCGGGCGCTGGAGGAGAAGGGGATCGGCCGCCCCTCCACCTACGCCCCCACCATCTCCACCATTCTGAACCGGGAGTATGTGGTGAAGGAGGGCCGCGCCCTCCGGCCCACCCCCTTAGGCGAGGTGGTCACGGGCCTCATGAAGGACAAGTTTCAGGACATCGTGGACCCCACCTTCACCGCCCAGATGGAGGAGGAGCTGGACAAGGTAGAGGAGGGCAGCACGGACTGGAAGAAGGTGCTCTCAGAATTCTATGATGACTTTGAGGCGGAGCTGCACAAGGCCGAGCAGGAGCTGGACGGCGAGCGCATCAAGGTGCCCGACGAGGTCTCTGAGGAGATCTGCCCCCAGTGCGGCCGGAACCTGGTCATTAAGTCGGGCCGCTTCGGCCGCTTCCTGGCCTGCCCCGGCTGGCCCGAGTGCGACTTTACCATGCCCCTGGTGGTGGAGATGCCGGGCAAGTGTCCCAAGTGTGGCGGGCGGCTTTTAAAGCGCACCGGCAAGAGCAAGAAGACGGGTAAGCAGTACACCTACTACTGCTGTGAGCACCTCAACAGCAAGGACGAGAGCCGCCGCTGCGACTTCATGACCTGGGACGTGCCCGTGAAGGACAACTGTCCGGTGTGCGGCTGGACCATGTTCAAGAAGTCGGGCCGTGGATTCAAGAAGCCCTTCTGCATCAATGAACAGTGTTCGAACTTTACACCCGAGGAGAAGCGGGGCGGCTGGAAAAAGAAGACGGACGATACTGCCGCTCCTGCCGCAGAGGGCGAGGAGGCCGCCAAGAAGCCGGCGACCAAGAAGAGCGCTGCTGCCAAAACACCGACTAAAACCACAAAAAAAGCGGATTCTGCGAAAAAATCCGCAAAGACTACCACCAAGAAGACCACGGCCAAGAAAACGACCAAAACCGCAGCTAAAAAGACCGCGGCGAAAAAAGAAGATGCGTAAAGCAGTATAACTTTACACATTAGAGATGAGAAAACGAGACCCTGAGGAGGAACCATGGAACCTGTGATTGTCATTGGGGCCGGTCTGGCCGGCAGCGAGGCGGCCTGGCAGCTGGCCAACCGGGACATCCCCGTGCGCCTGTACGAGATGAAGCCCAAGAAGATGACCCCCGCCCACCACAGCGCAGACTTTGGGGAGCTGGTGTGCTCCAACTCCCTGCGCTCCGACCAGCTGGAGAACGCGGTGGGGCTGCTGAAAGAGGAGCTGCGCCGCTGCAACTCCCTCATCATGGCTTGCGCCGACCAGCACCGGGTGGAGGCGGGAGGCGCCCTGGCGGTGGACCGCCACGCCTTCTCCGCTGCCATCACCCAGAAGATCAAAACCCACCCCAACATCACCGTGGTGGAGGAGGAGGTGCTGGACATTCCGGAGGAGGGGCAGGTGATCGTGGCCTCCGGTCCCCTCACTGCCGAGCCCCTGGCCGAGGCCATCGGCCGGCGCTATCCCCAGAACGGCTACCTCCACTTCTTTGACGCCGCCGCCCCCCTGGTGACCTTTGAGAGCGTGGACATGGACAGCGCCTGGTTTGCCTCCCGGTATGACCGGGGCACTCCGGACTACATCAACTGCCCTATGACGGAAGAGGAGTACGACGCCTTCTGGAGAGAACTTACCACCGCCCAAGAGGCCGAAGTCCATGGGTTTGAGGACTCCGGGGTGTTTGAGGGCTGTATGCCCGTGGAGGTCATGGCCCGCCGTGGCCGGGATACCCTGTGCTACGGTCCCCTCAAGCCGGTGGGCCTCAAGGACCCCAAGACAGGCAAGGAGCCCTTTGCCGTGGTGCAGCTGCGCAAGGACAACGCCCAAGGCTCTATCTACAACATCGTGGGCTTCCAGACCCACCTGAAATGGCCGGAGCAGAAGCGGGTCTTTTCCATGATCCCCGCCCTGAAGAACGCAGAGTTTGTCCGCTACGGGGTGATGCACCGCAACACCTTCCTGGACTCTCCCCGGCTGCTGGACCGGTACTACCGGGTTCGCACCGAGCCCCGGGTCCGCTTTGCCGGTCAGATCACCGGCGTGGAGGGGTATGTGGAGTCCACCGCCTCGGGCTGTCTGGCCGCCATGGAGCTCTCCCGGGAGCTGGCGGGCAAGGAGCCCATCAACTTCCCCCGGGAGACCGCCATGGGTGCGCTGGCTCTTTACATCAGCGATGAATCTGTGGTACACTTTCAACCGATGAATATCAACTTCGGCCTGATTCCATCTCTGGGCTATCGGGTGAAGGGCAAGCGAAATAAAAATGCCGAGCTGTCCAAACGAGCGCTGGAAGCGCTGGACGGGCTGGATCTCACTTAACTGCATCTCAGCGGCTGTGACGGCTGCTGAGAAGGAAGAGCCCAAGGCTCTTTAAGAAAGAAGGGTGTTTTATGAAGATCATCGTTGACGCCATGGGAGGGGACAACGCCCCTCAGGCCCCGGTTCTGGGAGCCATTCAGGCCAACAAGGAGTACGGAGTGGACATCGTGCTGGTGGGCCGTGGAGAGGAGATCCTCAAGGTGATGGAGGATAACGGAATCCGGGAGCTGCCCGCCGGGGTGGAGATCGCCCACGCCTCGGAGGTGGTGGAGATCTGCGACAACCCCGCCAACGCCTTCCGGGAGAAGAAGGACTCCTCCCTGACCGTGGGCCTCAACCTGCTGAAATCCGGCGGCGGCGACGCCTTCGTCTCCGCCGGTTCCACCGGCGCTCTGCTCTCCGCTGCCACCCTGCTGGTCAAGCGCATCAAGGGCATCCGCCGGGCCGCCCTGGCCCCTGTGGTGCCCACGGGCAACGGAGGCGCGGTGCTCATCGACTGCGGCGCCAACGCCGAGTGTCCCCCGGAGTATCTGCTCCAGTTTGCCTACATGGGCTCCTACTACGCCGAGCACGTGCTGGGCCGTCCCGAGCCCAAGGTGGGCCTGCTGAATATCGGCGCGGAGCCCTCCAAGGGCACCAGCTTGCAGACCACCGTCTACCCCATGCTCCAGGAGGCCGCCAAGGAAGGCCGGATCAACTTCGTGGGCAACGTGGAGGCCCGGGAGGCCGTGGAGGGCTCGGTGGACGTGATCGTCAGCGACGGCTACTCCGGCAACATCTTCCTGAAAACCATGGAGGGAACCGGCCTGTTCCTGGCCCGGGAGATCAAGAAGATGTTCATGAAGAGCTTCTTTACCAAGCTGGCCGCCCTGATGGTGTCCGGCGGGCTCAAGCAGTTTAAAAAGCTGATGGACTCCAGCGAGGTGGGCGGCACCGCCCTGCTGGGCATCTCCAAGCCGGTCATCAAGGCCCACGGCTCCTCCGACGCCTATGCCATCAAAAACGCGGTGCGGCAGGCCAAACAGTTTGCCTCCTCCGGCATCATCGAAAATATTACTGACAATGTGGACGTGATGCGTCTGGACCCCACCCACCTGTAAGCGGGCGGAGCACCGAATTGGGTACTTTTACCCACCCGGATAAAATTTGCCGATTCCCTATTGACAGGCAGAGGGAATGTGCATATAGTAAGGAAAGAAAAACGTGCCTGGGGCACAGCAAAAGGAGCAGGCGACTATGATTTTTGAAAAGGTATGCGCACTGATCGCGGAGCAGTTCAATGTGGATGCGGATTCCATTACCATGGATACCTCCTTTGAAGATGACCTGAACGCGGACTCTGTGGATATTGTGGACTTGTCTATGGCCCTGGAAGAGGAGTTTGACATCGATGAGATGACGGAAGAGGACGCCGCTTCCATCAAGACGGTAGGCGATCTGGTTCACTTCCTGCAGAATAAGGTCGACTAATTCCAAACATAACAAGGAAAACTCCGCCTTGGGGCGGAGTTTTGCTTGTATTACCTGAAAAAAGTGAGGAACATTCCATGACCACCTTAGAAGAAAAACTGGGTTACCAGTTTCAAAACCAGGCGCTGCTGGAGAACGCCCTGACCCACAGCTCCTGTGCCAACGAGAGCCGGGGCAAGCTGCACAGCAACGAGCGGCTGGAATTTTTGGGAGACTCCATTCTGGGCATGGTAGTGGCGGACCACCTGTATCGGGGCCATCCCGACCTGCCTGAGGGGGAGCTGACCCGGGTGCGTGCCGCCCTGGTGTGTGAGGAGAGCCTGGTGGAAGTGGCTCAGGCCCTGGATCTGGGCTCCTACCTGCTGCTGGGCAAGGGTGAAGAGGCCGGCGGTGGCCGTACCCGCCCCTCCATCCAGGCCGACGCGGTGGAGGCCGTGCTGGCGGCAGTCTATCTGGACGGGGGCATCGGTTCGGCCCGGAAGATCATCCAGAAGTTTATCCTCTGCCGGGAGATCGAGGGCATCACCAGCCCCCGGGACTACAAGACTGCCTTGCAGGAGCTGGTGCAGCGGGAGAGCGGCCAGGTGCTGAAGTACCGGCTGGTGGGCTCTCAGGGTCCCGACCACGCCAAGCGCTTTTTCGTGGACGTGGACCTGAACGGCTCGCCCATCGGTTCCGGAGAGGGCCACAGCAAAAAAGAGGCCGAGCAGATGGCCGCCAAGGCGGCCATGGCGAAGCTGTCAGGGCCGAAGGCGTGACAGCGGGGCCTCTTGCGAACGAACGTGAGCCGCGCCTGAGGCGCGTCCAAGCAAAATTCCCGGCCATGGGCCGGGAATTTTCTTGCCGGAGGGCGGATTGATTCCGCCCGAGGATTGCAAATAACAGGGGTCCCGGAAAAGCCCTGCTTTTCTGGGGATGCCGAGCAGATGGCCGCCAAGGCGGCCATGGCGAAGCTGAGTAACAAGTGAGATCCTATTGTTTTAAGGTCCGCTCCGAGGGAGCGGATCTTTTTTTGCGGAAAAAGCAAAAAAAGCGTTGACAAAGAGGTTAGCATATGCTAATCTATGGGTGGTTAGAGACGAGAGAACAAAAGCCTCCCCTCCTCACACCTCCCTGCTTTCTTCCCCACACTTAGGCTTTGTGGATCTCTCTGGCCACCAGAATACCCGAAGGGACAGGCATCCCCCTTGGGGAATCCCCAGCCGTGGGCATACACGCGGCTGGGGATTTTTTATGGGGCAGGGGGGAGGCATGTTGACGGAGAAAGGTGGGCATGGTATAGTGTGGTAGCGCACTGTTTGTATACCCGGGATGCATTCTGGGGAAAGGGGTTTTTATGCCGAAACATTTCATGCGCAGCATTATGCTGATTATCACCTACACGGTGCTGCTGGTGCTGGCGCTGATCAAGTTTGATGTGATTTTGGACCTGCTTGGACTGGTGCTCTCCAGTTGTAAGCCGCTGTTTTTGGGCTTTGGCATTGCCTTTGTGCTCAACCGGCCCTGCGCATTTTTCTGCCGCCACTACGAGCGAAATTTGGGAGAGAAGTACCGCAAGCTGGGCCGCCCTTTGGCGGTGCTCACCGCTTACGTGGTCCTTATTGCCATCATTGTGGCTCTGTTCTCCTTCGTGTTACCCCAGGTGGTGGACAGCATCCAGCTGTTTGCTGCCAGTGTCAGCGGCTATATGGCCAATCTCCAGACCCTCATCAACAAGGTGGCCGGGTATCTGGACCTGTCGGCCCTGGATCTCAGCTCGTTGAGCAGCTACCTGCGCAGTTTCCTGGAGAAGGTGCTTTCCAGTGTGTCGGTTGCCGCCTCCCAGGTGATGGTGGTCACGGGCAGCATTATCTCCATGTTTGTCACCCTGGTGCTGGCGGTGGTGTTCTCCATCTATATGCTGGCGGGCCGGGAGCGGCTGCTGGACCAGGGCCGCCGCCTGCTGCGGGCCTATCTGCCGGCCAAACATGTACCTTGGGTGAGCGGCGTGATCCGCCTGACCGCCGAGGTCTTTACCAACTTTGTCTCCGGCCAGCTCATTGAGGCCTGTATCCTGGGCGGCCTGTGTACCTTGGGTACCCTGTTTATTCAGCCCGACTATGCCGCCCTCATTGGTGTGATTATTGGGGTGTCCGCCCTGATCCCGGTGGCGGGAGCCTATATCGGAGCCATCCTGTCCGCTTTTTTGCTGGTGATGGTGTCTCCGGTGCGGGCGCTCATCTTCCTGGTGTTCCTGTCCATCCTCCAGCAGATCGAGGGCAACGTGATCTATCCCCGGGTGGTGGGGACCTCCATCGGCCTGCCGGGCATCTGGGTGCTGACGGCGGTGACGGTAGGAGGCAGCCTGTTCGGTTTGCTGGGCGTGCTGCTCAGTGTGCCGGTGGCCTCGGTGCTGTATGCCCTGCTCAAGCAGGATGTGGCCCGCCGCCTTGAGAAACAGAAGCCGGCTCCTCAGGAGACGAAAACCGAAGAATGAAGAAACACGGCGCGCCGGACCAGATCAGGTCCGGCGCGCTTTGATATAATCTGGAAATTCGTGGTTGCAGTTGGTGGAAGTGTAGATTATAATAATAGTAATTTCCCCCGTTGTTGTAAGGAGTGTGGAATATGAGAAAGACAATCAAACGAATGGCGGCCCTCCTGTTGACCATTGCAGTGCTGATGAGCTGTATGGTGACGCTGCCTGCCTCGGCTGCGTTCTGGAATTTCTGGAACAATAAGAACAGCCACCAGGAGAGCTGGAACGACGAGAGCTGGGTGGGGGCCTGGAGCACCAGTCCGGTGGAATTCAACTGGAAGGAGATGCTCAACTTAGGGTGCATCAAGAAAGAGTACGGGATCCGGAATCTCACCTTCCGCACCCGGCTCCAGCCTACCCTGTCGGGAAGTGCGGTGCGTATCACCCTGTCCAACGAATATGGGACAGGCCCGCTGACCGTCAACAGCGTGACCATCGCCCGGGGCTATGAACGTCTGCCCCAGGCTATCCAGACCTGGACCAAACAGACGGTGAAATTTAACGGCTCCTCCCAGGTGACCATCCCCGCCGGAGAGACGGTGACCTCCGATCCCATCCAGATGTCGGTGGAGGCTCTGGAATATCTCACGGTCTCCATGTACTTCAAAGAGAGCGCCAACATGAAGACCTACGGGCTGATTGGCGGCGACACCTACATCATGTCCGGCAACTTCGCCGGGGCGGCCACCACCTTGGGTGTGCCCATGCGGATGAACGGCGATTTCGGCGAGTACGCGGTGATTCCCGCCCTGACCGGACTGGAGGTATACGCGCCCGGGGCCTCCTCGGTGGTGCTGCTGGGCGACTCCACCCTGGCCAATGATATCCCGCTGCTGCTGGCGGAGAGACTGCAAGACGCGGGGATCGATAACGTGGGTATCCTCCAGCAGGCCATCAAGGGCAACCGGCTGCTGGACGACGGCGCGGGCCTGCTGGGCATGGTCTACGGCGAGTCGGTGATGGACCGCTTTGAGCGGGACGCCCTGAACCAGCCCGGCGTTTCCAAGATCTTTATCAAGGTGGGCGCCAACGATATCATCCACCCCAACTGTGAGAGCATGAAGGGGGAGGCCAAGGAAGTAACGGCAGACGAAATGATCGCAGGGTATAAGCAGCTGATTGATGCGGCCCATGAGAACGAAATTGAGGTCTACCTCTTTACCCGCAGCGCGTGGAAGGGGTATACCCGGAATCTGCTGGGTCTGAAGGATGACATCCAGTGGACGCAGGAGCTGGACCAGATGCGCCAGGAGATCAATGATTGGATTCTTGACGCGGACAACCCTGCCGATGGCGTGATCGATCTGGACTTCATGTGCCAGGACAGCAATGAGGCCACCCAGCTGCGTGACGAGTACACCACCGACGGAGTCCACTTTACCGCGCAGGGGCAGCAGGCTCTGGTGGACGCCATCCCTCTGGAATTCTTTAACTAAAACAAAAGCAAGGCCGCCGGCACAGGAGCGATCCTGCGCCGGCGGCGTTTTTGTACGGATTTGAGGTGGGAGGAGATTAAAACAGGCCAGTGATTTTGCCGTTCTCGTCCACGTCGATCTTCTCAGCGGCGGGGACCTTGGGGAGACCGGGCATGGTCATAATGTCGCCCGTCAGGGCCACCAGGAATCCGGCGCCGGCGGACACCTTGATGTTGCGCACGGTGACGGTAAAGCCGCCGGGGGCGCCCAGCAGGTGCTGGTCGTCGGAGAAGGAGTACTGGGTCTTGGCCATGCAGATGGGCAGACCGCCGTAGCCCAGGTCGGTGAGCTGGGCCATCTGCTTGCGGGCGTTGGGGGTGAGGGCCACGCCGTCGCCGTGGTACACCTTGGTGACGATAGCATTGAGCTTGTCCTCAATGGAGGCGTCCAGGTCGTAGGCGAAGCGGAAGTCGTTGGGCTGCTCACACAGACGCACCACTTCCTCCGCCAGGGCCATGCCGCCCTCGCCGCCCTTGCCCCAGACCTCGCTGAGGGCAACGTTCACGCCCAGGGCACGGCACTTGTCCTCCACCAGCTTCAGCTCAGCCTCGGTGTCGGTGGGGAAGCGGTTGATGGCCACCACGCAGGGCAGGCCGTA
>CALWYB010000036.1 GCA_944385665.1 uncultured Oscillospiraceae bacterium
ACCCCGGGACCCCGTTTTGCGGCTTCGGCTGCGCTGGAAACGGGCCTTGACTGGCCCGCAAGCCTGCGCCCCTTTGCTGCCGTTTTTGCCGCCCTTCACTGGGGGTAGGGGTGTACCCCTCCTGGGCGGCAAAAACGCGCCTGCGGGCGGACGGAGGACGAAGGACGGGGGTTATTGCAGAGACGAAAACAGCGCCTGCGATTCCTCGCAGACGCTGTTAAAATATACTTATACGGACTCCCGAAACAGAGGCTGGCATCCGACTTCCCGTTCGTAGTCATCCGGGAAATATTCCTTCAGCCACTGACTCTTATTTTTGATTGCCGCCTTGATTTCTGAGACATCATATTCAGAATATTTCTCGGCGGCAATTACGAACGCAATAATTTCAGGGCCACATATGCGCTCATCATATCCCGCTATTTTCAGCACATCCTCGTTCAGAATAATTTTCTCACTATACGAGATAAAGAGAACGTCATCTTTTAGAAAATGATTTGTAGAAAAATTTGGATAGTAATGTAAATGCCTGACACCTTTGGCCGAGAGGTAGCCGAAGTTTCTGTAGTATCGTCCATACACATACCACTCCGGTAGGTCTGCGGGAAGGATATGCGTTTTATAGTGTCCCTGCGAGAACAAGGTACCATCATCATTCCGCGCAGCAAGGTGCTCATAGCCATTCCAGATGATTCTGGTTTCTGTATAGAGGTTCGCTGTTATCCGTTTGCTCATGAATAGAATCACCTCCATGAGGTACTACTCAGCCGCCGAATGTAATCTGCGGCTCCATCAAATCTTCCAGCCGACAGTTCAGAGATCTGGCCAGTGCGCTCAAGGTGGATGCCTGCGCCTTGTTGATGTCATTCTGTCTCTGCTCATACAACTGGATCATCCGAAGTGCAACACCGGAGACTTCTGCAAGCTGCTTTTGGGAAAAGCCATTTGCTCTGCGGATGCGCTTCAGGTTCGTCTCGCCCTCACGAAGATTTTCCTGAATCACCTTGTCCGCTGCCTCTGCGAACTTACTGATGTCCGCTTCGTGCAGCAGATACATGGAGCAGACTCTGCTCACGGTCAATCCGTGGGAGATGATTTCTCGAAACGGCATCCCGGTCTTCCACTGGTAGTAGGCGAGACTCCAACCGGCCCAGTACTCCGGTGTCTTCTCCTCGGATGCGCTTGCGTCCACATCAGGGACCTGTCCAGTGGTCCGGCGAAACACCTCAAGGGCCAGTTCCACACCGGACATACCGCCCACAAACTTCGGGTTGCCCCGCTCAAACTGTTCCGCTACACCGGATGAGAGAAATAGTGTGAAAAACAAATCACCGTCACACCCACAGTCATGGACTGCATAGTCCAGCATCTCTCCCATGGCGCACATGGCGTCATTCAGGTACATTTCCTCGTAAGCGGGCGTCATCGTTCTTCCACTCCTCTCTGAGAATATCAATCATGTATACTGCGTCACGCACCGGAGCCGCTTTGCGTTCCGCACGAAAGGCGGCCCGTGCCTCACTGTCCCTGGTGGCTTTCTTGGGGTAATAAATGGTGCGCTCTGCGGGAATGCTCTCTTCAAAGTGCAAGTGGGAAAAAGCCTGCTCCGATTTCAGGACCACCTGCTCTCCCAGCTTGCCCAGAAACATGGCCCGTTCAAGTTGCGCCAGAGAGATGGTATTGTTCAAAAACGCGGAGGCGAAGGAGAAGTAGGAATCATCGGCACGATAGCCGATGATGACATCGTAGTTCTCATAGGGGGGCAGGAAGGTGCTGGCCAGATACTCCTTACCCTGGGCTGCAATGTCGGAGCTGAGGTTGAATTTGCGGTTCATGAGGAGGATGGAAAGCCAGTTCAGGATGTTGTACTTCCCGTCGGAGAGATTCAAAATGGACAGGCCGTCAGTCTGGAAGGAATATCGATTGGCAAAGCCGTCCTGCTCCATGGAACAGGCCCACTCCTTTGCCAGTTCTAAAGTCTCCGTGCAGTAGAAGCCGAGGCCATAGTCATTGAACGGATTGCCCTTTCCAAACTGGGGTCGTTCGATGATCAAAGACGAGCCGTGGTACAGTGTCAGTGTTTTATCCATGCCGGTTCCCTCCTTGCAAAAGTATCGTCAAAGCGATACTGTTCTATTCAACATCAGTATATCGCCGTAACGATACTTTGTCAACTGAAGAGAGTCAACACGGTTTGCGCTCACAAAACGCTAACAGAATGCTCACACTTTTCCGGAAAATCTGCTTTGACAGGAAAAATTCCCAAAGCCTTGTGCCGACAATGAAAACGCCGGAAACCCCAGTAAAATCAAGGGTTTCCGGCATTCTGAAAGGCGCAGAGAAGCGCTCAAAATGCTCCAAAAGACACCCGCTTCCAACGACTCGAAATCAGTTTGCGAGCAATCGCACGAGGGTTCGAATCCCTCCCGCTGCGCCAACCGAAGCAGGTGAATTCTCACCTGCTTCGGTTTTTTATGCTCTTCTTTTCTCTCCTCCCATTCTATTCGAAATTTCTCCAAACCCTTTCCTCCACGCCGTGTCTCTCCTGTACCTCATCAGGCCCCTGTTTTCCAACTCATTTGTCAATTCATCCAGTTTTTTTGTGAAGAATTTCGTTTTTTTCTTTCATTCATGGTTTGGGAGTCCTGCTGTCCCGCTTGACGCTCTCCCAAATTTCCTGTATAATAATTCCATCTAAAAGCAGGACAAGGATGTCTTACCCATCCTTGTCCTGCTTTTTTTCGTTAGGACGGTGTTTTTATGGATAGTTTGATTCGACACACCCATCAAATTAACCAGCAGTTGGCCCGTTACGGAGTCAAATTCGGCATCTACAAAAACGGCACCTTTCAAGAACGTCTGTTTCCTTTTGATGCCATTCCCCGGGTCATTACGGCAGAGGAGTGGTCTGTTCTGGAACGTGGACTTCAGCAGCGGGTCAACGCCCTCAACTGCTTTTTAAAGGATGTGTACGGTCCAAAGCAGATCCTCAACGACGGTACTATTCCTGAGGACTTTGTCTACCGCTCCCCCGGCTATCTGCCCCAGTGTGAAGGGATCCTGCCGGTCAAGGGAATTTACAGCCATATCTCCGGCATTGATTTGGTCAAGGGCAAAGACGGGGAGTGGTACATTCTGGAGGACAATCTGCGCATTCCCTCCGGTGCCTCTTACCCCTTGATCGCCCGGGAACTCTGCCGCCGGTGCAGCCCGGATACCTTCCGCCACAACAATGTAGTGGACAACCGCAATTATGGACAACTCCTGCGGGAAACCATGGACAGCGTCAACACCGGGGGCATCAATGTGGTATTTACCCCCGGACGGTACAACGCCGCGTACTTCGAGCACTCCTATCTGGCAGAGCAGGCCGGCGCCGTGCTGGCGGAGTCCTCCGACCTGTATGTGCGGGACTGCGTGCTCTACTACCGCTCCACCCATGGGGACCAGCGGGTGGGCGCCATCTATCGCCGGGTATCCGATGAGTATATGGACCCGCTCACCTTTGAGCCCTCCTCCCTTATCGGCATCCCCAACCTGATGTCGGCCTACCGCTCCGGCAATGTGGCGGTGCTCAACGCCTTCGGCAACGGCATTGCCGATGACAAGGGCATCTATTACTTCGTGCCGAAAATGATCCGCTATTACTTGGGTGAGGAGCCCATCCTTCACAATGCTCCCACCTACCTTCCCTTCTACCAGGAGGACCGGGACTACGTGCTGGAGCACCTGGACACTCTGGTGGTCAAAGATGTGGCCGAGGCCGGCGGGTATGGGGTCTTGTTTGGAAATAAACTCACTCGGGAGCAGCTTCAGGATCTGAAGGATACCATCGTGGCCCAGCCCCGCCGCTTCATCGCCCAGGAGGTCATTGATTTTCAGGACCTGCCCATTCTGGAGGGAGACAGCCAGGTGGAGCGGAAGGCCGACCTGCGTGCTTTCGTCCTGTCCGGGGCGGAGAAAACCGTGGTATGGCCCAGCGGCCTGACCCGCTTCTCCCGCAACCCCGACAGTTTTATCGTGAATTCTTCTCAAGGAGGAGGCTTTAAAGACACATGGATACTATCTCGTTGAGCAAACAAAACCGACTGTTCTGGCTGGGCCGGTACTCGGAACGGGTCTACGGCACCATTCAATTAGCTATGAAAGTATACGACCGTCTAATTGATGACCCTAACATCGACTATGAGGGGTTCTGCCGGAAAATGGGGATTCCCTGCGACTATACCAGCGGGGAGGATTTTTGCCGGCGGTATCTGTTTGACGGCCACTGCCCCTACTCGATCCAATCTGCGGTGGACGCCATGCTGGGCAACGGCATGGTACTGCGGGAGACTATCTCCACCACCACCCTGGCCTATCTACAAATGGCCCACGGCGCCATGGAGATGGCCGCCCAGAGTGAGTCTCCCAGCGTGGAGCTGCAGTGGGTGCTGGATGACATCATGGCCTTCCGGGGCAGTTTTGACGACGCGGTGGAGGAGGAGTCCGCCCGGAACATCACCAAAATCGGCGGCATGGTAGAGCGCATCAGTATGATGCTCCGTCTGGACAAGGACCCCCAGCGGCTGGAGAAGGAGCTGCGCAAGCTGCTCAACCGGCTGTATAAGACCGACCTGACTCCCGATCCCGCCGCGCTGGATGTGATCACCCGCCGGGTCTTGGAGGGAGAGCCGGTGGAAAAAGACCTCCTGCTGAACAGCGTGGAGGGATTGTTCCGCGTATGAGCCGGAAGCTGAACTTTTACTACGACATTCTTCTGGAGTGCGGCACCCCGGTGCGGGAACACGCCTTTGCCCTGCGCTGCATCCCTCCCTCCTTCCCCGGGCAGGAGATTCTGGATGTGACCCTGGAGCTGGACCCTCAGGTCCCTTACACCTGCCAACGGGACGGCCTGGGTAATCTGCTTCAGATCGGGCGGATCCAAGGACCCCACGACCACTTCCGCTATACCGTCCGGGGTACCGCCCGGGTAGATCACACGCTCCGCCGCCCGGAACCCGCTCTGCCGGTTTACCGGTATTCCTCCAGCTATACCATCCCCTCCCCGGAAATCATCACCTATGCCGCTTCCCTCTCCCTGCCGGAGGAGCCCGCCGCCAAGGCTTGGGCTCTGGTGGAGGCGGTACAGGCAAAAATGACCTACGTCCCCGGCACCACCGGATTGTCCACCACCGCCGCTCAGGCCTTTCAGGCCGGCCAGGGGGTGTGTCAGGACTACGCCCACCTGTATCTGGCCCTGGCCCGGCACCTGGGCTTTACCGCCCGGTATGTCAACGGCCTGCCGGAGGGAGAGGGGGCCAGCCACGCCTGGTGTGAGCTCTGGCTGGACGGCATCTGGACCGGCATCGACCCCACCCGTGGCAAGTGGTGTGACGAGGGCTATATCCGGTTTGGCGTGGGCCGGGATTTCGGCGATTGCCCCATTGAGCGGGGCGTCTTTCTAGGATGCACCGACCAATGTCAGACCGTCTTTATGAAAGTGAGTCAGCAATAGAAAAGAGCGATTCTTATATGGTAAAACACGTTGTTCAGGTCCCTCTGGCCGCGGGAGAGGACTTGATGATTCAGAAAAACTCCATCGGCAGCGGACCGAAGCGGCTGTGTGTGGTAACGGGCACTCACGGCGATGAGCTGGAAGGCCAATATGTGGCCTGGCGGCTCAACCGCCTGCTCCAGAGCAAGCTCTCCCACCTCCACGGCCAAGTAGACATCTACCCCGCTCTCAATCCCCTGGGCATCAGCACCATGACCCGGGGGATGCCTCTGTCTGAGCTGGACATGAACCGCACCTTCCCCGGCAGCTCCCAGGGCCCCATGTCGGACTATATCGCCGCCAAGCTGATGGAAGATCTGGCGGGGGCGGACCTGTGCATCGACATCCACGCCAGCAACATCTTCCTGCGGGAGATCCCCCAGGTTCGCATCAATGTGAACACCGCCGACACCCTGGTCCCCCTGGCCAAATACCTGAACATGGATTTCATCTGGATCCACGAGGCGGCCACCGTGCTGGAGTCTACCCTGGCCCACAGCCTCAATGCCATCGGCACCCCCACCCTGGTGGTGGAAATGGGAATCGGCATGCGCATCACCCGCAGCTACGGCGACCAGCTGCTCACCGGCATTCTCTCCATCCTGTCCCACCTTGGCATGTGGGACCTCCCGGTGATGCCGGTGGCGCCCCCTATCATCAGCAGCGACGGTGCCGTCTCCTTCATCAACGCCCAGGTTCCCGGACTGTTCTTCCCCTCTACCGATCACAAGACCCATGTGGAAGAAGGGCAGGAGCTGGGGGTCATTGCCGATCCCCTCACCGGACAGATCCGACAAACGATTCACAGCCCTGCGTCAGGTCTGCTGTTTACCCTGCGGGAGTACCCCGTGGTCTATGAAGGCTCCCTGATCGCCCGAATTTTGGGAGGCAGCTTATGAGAGAGAACATTTTATTTTCTCTGGATACCCCATACCGCCAATCCCTGCTGGTAAAGGGCTGGTACTTCGGCAATCCGGAGCAGAAGAGTCTGGCCGTTATGGGAGCCATGCGTGGGGACGAAGTCCAACAGATGTACATCTGCGCCCAACTGATCCAGGCTTTGGCCAAACTGGAGCAGGAGGGTGCCCTCAGCGCCCGGTGCGGCATTTTGGTCATTCCCTGCGCCAACCAGGCCTCTATGAATGTGGGGCGGAGGTTCTGGGCGGCGGACAACACTGACATCAACCGCATGTTCCCCGGCTACGGCGAGGGGGAGACCACCCAGCGCATCGCCCAGCGGATCTTCTCCGCCCTTCAGGGCTATCAGTATGGCATCCACGTCACCAGCCTGTATGTCCCCGGGCGCAGCCTGCCCCATGTCCGGATCATGGAGACGGGATATGACCACCCGGAGGAGGCCAACGACTTTGGACTTCCCTACACCATCCTGCGCAAGCCCCATCCCTACGACACCACGACCCTGAACTACAACTGGCAGATCTGGGATACCCAGGCCTTCTCCCTCTACTCCGAGGAGACCACCGAGGTGGACCCCATCTCCGCCCGTCAGGCCGTGGACGCTGTGCTCCGCTTTCTGGCCGGGAAGGGACTTTGCCGCCCTGTGGCCGGAGCGGGAGAAGTCACCCGGATTTTCCACGAGGAGGAGCTTCACAATGTTCTAGCCACCACCGGCGGGCTGCTGATCCAGCGTCTGGCCCTGGGTGCCCACGCCGCCGCCGGCGATCTGCTGGCTGACGTACTCAATCCCTTCACCGGCGCTGTGGTAGAGCACCTGCGCACCCAGGTGGACGGTCGGGTCTTCTTTATCCACCGCTCCCACCTGATCAACGGCCACGACGTGGCCTACCGCATCCTGCCGGAGCAAGGCTGACTGGGACCCCACTCCCATTCATGAGAAATATATACTCCTTAAAATCCTGGAGCCAGGTAGTTTTCTGCCTGTTTCCAGGATTTTTCTGCCTTTTCCCGTCCCCTTATTGACAAGTCTCCCTTGAAATGCTATCCTGTCCCCACCGCAGAACAGGCCCAAAGGGGCCGTTTTTTCCTGTTATTGGTTAGCTTTTGCTAATAAGAAAGAAGGTGTTTTTATTTTCCTTTCCCTGGAAACGCTGGCGGGCATTCTGGTGCCCTTTGCCGGCACCTCTCTGGGAGCTGCCTGCGTCCTCTTCATGAAGCGGGACCTCCGCCCCGGCCTGCACCGGGCTCTCACCGGCTTTGCTGCCGGAGTCATGGTGGCCGCCTCCATCTGGAGCCTGCTGGTCCCCGCGATGGAGCAGTCGGAGGCCATGGGAGTTTTCTCCTTTTTGCCTGCGGTGGCAGGCTTCTGGCTGGGCGTCCTGTTTTTGTTGCTGCTGGACCATGTGGTCCCCCATCTTCACCAAGGCAGCAGTCAGGCGGAAGGCCCCAAGACCGCTCTGGCCCGCACCACCATGCTGGTACTGGCCGTTACCATCCACAACATCCCCGAGGGCATGGCGGTGGGCGCCGTATTTGCTGGCTATCAGACACAAAACGCCGCTATCTCCCTCAGCGGAGCCCTGGCCCTCTCTCTGGGCATTGCCATCCAGAATTTTCCTGAAGGTGCTATCATCTCCATGCCCCTGCGCTCTGAGGGCGTAAGCAAGAGGCTTGCCTTGCAATACGGCGTGCTCTCCGGTATCGTAGAGCCCATTGCCGCCCTGGTCACCATCCTGGCCTCCGGTTTTCTGCTGCCTCTGCTGCCCTATCTGCTCAGCTTTGCAGCGGGCGCCATGGTCTACGTGGTGGTGGAGGAACTGATTCCGGAAATGTCCCAGGGTAAGCACTCCAACATTGGAGTTTTGGCTTTTTCCGCTGGATTCACCCTGATGATGGCGCTGGATGTGGCACTGGGATAAGAAAAGAGGCCGCATAGGCGGCCTCTTTTCATCGGATCAGATTCGGGAGCGCCGGAAGGAAAGTTGTGCCTCCTCATCGGCATAAAACCGGCGGTAAAACAGCACCTGCATCAGCAGCCACAGCCCTCCGTACAGCACCAGCAGGAAGGCCCACCGGGGCATCATCCGGCTCAGCGTCTCCAGGGGCGTGCCGATTCCTCCGGCGGTGTAGCAGTAGTCCCAGCCAAACAGCCGGCTGCACACCAGACAGATGCTGACCAGCACACCAACGGGCACAAAGCACAGCCCCCGGTCTCCGGGCTGCGGGCGGTACACCCGGCCCCGCCACAGCAGCACCGCCGCCGCTACCATCAGGATGTGGTAGAGCAAACTGCGCACCGGGACAAAGTGGAAGAAGGGGTAGCGGCCCAGGTAGACGTTGAACACCAGGCCCAGCACGCCCCCCAGCAGACCCATGGTGCACACATTGGCCGCCGCCATCTGCCGCAGCTTCTCCCGCTTGGAGAACACGGCGATGGGGAGCATCATATAAAACAGGGAGCATAGGTAGAGCGGCAGCGTGGTGTCCAGATGGATCTGGCCGTACTGCCCCAGCTCCCACATCCAGTAGAGGGGGTCAAAGAGGAGGGCAAGCACCGCGCACACCTTCAGCCAGCGCAGCACCTTTTCTTGTCCCGCCTGGGGGGCGACGGCGCTCAGCCACCAGGCCAGAATTCCGGTGGCCAGCAGCACCAGAAGATGGGGAATTTGAAACATAACTTCCGCTCCTTTCTCTTGTCCCCATCCTACCGGTCCCTCCTGTAATTTCTCCCAGGATTTTCTTAAGATTTGCTAAGAGTGCATTCTTTTTTTCGGGACATGCTTTGCCCCGCCCCGGGAGTTTGTTATAATGACATTACAGACCATACCATCCATTACAAAAGGAGGCAACACGAGATGAATCCTTTGATCCTGATTGCAGAGGACGACGCGGATATCCGCGGCCTGCTCAAGCTCTATCTGGAGGGTGAGGGTTTCCGGGTACTGGAGGCGGACAACGGCGCCCGCGCCCTGGATCTGGCCCGGGAGCAGTCCCCCGACATGGCGATTCTGGACATTATGATGCCCCAGCTCAACGGTTTTGAGCTCACCCGCGCCCTGCGCAAGTTCAGCGACATCCCCATTCTCATCCTCTCGGCCAAGAGTCAGGACAACGACAAGATCCTGGGCCTCAATCTGGGAGCGGACGACTATATCGCCAAGCCCTTCAACCCGGTGGAGATCGTGGCCCGGGTGAAGGCCCAGCTGCGCCGGGCCTCCCGGGGGGGCGGCGACGTGCTCACCGTGCGGGAGCTCACCCTGGATACCACTACCTTCCAGCTGACCAAAAATGGCAAGCAGATTCTTCTCACTCCCATGGAGTACAAGATTCTGGCGCTGCTCATGCGCTCCCCAGGCCGGATCTACACTAAGATCCAGCTCTATGAGGGGGCCATCGGCAACTACTTTGAGGGGGACGACAACACCATGATGGTGCATATCTCCAAACTGCGGGACAAAATCGAGGACGATCCCAAAAGTCCCCGCTATATCATCACGGTGAGAGGATTGGGGTATAAGCTTGAAAAATAAAAAGCCCTCCGGGAGCCTGTTCCGCCTGCTGGCACGGAGCTACCTCCTTTTTACCCTCACTCTGCTGGTGATCGCCGGCGGCATCTTTCTGCTGTGGAACAACTACCTAGCCTCTTTCTATGCCCCCTCTGACTGGGCCACCCTGCTGACCGATCCCGCTCTGTCTGAGGGAAGGTATGACAGCCTGCGCCGCTATCTGGGCAGCAGCCGGGATTCCTTTGGGATTTACAACGGCAAAGGGGAGCTGGTCTACGCCACGACCCAGGATTACGACACCTCTTATACCCAGCAGGAGCTCTCCTGCATTCCCCGCTACGGCAGCAACATTCTCATTGACTCCTACGACCTGACCCAGTACGACAGCAACGCCAGCTATCTGATCATCAAGCACACCTTCGGAGTCGATGCGCACGAGGAGTCTGTGGAGCTGATGGCGCTGGATCAGAATTTCAATGTCATCTTCGGCGGGCTGCAGGACGGCCGGGACCACTACACTCCCCGGGAATATCAGCTGCTCACCGGTACCCGCTACTCAGGCAGCGCTCTTCAGAGTGCCTCCTTTGTCAGCAGCCAGGGGGAGGATATGACCCTACTGGTCCGGGACGCCATGTGGAATGAGGCCGACTATCTGAAGCACTATAATCACTCCCGGGCAATCTGGCTGCTGTTTTTCCCCCTGTTCCTAGCGGACGCAGGACTGTTTATCTGGTGGATGAGCCGGAAGATCGGTTGCCCCCTGCGCAAGCTCAATGACGCGGTGGTCGCCCAGTCGGAGGGCCGCCTGGTACGGGTGGGCGAATGCGGCGGTGCGCTGGAGATTCGCCGCATCGGGGAGAGCTTTGACCGCTTCTCCGACCGGCTGGCGGAGAGTGAGCACCAGCGCCGCATTCTGGACGAAGGCCGCCAGAAGCTGATTGCCGACATCTCCCACGACCTGAAGACTCCCATCACCGTCATTGCCGGCTACATTGACGCCATCTGTGACGGCAAAGTGCCTCCGGAGGAGCAGACCCGGTACCTGCGGGCCATTCAGAGCAAGGCGGAGGCCCTCACCGAGCTGGTCAACGCCTTCCACGAGTACAGCAAGGTGGAGCACCCTGAGTTCATCCTCCACCCTGAGCGCACCGATCTGTGCGAATTTCTGCGGGAATATCTGGCCAACAAGTACGAGGAGATCGACCTGGCCGGCTTTTCCCTGGAAATTGCTATTCCGGAACGGCCCATCTTCTGCTCTCTGGACCCGCTCCAGTTTCGCCGGGTATTGGACAATCTGCTCTCCAACGCCCTGCGCCACAACCGGCTGGGCACGGTTCTGTTTTTCGACGTGGATGTGGAGGGCACTTCCGCCCTGGTCCGTGTGGCGGACAACGGTTCCGGCATCCCCCCGGAGCGGATTCCCTACATTTTCGAGCCCTTCGTGGTAGGCAGCGACGCCCGCTCCGGCACCGGAAGCGGCCTGGGGCTGGCCATCACCCGGCGCATCATGGAAAAGCACGGCGGCAGCATCGAGCTGGCCGCCCACCCCGCCTCCGGCCGCAGTACCGAGTTTATTCTCCGCCTTCCCATCCAAACCGCCTCCACCTCTGAAGCATAGCGCTCAAAAACCGTCTTTCCGGTCCAAACCGGAAAGGCGGTTCATTTCTTTACAAATTTTAACGCCGGACAAATGGGCATTAAAGCTTGTCAGAGTATCATCCAATTCAGAAAGGAGGGCCGCTCCATGAACGAAAGCAATCTGCGCAGCCAACCTGTCCTTGAAGTCAAGGGCCTCTGGAAGGAATACTCCGCCGGCGAAGAGACGGTGGAGGTGCTCCGGGGCATCGATCTGAATATTACCCGGGGAGAGATCTGCTGCATCTTCGGTCCCTCCGGCTCCGGAAAGAGCACCCTGCTCAACCAACTGGCCGGTCTGGAAAAGCCCACCCGGGGCGAGGTTTGTATCGGCGGCGTCCCCATCTCCCGGCTGGACGAGACCGAGCTGACCAACTTCCGCCAGCGGCGCATGGGCTTTGTGTTCCAGTCCTACAATCTTCTGCCCAACCTGACCGCCACTGAAAATGTGGCCCTGCCCCTGATGTTCCGGGGCGTCCCTAAGGCACAGCGGGAGCGGACCGCCCGGGAGCTGCTGGAACGAGTGGGCCTGGGCCACCGGCTCAACCACTTCCCCAGCCAGATGTCGGGCGGGCAGCAGCAGCGGGTGGGCATCGCCCGGGCCTTTATTGCCCGCCCTGATCTGATCTTTGCCGACGAGCCTACCGGCAATCTGGACTCCAAAGCCACGCTGGAAGTCATGAACATGATCTGCACCTTTGCCCGTGATTTTCACCAGACGGTCATCCTGGTCTCCCACGACCCGGAGATGGCCTCCTACGCTCACCGGGTCGTCACCCTGCTGGACGGCCAGGTGGTCCATGACCGGCGTCCCAGACGGAATATCTCCCCCTTCTCGGAATATTCCCGGCCTATCACCCTGCCCCATATCTCCGGCCACCAGGAGGAGTTCGGCATGTGGAGGACTCAGGCTTGAACCGGCAGGACCTGTTTCGCCTCTGTATGCAGAATCTGATGCGCCGGAAGGCTCGCACGGTGCTCACCATTCTGGGGATGTTCATCGGCTGTTCGGCCATCATCACCATGATCTCCCTGGGCATCGGCATGCGGGAGGCCCAGGAACGGACCCTCTCGGAGCTGGGTGACCTGACCATTATCACGGTCCGCCCTCCCTCCGGCAGCCGCGGCAGCGGACGGCTGGATGATGCTCTGCTGCGCCAACTGCGGGAGCTGGACGGTGTGGCGGCCGTCTCCCCCAAGCTCTCCCTGGAGGTGAGCTCCGTCACCCTCTCCACCGGAGGCGGGCGCTATCTGGCCGAATGGACCAATGTAGTGGGCGTGGACACCTCCGCCATGGAGAACATGGGCTACGAGTTTCTGGAGGGAACCCCGGCACTCCAGCCCGGTCAGGCGGTGATCGGTGAGTATTTTGCCTACAACTTCCGGGACACCACCCTGCCGGAGGAGGCGGACATTGTGGACCGCTATGGAGGCCAGTGGGATGACCAGGGCAATCAGCTCACAGTCCCAGATCCCTTCTTTGACCCTCTGGGCCGCCCCTGCACCATGGAAATCGAGACTGACTCCGGGCGCTTTTCCGTAAATGTTGATTTGGTGGGACAAATCAAGACTGACTATTCCAAGGGCAATGAGACCGCCGAGGGGATGCTGATCCCCATGGAAGATCTGCTGCACCTGCTGGCCCGAGCCAACGGCACTTCGGAAACGGACGTGGTCTACGACTCTATCCTGGTCAAGGTATCCCGGGTAAGCCGGGTGGAGGGGGTGGAAAACCGAATCAAGGCCATGGGCTACACCACCGAGTCCATGGAAGAGATCCGCAAGCCCATGGAAAGGGAGTCCCAGCACCAGCAGATCATGCTGGGCGGGCTTGGGGCCATCTCTCTGCTGGTGGCCACTCTGGGTATCCTCAACACCATGATCATGTCCATCTCCGAGCGCACCCGGGAGATCGGCATTATGAAGGCCCTGGGCTGCCCGGTCTCCGACATTCGGGCCATGTTTCTGGTTGAGGCGGGGACCATCGGCCTCATCGGCGGCCTGCTGGGCTGCGTGTTCAGTCTGCTTCTCTCCGCCGTTATCAATTGGATCGCCGCAGCCCGCAGCCCCAGTGAGCTTCTTTCCACTCTGCTGGGCAGCGGAAATGTGACCCAGGTGTCGGTCATCCCCTGGTGGCTGCTGGTCTTCGCTCTGGCATTCTCTGTGCTCATCGGCCTGGGCGCCGGCTACTACCCAGCTGGCAAGGCGGTGCGCATCCCCGCCCTGGAGGCCATCCAGCGTCCATAGCATCAACAGAAAAACAGGAGACAGTCCTCGGACTGCCTCCTGTTTTTCTTCGCGTGGGGTCAGTGGTTTTTATCCGTGTCCCGAAACAGCAGGGTAATGCACCACAGGGCCGACAGGCCCACCACGGTGTAGATCACCCGGCTGATCAGGCCGTCTGAACCACCGCCGACAAAGGCCACCAAGTCAAACTGGAACAGTCCCACGCTGCCCCAGTTCAGCCCGCCGATAATCAGCAGGGCCAGGGCGATCTTGTCCATGATCACGTCAGATTACCTCCTCGGATTGGGTTCCGGGGATAGCTTTTCCATCCCTGGCTCAAATTATGCGCTGTTGCTCTGCTTTATTCCAGCGATGCCGGTCCAAACCCCATGGGCAGCAGCTGGGAGAGGGACGCCTGTTGGAACTGCCCGTGCTGATTCACCGCCAGCACCCGCAGCTTGGGGGCAAATTCATACAGCATTTGACGGCAGGCGCCGCAGGGCCAGCAGAAGTCCTCCCCGCTGCCCGCAATGGCCAATGTGACCCAGCCTGTGGTACATCCCTCGCTCACCGCCTTCACCAGAGCGGTGCGCTCCGCGCAGATCGTGGAGCCGTAGGCCGCGTTTTCCACATTGCAGCCGGTAAAAACCGTCCCGTCTTCACATAAAAGCGTGGCCCCCACCGCAAACTGGGAATAGGGCGCATAGGAAAACTTCCGCATCTCTATGGCTTTGGCCACCAGTTTCTCATCGGTCATCGTTTTGCCTCCTTTTCCCGCTCTCAAGCGGGCCATTTCTTTCTTTTAGCATACCCCAGAGGAAAAAAACTTGCAATCCTATTTTCCCGTGCTATAATGTGTTTCAGCAGACTGCGTTCCATCGCGGTCTACCAAATAAAAAAGGGAGCTCGCAAACGGGCTGAGAGGAAGCTGTGCGCTTCGACCTGTGACCTGATTTGGGTAATGCCAACGTAGGGAGATATGGATTTACGCACGCCGCGGGATCTTCTCTTTATGGAGGCTCCCGGGGCGATTTTGTTTGTTCGGAGGCATGTTATGGCTCACTTCTCCCCTGCCGCTGCCATCTTCGATTTAGACGGCACCCTCACCGACTCCATGTACGTCTGGGACCGTCTGCCGGAGGAGTTGGTGCGCCAGTTTGGCGGCCATCCCGCCCCCGACCTGTCCCACACCCTGCGCTCTATGAGCTCCCCCCAGGCTGCAGAGTACCTGATCCGCACCTACCGTCTCTCCGCTGTGCCCCAGCAGCTGATGGACGCCATGGAGGAGCTGGCCGACCGGGAGTACCGGGACCGGGTTCCTCTCAAGCCGGGGGTCCGTACTCTGCTGGAGCGCTTACACCAGCTGGGCGTCCCCTGCGCCGTGGCCACCGCCAGCCAGGTCCACCAGGCCCGGCAGGCACTGGAGCGGCTGGGGGTGTGGTCCTTCTTTTCCTTCGCCCTCAGCGCCACCCAGTACGGCCCCAAGACCCGCCCCGACCTCTATCTGGAGGCCAGCCGGCGGCTGGGCGCCGCTCCGGAGCGCACTCTGGTCTTTGAGGACGCCCTCCACGCCGCCCAGACGGCGGCTCAGGCAGGCTTCCCGGTGGTTGGCGTGTACGACGCTTTTTCCGCGGAGGATGAGCCGGCCATGGGACGGGTGTGCCGCTGGTACCTGCACCGGTTGGATGAGCCGGATTTTCTCGCCCAGCTGGGCTGACCTTGTTTTCCCTGGTTCTGGAATAGAACCTTCTGCGACGACTCGGGGGCACCACCTGTCGCCGCACTACAAAACTTCAATGCGTTTCAAGAAAGGAGTCTTCAGCATGAAAACCGCATTGACGATCGCTGGAAGCGATTCCAGCGGAGGCGCCGGGATCCAAGCCGATATCAAGACTATGACGGCCAATGGCGTGTATGCCATGAGCGCCATCACTGCCCTGACGGCCCAGAACACCACCGGCGTCTACGGCATTCTGGAGTCCACCCCCGAGTTTTTGGCCAACCAGCTGGACTGTGTCTTTACCGACATCTTTCCCGACGCGGTCAAGACCGGGATGGTCTCCTCCACCGCCCTCATTGGGGTTATCGCGGACAAGCTTCGGCAGTACGGGGCCAAAAACATCGTGGTGGACCCGGTGATGGTGGCCACCAGCGGCTCCCGCCTCATCTCGGAGGAAGCAGTGGAGGCGCTCAAGGAGCGGCTGCTCCCCCTGGCCACCCTGCTCACCCCCAACATCCCGGAGGCCCAGGTCCTCTCCGGCGTGACCATTGCCACCGCCCAGGACATGGAACAGGCCGCCCGGACCATCAGTGAGCGGTACGGCTGCGCCGTGCTGTGCAAGGGGGGACACCAGATCCACGATGCCGACGACCTGCTCTGGCGCAGCGGCCAGGGCAAGTGGTTCCGGGGCCGCCGCATCCCCAACCCCAACACCCACGGCACCGGCTGTACCCTCTCCAGCGCCATTGCCTCCAACCTGGCCAAGGGCTTTGACCTGGACCAGTCGGTAGAGCGAGCCAAGGCCTACATCTCCGGCGCGCTGGAGGCTATGCTGGACCTGGGGGTGGGCAGCGGACCGCTGAACCACGCCTACGCCATTCCCACGGAATATCCGGTGGAAAACAATTAATTCTGGAAAGGGAGAATCTTGATATGGATCGCAAGTATACCACACAAATGGACGCCGCCCGGCAGGGCATCGTGACCCCGGAACTGGAGACCGTGGCCCGCAAGGAGCAGATGCGGGTGGAGGAGCTGCTGCCTCTGGTGGCCAGCGGCAAGGTGGCCATTCCCGCCAACCGCCTGCACACCTGCCTGGACCCCGAGGGCATCGGCTCCATGCTGCGCACCAAGATCAATGTGAATCTGGGCGTGTCCCGGGACTGCAAGGACTACGACGTGGAGATGGAGAAGGTGATGAGCGCGGTGAACATGGGGGCCGAGGCCATCATGGACCTGTCCAGCCACGGCAACACCCAGCCCTTCCGCCAGAAGCTCACCCACGAGTGCCCGGTGATGATCGGCACCGTGCCCGTCTACGACAGCGTCATCCACTACCAGCGGGACCTGGCCACCCTGTCCGCCAAGGACTTTATTGACGTGGTCCGCCTCCACGCTCAGGACGGCGTGGACTTTGTCACCCTCCACTGCGGCATCACCCGCAAGACCATCGACCAGATCCGCAAGCACAAGCGGAAGATGAACATCGTCTCCCGGGGCGGCTCTCTGGTGTTCGCCTGGATGTGCATGACCGGGGAGGAAAACCCCTTCTATGAGTACTACGACGAGATTCTGGACATCTGCCGGGAGTACGACGTGACCATCTCTCTGGGCGACGCCTGCCGTCCCGGCTGCCTGGCCGACGCCACCGACGTGTGCCAGATCGAGGAGCTGGTGCGCCTGGGCGAGCTCACCAAGCGGGCCTGGGAGAAGGACGTGCAGGTCATGGTGGAGGGTCCCGGCCACGTGCCCATGGACCAGATCGCCGCCAACATGAAGGTGCAGCAGACCATCTGCATGGGCGCTCCCTTCTATGTGCTGGGCCCCCTGGTCACCGACATCGCCCCCGGCTATGACCACATCACCGCCGCCATCGGCGGAGCCATCGCTGCCATGAACGGTGCCGCCTTCCTGTGCTATGTCACCCCCGCCGAGCACCTGGCGCTGCCCAACGTGGATGACGTGAAGCAGGGCATCATCGCCAGCAAGATCGCCGCCCACGCCGCCGACATCGCCAAGGGCGTCCGGGGCGCCCGGGACATCGACGACAAGATGGGCGACGCCCGCCGGGCTCTGGACTGGGAGGCCCAGTGGGCCTGCGCTCTGGACCCGGAAACCGCCAAGGCGGTCCGGGCCGACCGCTCCCCGGAGCACGACGACACCTGCTCCATGTGCGGCAAGTTCTGCGCGGTGCGCTCCATGAACAAGGCCCTGAGCGGTGAGTACATCGACATTCTGTAATTTCCCTTTTCCAAAAACAGCCGGGACGCAACTGTTCCATGTCATAGGGACATGAAGTGAACCTACCCTAAGGGGCAACATCGATACGGCACAAATGAAGGTAGCTGTAAGTCATAACATGGCTTACAGCTACCTTTTTATTTTTACGGTTCTATATCCGACACCTGCAAATAATTACAACTGTACATATCTGCTTTTTGAGATATAATTTTTAACTGGGGGATGATGTTATGAGTGAACCGTTTGATTATGGACATTTCGATATTGTCCTTGCCGATTATTTAAGGGTAAACGGAATTAGTAAAAATCAGCTTTCAGACAAAGCAAATTTGCAACGGACGCAGTTGAATTCATATTGTAAGAATAATATAAAAAGACCCGATCTTGATGTTCTTGCTCGTATCTGCTATGCGCTGAACTGTGATTTGTCAGATATAATCCGCTATGTCCACCCGCACGATAGAAATGGAGAGAACGACAATGGCTGAAGCAAAAGTAATTGTTATTCCTGATGGGAAAATTTGTGATTATATTGACGGGAAATTCCGGAATGATACCCCTGAAGAATATGTACGTCAGACCATCGAAAAGCGCCTGGTAAATGAGCATAAGTATTTACCATCCCAGATTAGAATCGAGTATACTTTACAGGTAGGTTCCAACAAACCGAGAGCTGACATTGTAATCTGGGAAAAAGATTGTGAGGAGCAAACACAATCGACAATCAAGCTGATCATTGAATGTAAGAAAGAAACTGTTGATGCCAGAAACGCAAAAGACGGCATTGCTCAGCTGCAATCTTATATGTCTGTTTGCCCTAATTGCGAATGGGGCATGTGGACAAATAGTATTCAAAAATTTGTGTTTCGTAAATATCTGGATGAGGCTGGAAACATTTGCTTCATGGAATATAATGATATTCCCGCAGCAGATGGTAATCTGGATGATGTTAATAGACCAAGCAGAAAAAGCCTTAGAAATGCCTCAGATGATAATCTTCTGTTCGTATTTAAGACATGCCACAACCACATCTATGTAAACGATGGGATGCAGAAACAACCCGCATTTTTTGAACTACTGAAGGTTATTTTCTGTAAAATTGAGGATGAAAGAAATATTCCAAATCCATTGGAGTTTTATACTACCTCTGAAGAACGTTCCAATCCAGATGGTCAGTTAACTGTGCAAAAACGTATTTCTAAGATTTTTGAAAAGGTAAAGAAGCGGCACGGAAAGATTTTTGACGCCAATGACGAAATTAAACTGACACCTCGCAGTTTGGCGTATATAGTAAGTGAGTTACAACGGTACAGCCTGCTTAATACGAACATCGACATTAAGGGGAAAGCTTATGAGGAGATAGTTGGAGCAAACTTACGTGGTGACCGCGGAGAATTTTTTACACCCCGTAATGTCATGAAAATGGTAGTCGAAATGATTAATCCCAAGATTGATGAACGGGTGCTGGATAGTTCTTGTGGAACGGGCGGTTTTCTGGTTACTGCTATGACCCATGTGATTGACCAGTTGGAAAAGCAATTTTCTGAACAAGTTGGTCTCTCTAAGAAAGAATGGGATGCTGATTGCATTAGAGCATTTCAGGACAAGATATCTGAAATGGCCTCCACAAATTTCTTTGGATTTGATATCAACCCTGACCTTGTTAAAGCTACCAAGATGAACATGGTGATGAACAACGATGGTAGCGGCAATATTCTCCAAACAAACTCTCTCCTGCCTCCCCACGAGTGGTCGGACGAGTTTAAAAGCAGACTGGCAGATGCATTAGGCATTAAAAAGGCAGAAATTAGGAATCACAATACCATTGCTTTCTTTAATGTAATTGTAACAAACCCGCCGTTCGGCAGCAAGATTCCCATTAAAGATAAGGCTGTTCTTGAACAATTTGAACTGGCACATATTTGGGAAAATAATAAAAAGAGCGGTACATGGACAATGACTGATCGTTTACAGTCATCAGTACCACCCGAAATTCTTTTTATCGAGCGTTGTACTCAGTTTTTGCTTCCTGGCGGTAGGATGGGTATTGTGTTACCTGATTCTATCCTTGGTTCCCCTGGCCTTGGTTATATCCGTGAGTGGATGATTAAAAATCATCGCATTATTGCAAGCATAGACTTACATGTTGATACCTTCCAGCCTCGAAATGGAACTCAGACGTCTGTTTTGTTCCTACAAAAAAAGACACAGGAACAAAAAGATATAGAAGAAAAGACTGGGACCATGGCTGATTACAACATTTTTATGGCCATGGTCGAAAAGGTCGGACATGATAAGCGAGGCAACCCTATTTTCAAGCGTGATAAAGAAGGCAATGAAATCCTTATTCCTGACAATGACAGTGTGCTTGTATTGGGTGAAACCGGAGAAGGGGATCGCACTGTTGCCCACCAACAAAAGAAAAAGGTCGAAGATGACCAAACAACTGATGTACCTGCTATTTTTGTAGAATGGAAACGGCAGGAGGGAGTGTCATGGTAAGCAGTAATTTGGCGTTTCAGCTGGAGGTCACCACACAGCCCAAAATAGAAGTTCAAGAATCGCCAGTAAAGTGGTGTTCTGTCAGTTTGTCTGATGTGGTTAGCCGAGGAAAACGCCTTGAGGCGAGTGTTTTCGATGTGGAAGCTAAGCAAGCAAGGGAGAAAATCTCTAAAGGAATATACGGAACAGTAGCGCTTGCTGGCGATAACGGTTTAATTGAAACAGCTTATTATCCTGGTTGGATTCAACGGAGTCGTCTTAAAAGGATATACTGTGACAGAGAGTACGGAGAAGGATTTTACCTTCCCTCACAAATGACAGATATTTATCCGAAACCCGAAAAATATATATCACGATTAGCGGATTGTGATATGGATGAGCTTCGCTTGAAGAAAAACACCCTACTACTGACGCGTAGTGGCACAATAGGCAGCGTAGCTTATGTATCAAAAACATTAGATAGGTGTGTGTTCTCTGATGACGTAATCCGTATCACCTTCAAAGAACAGTATGATTTGGGGTATGTTTACGCATTTCTTAAATCAAAAGTTGGAAATTTGATTCTGAGGACAAATGGGTATGGTTCAGTAATTACCCATATTGAACCAGGACACTTGGAAGAAATTACTGTTCCAAACGCACCTATAGAATTACGAAAAAGGGTTAATGATCTAATTGTTCGCTCCTATGCGTTGCGAGATGAATCCAATGAAATGATAGATGAGGCAACACAGTTGTTGGTTGGAGAACTACATTTGCCACCTATCTATAAGATGGAAAAAAGCGATTCGACGGTAGACACATACAGTGTAAAACTTAGTAATATGAATTTGCGTCTTGATGCCTCCTACCATGTACCAATTGTTGATGCTATCATAGCACACCTACATCAGAACGCAGATGAAGTAACAACCATAGGTGATCCCAGAATCAGTAAAGAAGTTATTCTCCCGGGAAGGTTTAAGCGCGTTTATGTAGACGAAGGGCATGGCCGTGTTTTTATTGGCGGAAAGCAGCTTGGAGAATTAGATCCCTGCAACAAGAAATATTTATCCTTAGTCCATCATGGTGAACGCATAGCCAAGCAACTTGAATTGCATGAAAATATGACACTAATTACGTGTAGCGGGACGATAGGAAAAGTGACTCTTGTCGGAAAACACTGGGAAAGTTGGACCGCAAATCAGCATATTATTCGTGTGGTTCCAGCAAATTCAGAGATAGCTGGATATTTGAATGTTTTTCTTGCCTCCGATTATGGGCATCAACTAATCACTCGTTTCACATACGGCTCTGTTGTTGATGAAATTGATGATAACCATGTGCGTCAAATTGCTATTCCTTTACTAAAGGATCATGCCGTGCAAAAACATATTAACGAGTTGGCATTGGGGGCAAACAAAAAAAGATACGAGGCGTATTGCTTGGAGCAAGAGGCTCTTCGAATTATGAATGAAGAAGTCATTTTGGCAAAGTGAGATGACCTTCACTACCAGGCAATGGCTTTAGAATCTGGCAAGCAGTACAGCAGGTTTTGATTGTTACAAATTTTGTAGTGGCTATTTTCTCTGATCTGTGGTATTGTGTCTTGCTACAAGGAGGCGAGGCACATGAACAATACGCTGAAGCTACTGTATGACAGATTTTACACTCCGCTACCTATGGAGGAGGCCGAGCAGGAAATCGAAACTTGCCACCAACAGCTTATTGAGCGTCTGGAAAAACCTGAGAGAAAACTGGTGCTTCGGATCATGGATGCACAGGGCCTGATTGCAGAGGAACGCTCTGTTGACAGTTTCCTTTGCGGATTCCAGTTAGCTTGGGAATTGGCATACGAACTGAATCATTTTGAAACGAACAGGCATCCATCTCCAGCGGAAGAAGTGGAGATGGATGCCTGATTCTATCTACTTGATTACGACGCCTTCACCCAGCCGATACCGACACAGTCCAAAGCCAGTTTCGGAGCGCTCCAGAATGATCTCCGGGATCTGTTTCAGATACTTCCGCCCAAAGCTGGTGGTTCCGAAGTACGCGTCGAAGTTGGCCACCGGAAGCACCACCCAGTCGGAATCCTCCGGCTTGTTGGCAAAGTAGTAGGCCACCAGCGTCTCCACCATCTCCACGGGAACGCCCTTGGGCGTGAGCGCGCGGAGTTGTTCTACTAATTCAGGCGGCAGTGACCGCTCCTCATCCCGAAGCGGCCCAAGTTCCAGCGCCTGGGCCAGAAAACTGTCAAACCGCAGGCCCCACTGCCCCTTGGTGGTGGGGGCGAACAGGGGAATCTGCATCTGGATCACCTTGTCCTGCCAGGCATGGTCAAAGCCTTTCTCAATGGCAGCACACTTTTTCTGGGCGCTGCTGGATACCCGTTCGGGATTTTCCCGCACAAAATCCACCACCCGATGCACATGTCTATGGAACCACCCGCTGCCGTTTTTATCCGCAAGGCCGGGAAACTCCCCATGGAGTTTTCCAAAATCACTGCCAAACTGCCACGCCTCCCGGGGCGTGGCGTTTTTGTTGTCCGGCACACTGCACCAAGCACACAGGCCCCGCTTGGCATAGTCGATGCGCTCCCGGGGCGCTTCGGCGGGGCTGCCATCCTCGTTATGAAACAGAAACCCTCTCGCCAGGATGGTCAATACCCGGTTGAGCCCCTCAAAGTCCAGAATGGTGTCGAAGGTGAACCGGCCCAGGTAGGTGGTGTCCTGCTTGTTCCGAGCGGTGTAGTTTACCGCACCGGTGTATGCCTGAAATTCCTTCCACTCATTCAG
>CALWYB010000037.1 GCA_944385665.1 uncultured Oscillospiraceae bacterium
GGCAAGGAGGTCAAGATCAACCAGCCCATCGACGCCATGAACCTGGGCATGGGCCTGCTGCCCGACGACCGGAAGGCGGAGGGCATCATCGGCGACCTGTCCGTGCGGGAGAACATCATCCTGGCCCTCCAGGCCAAGCGGGGCATGTTCAAGCAGCTGTCCCGGGCCAAGCAGGAGGAGATCGCCGACCGGTACATCGACCTGCTTCAGATCAAGACCGCCAGCCGGGAGACCCCCATCAAGCAGCTTTCCGGCGGCAACCAGCAGAAGGCCATCCTGGCCCGCTGGCTGGCCACCGACCCCAACTTCCTGATCCTGGACGAGCCCACCCGCGGCATCGACATCGGGACCAAGACCGAGATTCAGAAACTGATTATCCAGCTGGCCGGCGAGGGCAAGAGCATCATGTTCATTTCCTCCGAAATTGAGGAGATGCTCCGGACCTGCAACCGTATGGCGGTCCTCCGGGACGGCGCCAAGGTGGGCGAGCTGGACGGCGAGCTGACCCAGGAGCGGGTCATGGCCGCCATCGCGGGAGGTGCAAACGAGAATGAGTAAACTGAAAAAGCTCACCAAACAGCAGTTGTTCCTGCCCATCTTCTGTATGCTGCTGGTGCTGTGCGTCAACATCGTCTATGACGTATCCCAGGGGCGGGACTTTTACGACTTCTTCAAGATCTACATCCAGAATGAGGCCCTCAACGGCCGTATCATCAACATCCTCAACCGCGGCAGCGAGGTGGCCATCCTGGCCATCGGCATGACCCTGGTGGTCTCCGCCTCCGCCGGTACCGACATCTCCGTGGGCTCCGTCATGGCCCTGAGCGCCGGCGTGTGCTGCACCCTGCTGGCCGGTCCCGCCGCCCCCCAGGCCACCGAGCTGGCCGTCCCCCTCATCGTGGGCGTGCTGGCCGCCCTGATCATGGGCTGCATCTGCGGCGCCTTCAACGGCGCCCTGGTGGCCTACCTGAACATCCAGCCCATGGTGGCCACCCTGATCTTGTGGACCGCCGCCCGGGCCATCGGCCTGCTGGTGTGCAACAACCTGATCGTCTACGTGCGCAACGACTCCTTCGCCGTGTTCGGCGGCTACATCGGCCCCGTGCCCACCCCCATCATCATTGCCGCCATCTGCGTCGCGGCCGTGACCGCGGTGCTCAAGATGAGCGCCATGGGCATGTACATCCAGTCCGTGGGCATCAACCGGAAGGCCAGCCGCATCGCCGGCCTCAACTCCCAGAAGATCATCTTCCTGTGCTACGTGCTGTGCGGCCTGTGCGCCGGCATCGCCGGCCTGGTGGCCTCCTCCCGCATCACCAGCGCCGACACCAACAACATCGGCCTGAACTATGAGCTGGACGCCATCCTGGCGGTGGCCCTGGGCGGCAACAGCCTGGCCGGCGGCCGCTTCAACCTGGCCGGCTCCATCATCGGCGCCTACACCATCCAGGCCATCACCACCACCATGTACAACTTGGGCGTGTCCAGCGCTGTCAACCCGGTGTTCAAGGCCGTCATCGTCATCATCATCGTGGCCGTCCAGGCGCCTCCCGTGAAGGCCTACTTTAAGAAAATGTCTGCCAAGAAGCAGGCGGAGAAAGAGGTAAAGGGGGCGGTTGGCGTATGAAAGCGGCAAACGCGCTGAAAGACCGGAAAAAAATGAACAGCAACACCACCCTGCTGCTCATCACCATTGTCCTGTTTGTGCTGCTGTACGCGGCGGGCTGCGTGGCCTACGCCAACAAGGGCTTCACCACCGTACAGACCTTTTTGAACATCTTCCGCAGCAACGCGGGCCTCATCTGCGTGGCCTGCGGCATGACCTGCGTCATGCTCACCGGCGGCATTGACATCTCCGTGGGCTCTCTCATCGCCATGGACTGTATGATCATCGCCTTCGGTCTGAACAACTGGGGCTGGGCCAGCGCCCCCACCATCATCCTGCTGGTGCTGGCCATCGGCATCGTCTTCGGCCTGGTCCAGGGCTTCTGCGTGGGCTATCTGGAGATCCAGCCCTTCATCGTCACCATGGCGGGCATGTTCTTTGCCCGTGGCATGACGGCAGTCATCTCCACCGACCAGCTCTCCATCACCGCCGAGGCCGATCAGATCTTCTATGACATGGCCAACTTCCGCATCTACCTGCCCTTCGGCGGCACGGTCAACCGGGCCGGCAAGGTCATCATGCCCTATGTGGGCATCGGCGTGGTCATCGCCCTGGTGGTGCTGGTGGTCATCTTCCTGATGCTCCGCTACACCAAGTTCGGCCGCTCCCTGTACGCCGTGGGCGGCAGCGAGCAGTCGGCGGCCATGATGGGCCTGGACGTGAAGAAGACCAAGATGAAGGCCTATATCCTCTCCTCCTTCCTGTGCTCCATCGGCGGCATCTGCTACTGCATGAACACCATGTCCGCCAGCGTAAACCAGGCCACCGGCCTGGAGATGGACGCCATCGCCTCCTCCGTCATCGGCGGCACCCTGCTCACCGGCGGCGTGGGCAATGTGATCGGCACCCTGTTCGGCGTGCTCATCAACGGCACCATCTCCTCCATCGTTCAGTTCAACGGCAAGCTGGCCTCTTCCTGGCCCAACGTGCTCACCGCTGCCCTGCTGTGCTTCTTCATCATCCTGCAGAGCATCTTTGCCAAGATCAAGGATAAGAACAAGTAAAGGAGGCCCATTTCCATGGAAATCAAGGAACAAATTGTCCAGGGCCAGTGCTGCCTGGGCATCGAGCTGGGCTCCACCCGCATCAAGGCGGTGCTCATCGGCGCCGACCACGCCCCCATCGCCTCCGGCGACTACGGCTGGGAAAACCGGCTGGAGGGGGGCTACTGGACCTACCACATGGAGGACGTGTGGACCGGATTGCAGACCGCCTATGCCAATCTGAAAGAAGACGTGAAGAGCCGCTATGGCGTGGAGCTCACCGCCCTGAAGGCCATGGGCTTCTCCGCCATGATGCACGGCTACCTGCCCCTGGACGGGGCGGGAGAGCTGCTGGCCCCCTTCCGCACCTGGCGCAACACCACCACCGGCCAGGCGGCCGCGGCCCTCACGGAGCGCTTCTCCTTCAACATTCCCCAGCGCTGGTCCATTGCCCACCTCTATCAGGCCATGCTCAACGGGGAGGAGCATGTGAAGGACATCGTCTATCTCACCACCCTGGCCGGCTACGTCCACTACAAGCTCACCGGCCGGAAGGTGCTGGGGGTAGGCGAGGCCAGCGGCATGTTCCCCATCGACAGCAAGACACGGGACTATGACCAGGGCATGGTGGACTCCTTTGACGCCCTGGCCGCCCAGATGGGCTATCCCTGGAAACTGCGGGACATCCTGCCCCAGGTGCTGTGTGCCGGGGACGAGGCGGGCGCCCTCACCCAAGAGGGTGCCAAACTGCTGGACCCCACCGGCGCCTTGAAGCCGGGCGTGCCTCTGGCGCCTCCTGAGGGCGACGCGGGCACCGGCATGGCGGCCACCAACGCCGTGGCCATGCGCACCGGCAACGTGTCCGCCGGCACCAGCGTGTTTGCCATGATCGTGCTGGAACAGCCTCTGTCCAAGGTCTACCCTGAGATCGACATGGTCACCACCCCCGACGGAGCTCCGGTGGCCATGGTCCACTGCAACAACTGCACCAATGAAATTAACGCCTGGGCTCAGGTGTTCAAGGGCTTCCTGGAGGCCCTGGGCCAGAAGCCCGACATGAACCAGATCTTTACCGCCATGTTCCAGTCCGCCCAGGCGGGCCAGGCCGACGGCGGCGGTCTGATGCTCTATAACTACCTGTCCGGCGAGCCCATCACCAACCTGGAGGAGGGCCGTCCCCTGCTGGCCCGCACGCCCGAGGCGGTGCTGAACTTCCCCAACTTCATGCGGGTCCAGCTCTACTCCGCCCTGGCCACCCTGAAAATCGGCCTGGACATCCTCAGCCAGGAGCAGGTGAAGGTGGACCGGCTGCTGGGCCACGGGGGCTTCTTCAAGACCCCGGTGGTGGGCCAGAAGATCCTGGCCGCGGCGGCGGGCGCCCCGGTGTCCGTCATGAAGACCGCCGGCGAGGGCGGTCCCTGGGGCATGGCTCTGCTGTGTGCCTACATGGTGGGACGGGATGAGGGCGAGAGCCTGGAGCACTACCTGGACCACAAGGTGTTTGCCGGCCAGGAGGTGTCCACTCAGACTCCCGAGGCGGCCGATCAGGAGGGCTTTGCCCAGTTCCTGGCCCACTATACCCAGGCTCTGGCCGTGGAGCGCTCTGCGGTGGAGCATCTGTAAGAACGAGACAATGCAGCGCCGCACAGCGGCTTTGAGATGGAGGTAATTCTCATGAACATGCAAGACAAGGAATTCTGGTTTGTGGTGGGCAGTCAGTTCCTGTACGGCCCCGAGGTGCTGGAGACCGTGGCTGCTCGGGCCGCCGAGATGGCCGACGCCCTGAACGCCTCCGGTAACCTGCCCTGCAAGCTGGTGTATAAGGTCACCGCCAAGACCAACAAGGAGATCGCCGACGTGGTCAAGGAGGCCAACTACGACGACAACTGCTATGGCATCGTCACCTGGTGCCACACCTTCTCCCCCTCCAAGATGTGGATCAACGGCTTTGTCAATCTTCAGAAGCCCTACTGCCACTTTGCCACCCAGTACAACCAGGAGATCCCCAACGAGGAGATCGACATGGACTTCATGAACCTGAACCAGGCCGCCCACGGCGACCGGGAGCACGGGTTCATCGCCGCCCGGCTGCGCATGCCCCGCAAGGTCATCGCCGGCTACTGGAAGGACGAGGACGTACAGAAGCGCCTGGGCCGCTGGATGCGCACCGCGGTGGGCGTGGCTTACAGCAAGAGCCTGAAGGTCATGCGCTTTGGCGACAACATGCGGGAAGTGGCCGTCACCGAGGGTGACAAGGTGGAGGTCCAGGCCAAGCTGGGCTGGCAGGTGAACACCTGGGCCGTGGGCGACCTGGTGAAGGTGATGAACGAGGTCACCGACAGCGAGATCGACGCGCTGGTGGAGACCTACAAGGCCTCCTACGACATTGCCACCGACAATATGGAAGCCATCCGCTACCAGGCCCGGGAAGAGATCGCCATGAAGAAGATGATGGATGCCGAGGGCTGCAAGGCCTTCTCCAACACCTTCCAGGATCTGTACGGCATGGAGCAGCTGCCCGGCCTGGCCAGCCAGCACCTGATGGCTCTGGGCTACGGCTACGGGGGTGAGGGCGACTGGAAGGTGGCCGCCATGACCACCATCCTGAAGGTAATGGGCGAAAACGGAAACGGCTCCTCCGGCTTCATGGAGGACTACACCTATAACCTGGTTCCCGGCAAGGAGTACAGCCTGGGCGCCCACATGCTGGAGGTCTGCCCCTCCCTGGCCGCCGGAAAGCCCCGCATCGAGACCCACCACCTGGGCATCGGCATGAACGAGAAGGACCCCGCCCGTCTGGTCTTTGAGGGCAAGGAGGGGGACGCCATCGTGGTCAGCCTCATCGATATGGGAGGCCGCCTGCGCCTGGTGTGCCAGGACATCCACTGCGTCAAGCCCATTCTGCCCATGCCCAACCTGCCTGTGGCCCGGGTCATGTGGCAGGCCGAGCCCAGCCTGACCACCGGCGTGGAGTGCTGGATCACCGCCGGCGGCGCCCACCACACCGTCCTCAGCTACGACGTCACCGCCGAGCAGATGAAGGACTGGGCCAATATGATGGGCATTGAGTTTGTCCACATCAGCAAGGACACCACTGTGGAGGGTCTGGAGCAGCAGCTCTTCCTCAACGACATTGCCTGGAAGCTGAAGGGCATCTGAGAACGTACATCGGGCCGCCGGGCGGAAACAACCGGCCCGGCGGCCCTTGGAAAGGAGCAGCAAGTATGCTGGAAGAACTGAAAAAACAGGTCTGTGAGGCCAACCTCCTCCTGCCCAAGCACGGCCTGGTCACCTTTACCTGGGGCAACGTGTCCGGGGTGGACCGGGAGAAGGGCCTGATGGTCATTAAGCCCTCGGGCGTGGAGTACGACGGCATGAAGCCCGAGGACATGGTGGTGGTCAGCCTGGAGACCGGGGAGCGGGTAGAGGGCTGGTATAAGCCCTCCAGCGACACCCCCACCCATGTGGCCCTGTATAACGCCTTCCCCGCCCTGGGGGGCATCGTCCACACCCACAGCCGCTGGGCCACCTCCTTTGCTCAGGCGGGCAAGGGCGTGCCTGCCATGGGCACCACCCAGGGGGACTACTTCTACGGGGAGATCCCCTGCACCCGGAAGATGACCCCGGAGGAGATCGCCGGCCAGTACGAGCTGGAGACGGGCAACGTGATCATCGAGACCTTTCGCACCCGGAACATCGACCCCGCTCAGGTCCCGGCGGTGCTGGTCCACAGCCACGGCCCCTTCACCTGGGGCACCGACCCCTTCAACGCGGTGCATAACGCCGTGGTACTGGAGGAGTGCGCCTTCATGGATTTCCATGCCATGGCCCTGACGCCGGGCCTGCCCCCCATGCAGCAGGAGCTGCTGGACAAGCATTATCTGCGCAAGCACGGCCCCGGAGCCTACTACGGCCAGGGCTGAGTGCATACAAGAGGGAGAACGAGAGAAGAACCGGCTTGCCGCCTGCTGTGCAGACGGCAAGCCGGTTCCGTTTTGCGGTGGGACGGCTCCGGTGGGAAAGGTGAGAACTCCAGCACACGCAAAGCAGACACACTGACCTCAGAGGGAACATATGTCAAAATTTCTGCCTTAGCAGCCGGACCTGGGAAGCGATGGGTCCGGCTGCTTTGCGTTGCCTTGAAACAAATATTTATGCATCTAGTCGATTGTTACAGAACATGGGACAATAAAGACGGTCAGCTGAGTAAATAATACAATCATTTCCAAGGAAAAGAATGTGACTTGCATTTTTGCGGCATGACGTGTAAAATCTCTACTGTATAACCCATAATATCTACTCTAAAAGGAGTAGAGTTATGATCTTTTTACTCCGAACACAGAACTTGCAGATGGCTGGAAAGGGAGGGGATTATGGGATATCTGGACGAAAATGAGTGGATTTTACTCAACGAAATTGCGTATAATATTTCATACATTTTTACCGTAGAGGAGATGCAGGATGAGATCCTCAACCGATGGCTGCCCATTCTGATCCCCTATGACGCGGCTGTTCTGGCCTGACTGAGCCGCACAACGGACGGTGGGTTTGTCTTTACGGAGACCTATGGGTATCACCTGAGCCGGAACATGCTGGATGTCTGGCAGGAACAGACCGAGAAGGCGGACGCCTACCGCTGGCTGCTGTACAGCAACACCAGCGCCACCTTCCGGGAGTCCGCCTTCCGGGAGGAGGACAAGCTGAAAGGGACTCCCATTTATCAGGCCTTCTATGAGCCCAACCATCTTTGTTACTCCGCGGGGCTGTGCATCTGCTTCCGGGAAGAGCCGGTGGGATTTCTGCGGCTGTATCGAGGCAAGGAGAAGGGGGAGTTTACCCAGCGGGACCTGTTTGCCCTGAGCCAGCTGCACAAGCATCTGGCCTACCGCCTCATCTATGAAGCCAAGCGCGGCGATACCCGCTTTTTCTTTGCCAAGGGATACCATGATAAGATCTGCCGGCAGTATAACCTGACGGAGCGGGAAGGCGAAATGTTGGACTTGGCGGTACATGGCATGACCAACGAGGAGATCGCCCAAAAGCTGAACATCAGCATCCACACGGTGAAAAAACACTTCCAGAGTGTGTATACCAAGATGAATGTACATAACCGGGTGCAGATGGTCCAGAACCTGCCCTTTGCCAGCGATAAGATCAATTTCGATGAGTTATAGGCAATATCACCGAAAAACAAAGAATTAATTAGTAAAAATAAATAATACAAAAGAGGTGTATATATAGTCTAAAGTAGTAAGACAGGCTCCCAAAGTGGGTGAGAAGGGGGCAAGATAAGGAAAAAATAGGGCCTGTGCTGAATTTCAGCCCGGGCCCTGTTTTGCTATGATAAAGACCAGATTAAAGAGGGGGCGTCATATGAAAAAACATGATATCTCATGGTGTCTGCTCTATCTGCTCCTGGTCGTGGCATCTGCCGTTTTGATTGCTAGCGGCGGATTTGCCTGGTTTAACCGGACCCTTCCTTATCTGGCGGGGGCGGTTCAGTTTGCGGTGTATGCCACGGCGGGAGATCTGCTGTCCACCCGGATGCTGGAGGGACAGTGGAAGGTCAACCGGGCCACAGCGTTTGTGGCAGCCAGCTGGGGATTCAGCGGCCTGTGGGTCACGCTGGCGTTTCAGGTGTTCAGCGCCGGGGCGGAACAGGCGATGCTCCACGGATTTCTCCCCTTCTGCGGCAATGCCATTGCCCTGGCCTTTTTCACCAGTGCACTGAACAACCTGATTTTTGGACCTCTCCACTCCGGATTCATCCGGGTGTGCACCAATTACGCCAGCCTGCGCTTTACCAGAGGGGGCAGCCCCACCGTGCGCCAGGCGGTCAATTCGGTGGATTGGGGAGAGCTCATCGACTTCACCCTGCTGAAAACCATCCCCTTCTTCTGGATTCCGGTGAATACCATCACCTTTCTGCTTCCGGAGGAGTACCGCATCGCCTCGGCGGCCATGCTCTCCATGGTATTCGGCATCCTGATGACGGTGCTGCGCCTCAAGGAGCGCCGGGATCAGGCCAGCACAGCGGCCCAGTGACAATCAAACATCGACCGTGTCCGGCCGGCGGCCGGACATCCAGGACTTGACAACGCCAATTTCGCGTGGTATCCTGTTGCAACAAAGGCGTTGCCATCCCTCGGGATGACAACGCCTTTGCGGCTTTTATGCCTGGGAAAGTAAGGAGGGAACGCCAAAAAACGTGGAAACCAGGAAGTCCGAACGCCAGCGCGGCAGACCGTGCGGATGGGAATGCCGGGTGGCTCCGGACAGATTTTAAAAAAGGAGGATCCTTTTTATGGAAGCAAACTTTGGAGTATTGTGTTTAATTCCCCCGATCGTAGCCATTGCGCTGGCTCTTTGGAGCAAGCAGACCATCATGTCCCTGTTCCTGGCCGTGTGGCTGGGCTCTACCATGATAAACGGGTATAACCCCCTGGTGGGCTTTGCCAAGATCATTTCCGATTATATGATCCCCTCTCTCAGCGGCAACGCTTCCCTGGTGGTGCTGGTCACCATCTCCGGCGGCACCATCGCCATGCTGCGCACCACCGGCGCCGCGGAGGCCTTTGCCACCCGGGTGACCAAGGTCATCAACACGGCCAAGAAGGGCCAGATCGTCACCTGCCTGAGCGCGTTTATTTTCAGCTATACCGAGCCCTGTCTGATGCTGGGCACTATCATGCGCCCCGTCACCGACATGGTCCGCATCTCCCGGGCCAAACTTGCATACATTCTGGACTCCATGGGCTGTAACCTGGCCGCCCTCTCCCCCATCAGCAGCTACGGCCCCTTCATCACCGGCCTGATCGGCGCGGAGCTGCTGACTGCCGGCATCCAGGGCAATGAGTGGGGCATCTGGCTCAACATGCTCCCCTTCAACCTGTACGGCATCTTTGCCATGATCACCGTGCTGATTGTGGCCGCCTTTGGCCTGAACTTCGGGCCCATGTACAAAGAGGAGAAGCGGGCCCGGGAGACCGGCAAGCTGCTGGGCGATGGCATCCAGCCCCTGGTTCCTGAGGTAAAAAATGAGCTGCCCGAGGGTTACAAGCTCACCATGTGGAACTTCATCGTCCCCATCGTCTGCCTGTTCGGCTCCCTGTTTGCCACCATCTTCTGGTCCGGCGATATTGTAAACAACGGCCTGGTGGAGTCCTTCCGCAACGCCAACATCACCCTGGCCATCTGCGTAGGCTTTTTGGGCGGCGGCATCGGCGCCGGCATCATGGGCGTGGCCACCAAGCTGTTCACCCCCATCAAGGCCTTTGATACGTATGTGGACGGCATGGCCGAGCTGATCTCCGTGCCCTTCATCCTGGTGTGCGCCTGGTCTCTGGGCACCATCGTCAAGGGCATGGGCACCAGCGAGTTCCTCATCCACATCGTGGAAAACTACCTCACCCCCGGTCTGGTTCCCGCCCTGGTGTTCCTGTTCGGCGCCCTCATCTCCTTTGCCACCGGCTCCTCCTGGGGCGTGTGGTCCATCATGATGCCCATTGCCTTCCCCATGGCGGTGGCCTTTGACCTGTCCATCCCCTATGTGGTTGCCGCGGTCATCGGCGGCGGCCTGTTCGGCGATCAGTGCTCCCCCATTTCCGACACCACCGTCATGTCCTCCACCGGCGCCTCCTGCAACCATGTGGTCCACGTCATGACCCAGCTGCCCTACGGCATCACGGTGGGCGTATCCGCCTTTGTGGGATTCCTGTTCGGCGGTTTGACGGGACAGTACATCTTGAGTATTGCCGTTACAGCTGTTATTCTGGTAATAGCTCTGTTTGCTCTGACTCAGCTGACCAAGCTGCGTTATCCGGAGAAAGTTCATTAAGGGTTTGAAAACGAAGATGGAGGATTGTGATGAAAAAGATTGATACCATCGTGATCGCTCCCCATTTCTACACCATGGAAGGGGAGGGCGTAGGCTACCGGGGCGATGCTGCCATGGCTGTGGACGGCGGTAAGATCCTGGAGGTGGGAGACCGCGCCAAGATTTTGGCGGAGTATACCGCCGAGGAGACCCTGAACCTGGAGCACCACATGGTCCTGCCCGGCTTCATCGACGCCCACATGCACACGGCCTGCAACATCATGCGGGGCCTGGCTCAGGACACCAACAACTGGATGATGTTCGGCTTACAGCCCTTTGACAACGCGGTCAACGACGAGGAGCGGGACGCCGGCAGCCGGGTGGCCATTCTGGAGGCCATCCGGGCGGGCACCACCACCCTGGGCGACTACGAGTCCAAAATGGAGAACGTCTGCGCCTTTATTGACAAGGTGGGCGCCCGGGGCAACATTGCCCAGATGATCCGGGCGGCCAAGCGGCGGGTGTACCAACCCGGCGAGCTCTATGAGTTTGATGACGCCCAGGGCGAGGAGAGCCTCAACCGGAACATCGAGCTCTATGACAAGTGGAACAACCAGGCCGGCGGACGCATCAAGATCCTCTTTGGCCCCCAGGGCGCCGACTTTGTCAGCCCGGATATGCTCCTGCGGGTCCAGAAGGCGGTGAAGGAGCGGGGCACCAAGATCCACATGCACGTGCAGCAGGGCGACCGGGAGACCTATCAGATCGTCCAGCGCTATGGCAAGCGGCCCACCGCCTTCCTGGACGACCTGGGTTACCTGGACAGCTCTCTCATCGCGGTCCACCTCACCGACTGTACCGACGAGGAGGCCGCCCTCATCGCCAAGCGGGGCGCCTCCATGATCGTCAACCCCGGCTCCATCGGTATCATCGACGGCATCGTCTGCCCCAGCGTGGCCTTCCAGGAGGCGGGAGGCATGGTGGCTCTGGGCTCGGACCAGGCGCCGGGCAACAACTGCCACAACATCATCAATGAGATGAAGAACGTGTGCCTGTTCAACAAGATCAAGTACCAGAACCCCGAGGTCATGCCCGCCTGGCGCGCCCTGCGCATGGCCACCATCGAGGGGGCCAAAGCCGTGGGCCTGGGGGACACCGTTGGTTCTCTGGAGCCGGGCAAGCAGGCCGATTTCATCGCCATCGACCTCCATTGCCCCTCCATGATGCCGGTGTACACCTACCCCATGCGCAACATGGTGCCCAACCTGGTGTACAGCGCCCGGGGGCCTGAGGTGGCCCTGTCCGCGGTGGACGGCAAAGTCATCATGCGGGACGGCAAGTTCACCAACGTGGAGCTGGAGGACTACCTGTCCGCCATTCCCCAGTACCCCGACGCCATTGGCAAGCGTGCCGCCAAGGAGTTCTTCGCCATCAACGGCACCAACGCCCAGTTTATGCGGGAGGACAAACTGTAACGCTGCATACCAACCTTTCATAACGCGACAAGCACCCTGGAGCCCTTTCGGTTTCAGGGTGTTTGCCGCTGGACGCGGAGACGCGGAAGGAGAACACGATGCGACGCGAAGTGCATGGGCAGGCGTGGAAGGGACAGACCAGAATCCTGCTGTCCCTGGCTTGGCCTGCCATTCTGGAGCAGCTGCTGCTGACCACTGCCACTTACGTGGATACGGCCATGATCGGGGTACTGGGAGCCGACGCGACTGCGGCGGTGGCGGTCAACTCCTCGGTGGTATTTCTGATCGTAGGACTGCTGACCGCCGCTGGGGTAGGCTACTCGGTCCAGGTGGCCCACAGTCTGGGCGCCGGGGAGTGGAACCATGCAGACACCGTATGTCGTCAGGCGCTGCTGGGGGCGCTTGCGGTAGGGATGACAGGGATGCTCTGCATGGGTATTTTGTCCCGGTGGATCCCCATGTGGTTGGGGGCAGATGTATCCATCCGGGCGGATGCCAGCCGCTACCTCTTCTTCTATGCCCTGGGCCTGCCCCTGCAGTCCTGCCTGGCGGTTTTTTCCGCTGTGCTGCGCTGTGCCGGGGATACCAAAACGCCCCTGCTGTTTAATGCAGGGGCCAATCTTCTCAACATAGTATTCAACTTTTTCCTTATCTTTTCTCCGCGGACGGCAGCTCTGACGGGGCAAACGATCCACATTTGGGGAGCAGGCCTTGGTGTAGCCGGTGCTGCCATCGGCACCGCCCTGTCCGGCGGTATCATGGGCGCGGCGATGGTGTTTCTCATGTTCCGGCGAAAGGGAGCAGCCCGGCTGGCCTGGGGAGCCTCCTACCGGCCGGAGGGAGACATCAACCGGCGGGCGGCCCGGCTGGGGCTGCCGGTCATGCTGGAGCGGGCCGCCTACAGCGGCGGGCAGCTGGTCATGACCCGGATGGTCACCTCTCTGGGCAATATTCCCCTGGCGGCCAACCACGTGGCAGTCACGGCGGAGGGCATCAGCTACCTTCCTGCCCAGGGGGTATCCTTCGCTTCCACCGCCCTTGTGGGGCAAGCCGTAGGAGCTAAGGACCCGGAACAGGCCAGACGTTACAGCACGATCTCCGGGGTGGTAGGCCTGGCAGCCGGCGTCTTTGCCGGCGGGCTGCTGTTCTGCCTGGCGGTCCCCCTCTCTGCCCTGTTCACCCCGGATGAGCAGGTCATTGCCCTGGCGGCGGACATGCTGCGGATCGTAGCGGTATCCGAACCCTTATTCGGACTGTCCATCGTCCTGTCCGGCGTGCTCCGGGGCGCGGGCGACAGCCGCTCTCCCTTCTTCATTGTTTTGTTGGGCATGTGGGGGGTGCGGATGATTCTGGCTCCGGTGCTGCTGTACGGCTTCCGCCTGGCGCTGAGCGCCATCTGGATCGCTATGGTGGCCGATCTGATGGTGCGGGGACTTCTATGCTGGATTCGGGTAAAGCGGCTGGATTGGAGCCGGGTGTGCCAGAAACAGACATAAAAAACGGGATGGATCGTCTTTATACGATCCATCCCGTTTCTGCTGCGGCTGTCGTATGCGGCGGGGCAGGCTCCAAAACGCGGCGCGGGACCGGCTGTCCTGCCGGTCCCGCGCTGCCGGGGGTTTATGGTTGATGAGAGGGGAATCAGTCTACGTACTCTACGCCGATCTGCTCCAGGATCTGGTCCACGAAGGGACGGGGGAAGCCCTTGCCGGTCTTGATGCCCTCCAGCTGGCCCTCCTCCTTGACCTGGACCGCCTTGGCGGCCTTGGCCAGCTCCTCAGCGTCCTCAGGCTTGATGACCAGGATGCTGTCGCCGTCGCCTACCAGGATGTCGCCCGGGCAGATGACCTGGCCGCCCACGCTGACGGGGAAGTTGATCTCACCGGGGCCGTTCTTGTAGGGACCGTTGGGGATGACGCCCTTGGCGTAGACGGGGAAGTCGGTGAACTGGGCCAGCTCGTCCCGGTCACGGACACAGCCGTCGATGATGAAGCCGGCGATGCCGCGGCTGCGGGCGTAGGTGGCCATGATCTCTCCGCACAGGGCGCGGCTCATGCTGCCGCCGGCGGCGATGACCAGCACGTCGCCGGGCTGGGCCAGATCCAGGGCCTTGTGGAACATGAGGTTGTCGCCGGCGGGGCACTTCACGGTGAAGGCGGTGCCCAGCAGGGGGGAGGAGTTCATGGGGCAAAGCTCCGCCTGGACAGCGGAGAGACGATTCATGCAGTCGTCAATGTTGGCCACGGGGATGCCCCGGAAGGCCTCCACCAGGCTGCGGTCAGGACGGACGATATTTTTCTTGATTCTGCATCCAACTGCCATGATAAGATCCTTCTTTCGATACAATGATTTCAAGCGATTGAAATAACCGCGGAATGTGTGGTAAACTGTCAGTAATATTTTTGCGCCCTCATGTCGGGGTACCAAGGAGGCGTTTGCATGGATTTGGCCGATATTGAGATGTTTCTCTCCATTGTCAGCACAAAAAGCATTTCCAAAACGGCGGATGCGCTCTTCCTCTCCCAGCCCACGGTAAGCCACCGGCTCAAGCTGCTGGAGAAGGAGCTCAACTGCTCGCTGATCCTGCGCAGCAAGGGGTTCAAGCAGATCGAGCTCACACCGGAAGGGACCGATTTTATCCCCATTGCCGAGCGGATGATGTCCCTGTGGAAGGAGACGCGGCAGCTTCAGGGGCGGCGGGAGCGGACCCTGCTCACCATCGGCTGTACCGACAGTGTGAACGTGGCCCTGCTGGCCCCCTTCTATCAGCAGCTCATCCGCAGCGGAAAGGTGCTGGATCTCAACATCCGCACCCACCAGTCCTCCGAGCTGTACGGCATCCTGGACGCCCACGACATCGATCTGGCCTTTGTGTACTACCAGCTCTACTACAAAAACATTCTGTGTGAGTGTGTTTTTGAGGAGCAGATGTATCTGGTCCAGTCGTCCAACCCGGCGGTGGACAAGCCCCTGGTCCACACCGAGGAGCTTGACCCCACCAAGGAGTTGTTTTTAAAGTGGAACGATCCCTACCAGATCTGGCATGACCAGTGGCTGACCAACTACGCCCGGCCCCGTTTCTCGGCGGACACCATCATGGTGCTCTCCAAGCTGTGGAACCCCCGGGAGCAGTACTGGATGATTGCACCGGAGTCGGTGATCCATGAGCTCTACGGCACCCACGCCCTGTATGTCAGCCGGCTGGAGAATCCTCCCCCCAACCGGTGCTGCTACAAGATCAAGCACCGCACGCCTCTGGTCGCCACGGAGAAGGCGCTGGATTATTTTGAGGAAAACCTGACCCAGTATCTGCGGGATCTGAAATTCGATCTGCACATCGGCCAGGTGTGGCAGCGCTTTTAGGCCTTCTTGGGCAGCTTGGCCAGGGCCTTGCGCATACGCTCCATGCCCTCTACGATGCGCTCGTAGCTGCAGGCGTAGGAGAAGCGGATGTAGCCCTCGCCCTGAGAACCGAAGGCGGAGCCGGGCACGGTGGCGATCTTGGCCTCCTCCAGCAGGTAGTTGGCCATGTCGGCGGAGCTCATGCCGAAGGACTTGATGTTCATAAAGACATAGAAGGCGCCGCCGGGGGTCTTGCAGCTCACGCCGTCGATGCTGTTGATGGCGGAGACCATGTAGTCTCTGCGGCGGGCGTACTCCTTGACCATCTCCTGCACGTCGGGCTCGGCCTTCTCCAGGGCGGTGATGCCGGCCTCCTGCACGAAGGAGCAGGCGCAGGTGTTGATGTACTGGTGGACCCGGACCATGGCCTTGATGAACTCCACCGGAGCGGCGGCATAGCCCAGACGCCAGCCGGTCATGGAGTAGCACTTGGAGAAGCCGTTCAGGGTGACGGTGCGCTCCTTCATGCCGGGCAGGGAGGCGATGCTGATGTGCTTGGCACCGCCGTAGACCAGCTTCTCGTAGATCTCGTCGGAGACCACGATCAGGTCGTGACGGATGGCGATGTCGGCCAGGCCCTTCAGGGTCTCATAGGACTGCACCACGCCGGTGGGGTTGCCGGGGGTGTTGATGACCAGCATGCGGGTCTTGTCGGTGATGAGGCTCTCCAGCTCCTTCAGGTCGATCTGGAAGTCGTTCTCCTCCCGCAGCTTGTAGCTGACGGGGACGGCGCCGAAGAAGTTGGGCACGTGGATGTAGTTGAGCCACACGGGATCGGGGACCAGGACCTCGTCGCCGGGGTTCAGGAAGGCGGCCACGGCGGCATAGGTGCCCTCGCCCACGCCGATGGTCACCAGGATCTCGTCGGCGGTGTAGTCCACGTTGTTGTCCCGCTTGAGCTTGTCGGCGATGGCCTGACGCAGCTCAGGAGTACCATAGTTGGAAGTATAGAACACATTGCCCCGGCGGATGCTGTCATAGGCGGCGTCCTTGATGACCTGGGGGGTGTCGAAGTCGGGACGGCCGATCTCCATGTGGATCACGTCCTCCCCCTTCTTCTGCATCTGGTTGGCACGCTCCATCATGACACGGATGCCGGAAAACGGAAGCATCTCCATGCGCTTAGCAGTTTCAAACATACCGATTCTCCTTTCCTCTCTGTTGATGTGTTGTTGTATCATCCATCGAGTTTTTTCCTTCATTTCTGCTTCTGGCGCCATTATAGCGCACCCAAATTATATTTGTAAAATGAATATATGCGATAAAAATTATTTAGAAACGCAATAAAAGCCCGCCGGAGCAGCCTGGGCGGGCTTTTTGTATGTTTTGTACGGAGTCCCCCTCCCCGACGGCGGGGGTTGTTTTGGGCAATTTATTGGCGATTTCCCTGATTTTACCTCCCGGGACTATTTCGGTGTACAGAATTATTATTCCTAACATAAATAGAATAAATGGGAATTATTTAAAATTCTGATAAAGATGACAGAAAGAGGTCACTGTCGGTTTTTCGTAGGTTTTGTAGCCTGTAAATATTTATTTTCTAAATATATTGCTTTCATAATATTTATTTGTCAAAAAACTTTGGAAATGTTATCTTTATTTCAGACGGAACGCCCGTTGTTTTTTGGGCAATTAAGATAGGAAAACTCCTGTCGACACCGGTGACCCGAAAAATTGCAGGCGGATCCCATGTTCGAGCATCCCAAAAGAGCGGGAGATCGGATAACTGTTGTATACGGGAGTTGAAATCATGGTTGAGAAGAAACGGAAAAGCTTTGTCAAGCGCATGGTGACAGCCCTCATCCTGGGTGTAATCGTGGGTGTTGTCATCTCTTTACTGAAGCCGTCCATGTCCCCGGCCGTTTGGGATATCCTGAATAAGCTGTTCTTCCAGGATATCACGGTCAGCGAGGGCCGCAACGCCATCGGCCTGTTCTATATCGTTCAAACCGTATTTACCAACGCACTGAAGCTGGCCATCGTGCCCATGGTCTTCTTCTCCATCATCATGTCGGTGTGCGGCATGAATGATATGAGAAAGCTGGGCCGCATCGCCGGCAAGACCATCATCACCTTTGTTCTGTTCTACCTGGTGGCCTGCTTCTTCGCAGCCATCGTCTCTGAGCTGGTCATCAACATGGGCCTGTACCGGGAGTTTGTGGTGGACAACCTGGCCGCCGACGTCACCGAGGCCGAGACCAGCAACATCCTGGTCACCATCGTCAACGCGGTGCCCGACAATATGATCTCCGCCCTGAGCAACAACAATAAGATGCTGGCGGTCATCACCTGCTCCGTTATCATCGGCGTAAGCATCGCCGCCATGGAGGACAAGATCAAGGTCTTCAAGACCTTCTGCGACGAGTGCAGCCAGATCGTGCAGAAGTTCCTGGACTTCCTCATCATCATCTGCAGCCCCTTCTCCGTGTTCTGCATGATTACCCGCACCTTTGCCATCTACGGCATTGACCAGGTGAGCAACATCATCGCCTACATCGTCGTCACCATCATCGCTCTGATCATCTACCTGATGGTTGCCTACCCCGTTGCCATCGGCGCTTCCACCCACTGCAACCCCTTCATCTTCATGAAGAAGATGATCAAGGTGGCCATCATCGCCTTCGGTGCCGCCGCCTCCGCCCCCGCTCTGCCGCTGAACCGTGAGACCTGTGTGAAGGAGCTGGGCTGCTCTGAGGAGATCGCCGACTTCGTCCTGCCTGTGGGCATGACCATCAACATGAACGGCACCGCCATCATGCACATCATCGGTACCGCCTTCATCGCCACCTGCGCCGGCCTGGACGTGACCCCCATGAACTACCTGACCATGACCCTGCTGGCCATCGCCGCTTCCATGGGCACCCCGGCCATCCCCGCTGCCGGTTCTGTCATGCTGTACGCCGTGCTCACCGGCGCCGGCTTCAACACCGAGCTTTGTACCCTCATCTACTCTCTGGTGCTTGCCATGAACAAGCCCTGCGAGATGGTTCTGACCACCCTGAACGTGGTGGGCGACGCGGCTACCACCGTGATCGTGTCCACCAGCGAGAAGGAGTTCAACAAGGAGATCTACAACAGCTGATTCTCCTTGCTCCGATCCCAAGCAGATACATATTAACCGATCCGGCCGGTCCATTCCCTATGGGCCGGCCGGACAGTCAAGCGGAGGAATGCCTATGTACACCTTACATGATGTGGGCGACCAGGCCCTGTTGGTGGAGTTCGAAAATGAGATCAGCATGGAGGTCAACCGGAAGGTGGTGGCCCTCAAGCGGGCTCTGGAGGAGCAGCGGCTCCCCGGGATCGGAGAACTCATCCCCACCTACCGTTCCCTGGTCATTCACTATGATCCGCTCACCGCGGATCTGGACCAGCTGAAGGAGGCCATCGACCAGGGCGTCAAGCACCTGGATCTGTCCAGCCTCCCCAAGTCCATCGTCACCGAGATCCCCGTGCTTTACGAGGGCGAGTACGCCCTGGATCTGGAGGAGATCGCCCGCATTGAGGGCAAGACCGAGGAGGAGATCATCCGGATCCACAGCCAGAGCGACTACTATGTGTATATGCTGGGCTTTGCGCCCGGCCACCCCTACACCGCCCGCTTTGAGAACCCCTTCTCCTTCAAGCGGCGGGAGACCCCCCGGGTGCGTATCCCGGGCGGCAGCATCGTGGTGCAGCTGGGGCTGAGCGACATCATCCCCTTTGACCAGCCCTGCGGCTGGAATATCATCGGCACCACCCCCATCCTGGCCTGCGACTACCGCAAGAAGAATCCCTTCCTGCTGAAGGCGGGCCAGTGGATCCACCACGTCCCGGTGGACAAGGCGGAATTTATGGATATCAAGCGTCAGGTGGAACTGGGCTGCTACCAGCCCAAGACCTATGAGAAGGAGGGCTGAACATGGGCATCGTGGTAGAAAATCCCGGTGTGCTGACCACCGTTCAGGACGGCGGCCGGTACGGCTATGAGCAGTTCGGCGTCTCCCCCTCCGGCCCCATGGACAAGGAATCCTTCCAGATCGCCAACATCCTGGTGGGCAACCCCAGAGATCTGAGCGCGCTGGAGGCCACCATGCTGGGCCCCACCCTCCGTTTTACCCAGGATAATATCATCGCGGTCACCGGCGGGGACATGATGCCCCTGCTGGACGAAAAGCCTCTGCCCATGAACCAGGCGGTTCTGGTGAAGGCGGGCTCGGTGCTGAAGCTGCGGGCCGCCCGCAACGGCTGCCGCACCTACGTGGCCTTTGCCGGCGGACTGGACGTGCCCCTGGTGATGGGCAGCCGGGCCACCGGCGTGCAGAACAAGGTGGGCGGCCTGGAGGGCCGCAAGCTGGCCAAGGGAGACGAGATCGGCTTCCTGGCCCCTAAGACCTCCCTGCCCCGCATGGCAGAGCGCCGCACCGACCACCCCATGCCCGCCGGAAAAGAGCGGGTGCTCCGGGTCATCCTGGGTCCCCAGGACGACGCCTTTACCCCCCAGGGCATGGACACCTTCCTGGGCCAGCCCTACAACGTGACCAACGACTTTGACCGCATGGGCTGCCGCCTGGACGGCCCGGTCATCCAGCATAAGGTGGACGGCAACATCATCTCCGACGGCATGGTCACCGGCGCCATCCAGGTGCCCACCTCCGGCCTGCCCATCATCATGCTGGCCGAGCGCCAGACCGTGGGCGGCTACACCAAGATCGCCACCGTCATTACCGCCGACCTGCCGGTCATCGGCCAGTGCCGCCCCGGCGACGTCATCCGCTTCCAGTCCGTGCCCGTCTCCCAGGCCCACCAGCTGTGGCGGGAGATGCAAAACCGGCTCAACACTCTGGATCAAACCTTGAATGCCCCGGCGCCCCAGGCCCAGCCTTCCGTTCAGGCTCACCAGCCTCCCGTTTACCCCGAGACTACCCTGCCTGGTCCTGTGCGCCGTTACCGCATTACCGTCAACGGAAAAGTCTACGAGACCTCCATCCAAGTGGTCTCCCAGTAACAGAAAGAGGTGCGTTTCATGTATACCATCGATTTGAACAGCGACATGGGTGAAAGCTTCGGCGCGTATCGCATCGGAAACGACGAGGGCATCATCCAGCACATCACCTCCACCAACGTGGCCTGCGGCTACCACGCCGGCGATCCCATGGTGATGGACAAGGTGGTGCGTATGGCCAAGGAGCGGGGCGTGGCTGTGGGCGCCCATCCCGGCTACCCCGACCTGATGGGCTTTGGCCGCCGGAAGATGGTCCTGTCCACCGACGAGGTCAAAAACTACATGAAGTATCAGATCGGCGCCCTGATGGCCTTCACCCAGAGCTATGGCATGAAGCTGCAGCACGTGGCGCCCCACGGCGCCTTGGGCAACCTGTGCCAGTACGACCGGGAGGTGTCCAAGGCCATCTGCGAGGCGGTGTATGAGATCGACCCCTCCATCCGCATCTTCTACTGCGCCGGCGCGGTCCTGGGCCAGGAGGCCCAGAAGATGGGCCTGAAGACGGCCGCGGAGATCTTTGCCGACCGGGCCTACATGGAGGACCTGTCCCTGGTGCCCCGCAAGCAGCCCGGCTCCATGATCACCGATGAGGACCTGGCGGTGGAGCGGTGCATCAAGATGATCAAGGAGCACAAGGTCACCGCCATCACCGGCAAGGAGATCGCCATCCAGGGCGACACCCTGTGCGTCCACGGCGACGGCGCCAAGGCTCTGGCCTTTGTGGAGCGCATCCGCAAGGCCTTTGAGGCGGAGGGCATTGTCATCCGCAATTTCCTGTAACCGTTTCTTCTCCCCTTTCCCCTTTCTGACCGCAAAAGGCCGGCAGCTCTGCTGCCGGCCTTTTGCATGAGCGGATTTCATCATATTCCCCTTTCCCGGCCGTCTTCGCCTCCCCTGCCGGGCGGGAGAAAAAGAAAACTGCCCTGTCCGGTCTCCGGGTCTCTACGGGCCTTCTGCACCGGAGGAAAGCCAGAGAATACAGCAAGGCCCGGGCATATGCCCGGGCCTTGCCGCAACAATATAACAAAGGAGAATGAGTGAATGCAAGGAAACAAGAGAAGAAATCAGACCTCGAACATCAGGTCGCCGTAGGTGGGCACCGGCCAGATGTCCTTGTCCACCAGCAGCTCCAGCTCATCCACAGGATGACGCAGAGCGGCCATGGCGGGCACCACCTTGTCGTGGTAGGCGTGGGCCATCTCGGCCACGTCCTCCAGAGCGTCCACCTCAGGCAGCAGCACCTTCAGGTCCTTCAGAGCCTTGGAGGCATCGGAGAGCAGGGCGCTGCACTGATCCAGCAGCTCCTTCTGCACCGACACATCGGCGGCAGGAGAGACGGAGGTGACGGAGGCGATGGACTGGGCCAGGGTGGTGGTGTACTGGATGGCGGCGGGGATGTAGTGCTTGCCGGCCATGTGGATCATGGTGTTGGCCTCGATCTTCAGCACCTTGGCGTAGGTCTCGTACATGATCTCGGCGCGGGACTCCAGCTCCTGCTTGGTGTACACGCCGAACTTGGTGAACAGCTCCTCCGCCTTGGGAGTGGTGAGGCAGGGAATGGCGTCCACCATGGAGGGCAGGTTGGGCAGGCCGCGGCGGGCGGCCTCTTCCACCCACTCCTCGGAGTAGCCGTTGCCGTTGAAGACGATGCGCTGATGCTGGGTCATCCAGTCGTGGATCAGCTTGGTGCAGGCGGCGTGGAAGTCGTCGGCCTTCTCCAGCACATCGGCGGCCTCGCAGAAGGCCTGGGCCACGATGGCGTTCAGGGTGATGTTGGCGTCGGCGATGGAATCGGAGGAGCCCACCATACGGAACTCAAACTTGTTGCCGGTGAAGGCGAAGGGAGAGGTACGGTTCCGGTCGGTGGCGTCCTTCTTGATGACGGGGACGGTGGACACGCCGGTGTCCAGCTTGCCGGCGGCAATGACTCCGATGGAGTCGGCGCTGGAGACGATCTGGCTCACTACGTTGTCCAGCTGGTCGCCCAGGAAGATGGAGATAATGGCGGGAGGGGCCTCCTGAGCGCCCAGACGGTGCTCGTTGCCCACGCAGGAGGCGGAGCAGCGCAGCAGATCGGCGTGCTCATCCACCGCCTTCATGATGCAGGCCAGCACCAGCAGGAACTGCAGGTTCTCGTTGGGGGTATCGCCGGGGTCCAGCAGGTTCTCGCCGGTGTCGGTGCCGATGGACCAGTTGTTGTGCTTGCCGGAGCCGTTGACGCC
>CALWYB010000038.1 GCA_944385665.1 uncultured Oscillospiraceae bacterium
ATCGACGAGACCGACGACGAGTGGATGCTGTATGTGATGAACACCAACCTGGGCGGCCCCATGCGCTACATCCGGGAGGCCCTGAAGATCTTCCTGCCCAAGAACGACGGCGTTATCATCAACATCTCCTCGGTAAACGGGGAGCGGCCCTTCTGCGGGGCCACCTACACCTCCACCAAGGGGGCGCTGAACACTCTGACCAAGAATGTGGCCATGCGGCTCATCGACACCAATATCCGCTGCAACGCGGTGGCCCCCGGGGCCACGGTGACCCCGGCCCATCTAGCCAACAAGGCGGGGGAGCAGCCCGGCGGCGCCAAGATGCTGGAGTACAGCGGCCACTTTGTCTACTTTCCCGGCCCGGAGTGCGACCCCATGGACCAGGCCTACGCCTGCCTGTTCCTGGCCAGCAAGATGGGCCGGCATGTGAAGGGCCAGGTGATCCAGGTGTGCAACGGGGCATTCCTGTAAGAAAGCCCGGGTGCGGAGCATGGGAGCACACGAAATGACGGTGGGGGACCTGGTGCTGAACCTGGAGGCGGCCGGCCTGGAGGAGGAGCAAGTGGAGCAGTACCTGTCCTGCTGGCGGGCCGGTAAGGTAAAGGAGCAGCTGAGCCTGCTTACGGCCCGGCGGGCAGCGCTGCTGGAGCAGGTCCACCGGGAGGAAAAACAGATCGGGTGTCTGGACTACCTGGTCTATCAAATCGGGAAGGAACAGCCCGGGGGATGACCCGGGCGGAGGATGAATGGAAAGGAAGGAATCCTGGAATGGAGACGATTCAGAATCAAACCTTTGACGCCGAGCGCGCCCTGTACGGCGTGCACGGGGTCCGTGTGACAGACTGTGCCTTTGACGGACCTGCCGACGGAGAGAGCGCCTTCAAGGAGGGGAGCGACATTACCGCGGAGCGGTGCTTCTTCAACCTGCGCTACCCCTTCTGGCACGACCACGGTCTGGTGATCCGGGACAGCGAGATGACCCAGCTGTGCCGGGCGGCCCTGTGGTACTCGGACCATATTGAGATCACCCGAACCAAGCTCCACGGCATCAAGGCCCTGCGGGAGTGCAGCCAGGTCACCCTGCGGGACTGCGACATCGTCTCGCCGGAGTTTGGCTGGTCCACCCGGGGCATCACCATGGAGCGCTGCACCGCCCAGAGCGAGTATTTCATGATGCGCTCCACCGACCTGCACTTTGACCACGTGGACTTCCGGGGAAAGTACTCCTTCCAGTACATTGAGAATGCTGTCTTTGAGCACTGCCGCTTTGACACCAAGGACGCCTTCTGGCACGCCAAAAACGTGGTGGTGCGGGACTGTGTGGTCAAGGGGGAGTACCTGGCCTGGTACAGCGAAAATGTCACCTTTGAGCGCTGCACCATCATCGGCACCCAGCCCCTGTGCTACTGCAAGGGGCTGCGGCTGGTGGACTGCACCATGGAGGACACCGACCTGGCCTTTGAGAAGAGCGAGGTGGAGGCCACCATCCTGTCGCCGGTGGTGAGCATCAAAAATCCCTACGCCGGCCGGATCTGCGTGCCCGCCGTGGGAGAAGTGATCCGGGACGACGCAAACGCCAAGGGCCAGATCGTCTGTACCGGAGCGGACAAGCAAACGGACAGCTGCTGTGCGTAAGGCAGCAAAGCCGGTCCGGAGTGACCAGGAGGGATGAGGATGAAAAAGCTGTGGACAGTGTGGCTGGTCTGTCTGCTGCTGTATCTGGCCGCCTGCGGGACCGGCGCCGGGCCGGAGTCCCCGACCTCCGGGCAGAGCGCCCCGGCGGCGGGGAGTATCGGAGAGGGTTCCCAGGGGGAACCTGCCGGCGAAGTGCCCCAGGCGGGCAGTCAGGAGGAGACGGAAATGAAACAGGATACCTTCTATCTTACCGTGGGAGAAGAGACCTTTGCAGCCGCCTTTGCGGACAATGTGGGGGCGCAGGGCCTGAAGGAGCTGCTGGCTCAGGGACCGGTCACCATCCGCCTGCGGGACTACGGCGGCTTTGAAAAGGTGGGAGCCCTGGGTCAGAGCCTGCCCGCCAGCGATGTACAGACCACCACCCAGGCGGGGGATATCGTGCTCTATCAGGGGGATCAGATTGTCCTCTTCTATGGCTCCAACAGCTGGAGCTACACCCGCCTGGGACAAATCAGCGATCTGTCCGGCTGGGAGGAGGCGCTGGGTCCGGGCGACGTATCGGTGACCCTCTCCCTGGCCGGATCCCGGGAATAAGCGCCTGCGGCCCATCCGCTGCATCCAATGAAACAGCCCCGGCGTCCTGGAGACGCCGGGGCTGTTTGTATATAGAAGTCACATAGGAGAAAATTATGGCTTGCCGCCGTGGAGAAGGGCGCTTTGATCCTGATATGCCGTATGCAGCATTTGTTCTGCCCGCTCGCTGAGAGGGTGGCCGTAAAAGGCCTGATAGACGGCCTGAATCTCCGGGTTCTCATGGCTGGTGCGCAGGTCCATGGACCCGTCCCGCCGGTAGAGGGCCGCAATGCGGCGCTGACGGGTCTCGTCGGCGTTTTTCATCAGATCCTTGGGCTGTCCGCCGCCGCCGATGCAGCCGCCGGGACAGGCCATCACCTCTACAAAGTGGTACTGGGTTCCGTTCTCCTTCATCCGCTCCAGAAAACCCCGGGCGTTGGCCGTGCCGTAAATGACCGCCACCCGCAGGGTCAGCTCGCCGATCTCCACCTGGGCCTCCCGCACTCCTTCATAGCCCCGGACCGGGGTGAGCTGGAGCAGGGACGCCGGAGCCTGCTGGCCGGTGAGATACCCGTAGGCCGTGCGGAGCGCCGCCTCCATTACGCCGCCGGTGTTGCCGAAGATCACTCCGGCTCCCGAGGCCTTGCCCATCAGGGAGTCATAGCCGGAGTCCGCCAGCGCGTTCCAGTCGATGCCGGACTCCTTGGCCCAGCGGGCCAGCTCCCGGGTGGTGATGACCTGGTCGGTATCCCGCATCCCTTCGATGCCGTGGTAGTCGGCGGCGCCGTGCAGCTCCTCACGGCGGATCTCAAACTTCTTGGCCGTGCAGGGGGTCAGGGCCACGTGGACGATCTGCTGAGGGTCCAGTCCCATCTGCCGGGCAAAATAGGTCTTGACCGTGGGACCCTGCATGCCGATGGGGCTCTTGGCTGTGGAGAGGTGGGGCAGCAGCTCGGGGAAGTAGATCTCCGCAAAATGCACCCAGCCGGGGCAGCAGCTGGTGAACTGGGGGAGCGGACGGTCGCCCTGGGTGATGCGGCGGATCAGCTCGCTGGCCTCCTCCACAATGGTGAGGTCGGCGGCAAAGTTGGTGTCCAGCACGTAGTCCGCTCCCAGAGCCCGGAGCAGAGCCACCATTTTTCCTTCCACAAAGGCGCCGGGCTCCATGCCGAACTCCTCGCCCAAGGAGGCGCGGACCGCGGGGGAGGTGCTCACCACCACCACCTTGTGGGGGTCGTCGATGGCCTGACGGACCTGGGCACACTCGTCCCGTTCCGTGATGCTGTCCACCGGGCAGGCGTTGGCGCACTGTCCGCAGTAAATACAGATCGCTTTTCCTCCGGTCTCCTCCAAGGTGTAGGTGCCATGCACGCCCATCAGATTGGTGCAGGCCTGTTTGCACATCCCGCATCGAATGCACTTCTCCTCCCAGCGCACGATGCTGGGGTTGTCCGCCTCAATGGGCACACGGACAGACAGGGGCAGATGATTCAGTTTCCTCACATTCCTTTCTGTTGAAAGTCCTCCCTGCATGGTGGGCAGAGATCTACCAGCTTGAAATCCTACGGCGGGATGTGGGGAATGCTTGGCATACCGGGTCGCATTCCTCAACATCGATTTTGGAACTGTTCTAATGCGATTATATGGGCCTGCCGGAGCAAGTCAAGGGACCTTTATAAAACGTAAGCCCCATGGCGGCAGAGGGACTGTTTGATCGGATTTGGCCTGTAGTGAAAGCTCCGTTTGCGCTCCGCCAGTTGCCGGGTTTCCCTCAGCCCTTTTATCGGGCGAAGGGCACCGGAATGAGGGCGGTCCGGGCAGAAAAGAACAAGGGAATTGCCGGTTCGGCAATTCCCTTGTTGCAGTGATGGATAGGCTCAGGAGTGAATGCGGGCTGGCTAGGGCTGGGCGGACGGCGGGAGGCGATGGTCCCTTCGATACTCCCGGGGCAGCATCTGGGTCACATCCTGAAAAGCCTTGGAGAACTTCCCCTGCGTTTCATAGCCCACCAGGCCGGCAATTTGAGAAATGGGCAGCTCGGTTTCCCGCAGCAGCTTTTTGGCCTGGGACACCCGGTACTCCTTCATGTAGGTGGCAATGGGCAGGCCATATACCGCCTTAAAAACCTCTTTCAGGGTAGAGGTGTTGATAAGATACTGCCTGGAGAGCTGCTCGATGGTGAAGCGATGGTCCAGGTGCTCGGTCAGCTGGCGGTGGATGGCCCGGATCAGCTCGGTCTGCTGGGAGCCATATTGGGTCAATGTTTGCCGCTCCAGGCGAGCGTCCATGAGATACAGCAGAAGCTCCTGCACCTTTAATTGGAGATAGGCCCGGCGCCGGGGGACAGGGGCGGCATACAGGGGCGCAAAGATCCCTTCCAGCTCCGGGCAGGCGGGAATGGAGGCCGGCGCACCGGAACAAAAGACCTCCTCCACCCGGGACAGGTCCAGTCGGGCCTCCCGCAGAATATCCGGGGGGTTCTGCTCCAGGACGGAGAGGTCCACCGATATAGAGATGCCCTCCGCGTAGCCCAGGGGGAAGAGCATGGCCGAGTCCGCGCAGCAGGCGGCGCTGTGGGCGGTCAGGTCTCCGGCTCCCAGATACACCGCCGTACCGCCCCGCATGTTCCAGCCTACCCGGCCGCTGCGGCAGTAAAACAGCTCAAGCACCCGGGGAGAGGCCGGGTGCTTGATGGTGAGTTCCGGGGCCAGCAGCCTGTTGTAGGAGGCGTCTGCGCCGGGAAACAGGGGGTAGAGCTCCACTTGGCCCTTCCCCTGAGTCTGGGCGGAGAGCTGGTGGGTGAGCAGGACCGGTTCCTGCCCGGCGGGCCCATGCCGTACCACTGTCAGCCGCCCGGCGGGCACGTGCTGTAGTTGCCGGGCCAGGTCCGCCGGCTGCTCCGGCTTGCGATCCTGCCCGCTCATGGGACCGGCTCCCCGGGACAGGCGATCTCCACCAGAGACTCGATCATATGGTGGAGCAGCTGGGCCCGCTCTGTCTTGGCAGCGGTGTAGTAGACCTCTTTTCCGTCCCGGCGATTGACGATGAGTCCGGCGGAGCGCAGCTGCCGGAGATGGTGGGACACCGCCGGGCTGCTCATGCCCACCATGGCGGAGAGGTTGATGACGCACTCCTCACAGTGGCACAGCAGCCAGAAGATCCGCAGGCGGCTTCCGTCTCCCAGCTGCTTGAAGATGTCTGCCAGAAGTTGAAAATTCTCCACGCTGGGCATGTTCTGCAGCGCTTGCTCCATCGTTTGCCCGTGGTTATGGGGGAGAGACATGGTTTGCATCCAATCACCTTCCTGTTGAAACTATCATACCACAGACAGGGGAGGATGCAAACGGATTTCGGCCGCTTACAGAATGGGGAACAAGGTCATGGTCCAGGCCACAGCCACCACAGTGAACAGAATGGCGGGACGCCAGGACATCTTGAACATGGTGGCCTGATCATATCCGCCGTAGTCCATCATGTAGGGGATGGCAGCGGTGGCCATGGGGGTCATAAAAGCGGTGAGGCAGCCGGCCTGGATCAGGATTTGCAGGCCGACGGAGTTGCCTCCTACCGAGGCGCAGGTGGCGATGGCGATGGGGTGGAAGATCATCATGGTGGCCCGGTTCTGCATGACCTGAGTCATCAGGAAGGGGACAATAAAGAAGACCGCGCCGATAATGTAGCTGTTGCCGTTGACCGCGCTATACAGGTTGGCCATATGGCCGCCGATGAGATCGCCGGCACCGGTGGCGGCCAGGGCGTCGGCCATGCCCAGAGCGCCCACGATCAGCAGCAGCATGCTTACGGGGAGCGCTCCGGTTGCCTCCTTGGGCTTGAGCACGCCGCACAGCACCATCAGCATAGCGCCGATGACGGTAACCTGCCAGTTGGCCAGGTGCAGCTGCTTGGCAAAGGTGAGGCCCAGGGCCACCAGGATGAAGATAATGTAGCCGGCCCGCTCGGCAAAGGGAGAGAGGGGAACCTTGTTGCTGGCCTTGGCCTGGGCCTCCTTGGTGTTTACCACCGGATGGTCAGGGGCATAGCGGGGAGCGATAAAAATGCAATAGAGGGCGCAGATGATGAGCAGAGGCAGGCGGCCCAGGGCGGCATCCCCCAGTCCGGCCAGAAACTCCGTATAGCCGTAGCTCTCCAGATAGCCGTTGAACTCGGCGGCCACGGTGGCGCCCGCGCCTAAGGGGAGGGTGGAGCAGGTGGCCACCACCGACACGCCCAGGGAGAACATCACCTTGGAGGGGCTGATTCCGGCGGCCCGGGCGGAGCTGGCCAGCATGGGGGCCACGATGCCGAACACGGCCACCGGGCTCTGGATAAACTGACTGAGGATAATGCCCAGGATCACATAGCCGCCCAGAATGGCGGTCATATTTCCCTTGGCCCGGGCACAAATGGCCTGGGCGATATTGTCGCAGAATTGGGTGCGGTTAAAGCCGGCGGCTACCACGCACATGCCGCCGATCATGACCACGGTGCTGTCGCCGAAATAGGTGACGGCATCGCTGGCGCTGAGGCATCCGGTGAGGGACAGCAGGAGCAGGGACACAATGGAAGTGGATGCCATGGAGATTTTTCCCGCACAGTAGCTGATGACTGTGAGGACGAAAATAATGAGACAGACGGTCAGCTGATCCATAAAAATTCCTCCCTTTTATACGCCGGCGATGCCGGTAAAGATGCGGTACCACTGATAGGGCTTGGGATTAAACGCCGTGCCAGGGTATCCGTCGGCCCGAAGGGTCTCGTTGACTGCCTCAAAGTACTCGTTCAGATCCTCGCCGGAGGCCCGGGCATTGTTGTGGTGCAGGGGCAGCATGAGCTGGGCGCCCATGGCCTCCATCTGGCGGGCGTACTCCTGGGCGGGGACGGTACGGATGCGATGGCGGAGCATCAGATTGGGGCTCTTATCCTGCACATGCCGGACGTGGTCCTCGTAGTCCCGGCCGGCGGAAAAGTCGATGCGGTAGTTCTGCTGGGTCTCGATCAAGAAGTTGAAGCAGAACATATTTCCCAGCCCGGACAGGTTGTTGGGATAGGGGATGCCAAAGGCGGAGCTGCCGAAGTCCTGGTTGGCCGGGTTGCTGGGCCGCAGGAACTTGCCCTCCCGGAAGGCTCGGTTGTCGTGGGCGCCGGGATAGACGGTCAGGGTAAAGTCGTCCAGATAGTAGGTGTTGCCGGGGTACAAGGGCATGATAGCGCCGTAGGGAATGTCATAGACCCGGGCAATCTCCTCCGCGGCTCCGGCAGGGACCAGTACCCGGCCATAAAACTTGTCCCACAGCTTACCCACCAGATTGGTGTGGTCGGCGTGGGCATGGCTGAGCAGGATGTAGTCGGCCCCGGTGAACTCGTCCACAGAAAAGCCCTTCTGGGCGTACACCTTCAGGTCGTTTTCCTGCTGCTTGGTCAGATTTTCCTTTCCTTCATAGTTGCTGCCGTCCCAGTAAAACGGGTCGGTCACCACAACCTTTCCGTTGGGCAGCACCATCTCATAGCACTGCACCGAGATCCAGCGGATCCGCAGGGCCTCTGACTGGGCCATATCCAAGTAGTCACTCATGCGTTTCTCCTCCTCATGTGTTTGCCGATTGACTGTATCTGTATTGTATCCGAGAGATTTTTAGGAATCAAAGGACTTATTTTACTGATATCATAACTTTATGGAATGATTTGACGGCTTGAGAAAAAACAGCTTTTTCAAATTTGTGTAAAAAAGAAAAAATGCGCTCTTGGAGCGCATTTTTTGTCAAAAAGTACAATTTAATTTTCTTTATTCCGTGCAATGGAACAATTTTTTGATAATTTTCTCCAATTCCTGCAAGGAACGGTCGGGATATGCCCCTTTTAGTGTGACCATACAGGTCTTTTGCCCCTTCAAGTCCAAATCAGGCAGGGAGAGGTAGGAAACGTTGTATTTCGTGTGGGGAAGCTCAGCCAGAATACAGTTTCCCAGCCCGTTGGATACCGCCCCCAGGGCGCTGCGGACGTTTTCCACGTACAGCCGGCTGTTGGGCCACTTTCCCAGGTGGGAGAAGTATGCCTGGGCCGCCGCGCCGGATTGGGTGAAGGAGGCCATGCGGATGTAGGGCTCCCGCAGCCACTGTTCCCCCTCCACCACCGGGTGGGCATAGCCCTCCCGGGGCACGCCGGACAAAAGCAGGGAGGAATCGGTAGGCACCGCCAGCACCAGCTTAGTGCGGCACAGGGGCGTGTACTCCAGGGCAGGACGAAACTCCCGGACGTAGGCCAGACACAGGTCCAGCCGCCCGTCCTCCACTGCCTGGATCAAACTGGTGGAGCTGTCCTCATGGATGCTGATGGAGCGGACCCGGGGCCTGGCATAATACTCCGGAAGCAGCCGGTCCAGAACAAACTCCGCAAACCCCATGCCGTGTCCCAGACGTATGGTGTCCGCCCCGTTGATCTTCTGTTTCTGGATCTCATCCTGGAGGGACTGGTCCAGGCGGATGATCTCCTGCCCCTTTTCCACATAGGTCTGCCCGATGGGGGTGAGGATCAGCCGCTTGCCCCGGCGGTAAAACAGCTGGGTATCCAGTTCCGTTTCAATGCGCTGCAAAAATTTGGTCAGCGCGCTCTGGGTGATACAAAGGCGGTTGGCCGCGGCGGTAAGATTGCGCTGCTGGGCGATCTCCACGATATAGGTGTAGTCTTTGATGTTCATGTGCTGCCTCTTTCTGGTTGAATAGGCCTCCCTGATCCGCAAAACAGGGCATATTTTAAGGCCATTATACGATAGATTCCCAAAAACGACAACCGTTGTTTGAAACGGGGACAGGTTTCCCCAAAAGGCACAACAGCGCCGCGGCGCCTCCCAGGGTGGGGAGACGCCGCGGCAGAAGGACAGGAAAAATTTTGGATGGGAAAGGAGAGAAGCTTTAGTATAGGGGGAAGGCCAGGGTGCTCCAAATCACGCTGACCGCACAGAATAAAATGGCCGGAATGACGGACTGCTTGAACACGCTCTTGATGTCGTAGCCGCCGGCGGCCATGTAGTAGGGCACCGCGGCAGTGGCCATGGGGGTCATAAAGGCGGTGAGACAGGCGGCCTGGATGCAGATGACAACGCCCACGGGATTGGCCCCCATACTCTTGCAGGCCTGAGCGGCCAGAGGGATGAAGATGAGCATTACGCCCCGGTTCTGCATGACCTGGGTCATGAGGAAGGGGATGATAAAGAACATCAGGTAGATGAGGAACGGATTGTTCAAGGAGTTGGCGGCAGAGGCCACGGCGTCGCCGATGAGCTGGCCGGCGCCGGTGTTGGTCAGGGCGCCGCCCATAGCCAGGGAGCCCACAAACAGCAGGTACATCCAGGTGGGCATGGCGGCCACCGCCTCGTCCTGGCTGAGCACTCCGGTGACGACCATGAGTACACCGGCCACCAGGCAGATGATCCAGGTATCCAGCCCCACATACTTCTGGAAGATGAGGGCGATGGTGGTGCCGAAGAAGATGATGAAGGCGGCGATCTCCTGGAACTTGGGCAGCTGCTTGCGGTTCAGGGCAGCCTGAGCGCCCCGGTTCTCATTCTGCTGGATGGCCACCACAGGCTCGTCGGGAGCCAGACGGGGAGCCAGGAAGATACAGTAGAGGGCGCACACGATGACCAGGGGCAGGCGGGCCTTCATGGGATCGGTGAGCTGGACCACAAAGTCCGTGTAGCCGCCGGCGGCCAGATAGCCGTTGAGCTCCGCGGCCACGGTAGCGCCCGAGCCCAGAGGGAAGGCGGAGCAGGTGGCGATGCAGGCCACGCCCAGGGAGAACATGACCTTGGAGGGCTTGACGCCGATGCCTTCCACCGTCTGAGCCAGCAGGGGGGCCAGGATGCCGAAGACCACCACGGGGCTCTGGATAAACTGGCTGAGCAGAATGGCCACCAGAACGTAGCCCATCAGGATCTTGGTCAGGCTGCCCTTGGCAAAGCGGTTGAGGCCATTGGCCACGTTTTTGACAAACTGGGTCTTATTGAAGCCGGCGGCCACCACGAACATGGACATGATCATGATGCCGTTGTTGTTGCCGAAGTAGCCCAGCACGGTGGGCCCGTCGATGCAGCCGGTGACCAGGAACGCGGCCACCGAACCCATGGCTACCACCGCCATGGGGAATTTTCCGTAGATGTAGAACGCCACGGTGATGATACAGATTACCAGGCAGAGAATCAGCTGGGGATTCATAAGGTTCACCCTCCTCGTTGGTTTCACAGGCAGCACACGCCGGCCAAGCGTCTGGAGCCCTGTGCGGGGTAGGAATACAGCTGTGTTCCGATTTCTGAATGTATGGTACAAAAGTGGAGAATAAAAGTAAAATACCGTTTGGTCATCGCGTCATAATCTGCCTTGATTGCTCCCAGCGGAACCGCCTTTTTTTGGACGTGTTGTATAAAACACGGTGTAGAAATTTGGAGAAAGGGCCGAGAAGTTAGAAGTTTGCTATGGTTCCATAGCATTTCTTGATGACAGAAAAACAGCCGCGCCGCCCCAGCTGTGTGGGGCGGCGCGGCGCGTTAGTCGTTTGGATGGATTACAGATCCCGCACAGAGCCGTCGAAGGCGATCTGGCATTGGATACTGCGCTGGGCGGGGGGGAATTTTTCGGAGATGTCGTCCACCAGCTCGATGCCGATGCCGGGGGCGTCGGGCACCACCAGGAAGCCGTGGTCCAGCTCCAGGGGGGTGGTGATCATGTCCTTCTCGCCGCCGGACAGGTAGAAGCTGGGGAACTCCTGGATGCACACGTTGGGCACAGCGGCGTCCAGCTGTAGGCAGGCGGCGGTGGACACCGGGCCCAGGGGGTTGTGGGGCACGATATCCACATAGTGACTCTCGGCGATGGCGGCCACCTTCTTGCAGGCGGTGATGCCGCCCATGGCGCACAGGTCGGGGCGGACATACCGGGCCGCCTTCTTCATCAGCAGGTTCTCAAACTCCTGGATGTTGACAAAGCGCTCGCCGGTGGCGATGGGCAGCCAGGTCTTGCCCGCCACCTCGGCCATCACCTCGTCGCTGTCGGGGGCAATGGGGTCCTCCAGGAACAGGGGGCGATAGGGTTCCACCCCCTTGGCAAAGGCGATGGCGTCGGGGACGGCCATGGAGCGGTGGATCTCCAGGATCAGGTCGAAGTCGTCGCCCACGGCCTCCCGGCAGGCCCGCACCCGCTCCACCTGGCTGGAGACCCGGTGGGAGAAGATGCTGTCCTCCACGCCGCACACCTTCTGGCGCATGTCGCCGGTGATCATCAGTCGGGCGGCGGTGAAGCCCTGGGCCTTGATGTCGGCGCAGGCCTGGGCCATCTCCTCGGGGGTGAACTTGAACACGGCGGGGTAGGTGCGTACCTTGTCCCGGCACTTGCCGCCCAGCAGCTCGTACACCGGCACACCCAGGGCCTTGCCCTTGATGTCCCACAGGGCGATGTCGATGGCGGCGATGGCGCTCATGAGAATGGAGCCCCGGAAATACATGCTGCGGTACATGTACTGCCAGTGGTGCTCGATGCGGCTGGGGTCCTGGCCGATGAGATAGCCCTCCAGCTTTTTCAGCACGCCCAGGGCGCCGTCCAGATAGCCCCAGGCGCCCACCTCGCCGATGCCGGTGATCCCCTCGTCGGTATGGATCTTCACAAACAGATATTTGCTGGCGGGGATATACTCCAAACGGGTGATTTTCAAACTGCATTCCTCCTTCATGTGCTTTGCTCCCTGGAAAAGGGAAGATTTTCTGCTCTTAGCATAGCGGAGAAACGCACCTGCGTCTAATACCGTTATGTGATGGAATCATAACCAAACCGGGGTCAGAAGTTAGCCTGTTCCGGCTGGGTGAGACAGGGCAGGAGAAGCTCCCGGGTCAGGGCGATCATCTCTGCGATCAGCTCCCGGCGGGGGTTGTCCGGCTGATAGGCCGCCACCGAACTGCGGGTGTAGACCGGCTCCTGTAAGGTGCAGAAGGCCAGCTGGGTTTGCAGGTGGGGCAGGAAGCGGTCAAAGAGGGCGGGGGTGATGAACAGGCAGCCCACGCCCTTGGCGGAGAGCTGATAGGCGGTATTCATATTGGTGTAGTTGAGGATGCGTCCCGGCTTGACCCCGGCCTGGGTCATGAGCATCTGGGCGCAGCGGTAAAAGCCGTTGCCCGGGTAGGGCAGGAGAAAGGGCAGCCCGCTGACCAGTCCGGCGTCCAGCAGAATGGGGGATTTTGGAGTGGCCTGCTGGGGAGAGAGGCTGCTGACGCAGGGATAGCTGCGGGGGATGGCCAGCAGCACCTGCTCATCCGTCAGCTTTTCGTAGACCAGCTCTGGGTAGCTGGTGTTCAGCGCGCCGAAGGCCAGGTCAATCTCCCCCTGGCGGACCCCGTCCTCCAGAAAGGCCTCCCCGTGCTCGTGGAGCTGGAGGGCCACCTCCGGGTGGCGGCGGCAGAATTCCGGGATGAGGAAGGGGAGCCAGTGGCTGCCCCGGGTGGCTCCGATACCAAAGTGGAATACCGTCTCCTGGGAGCCCAGGGCCCGCAGCTCGCTGAAGAGGTTGTTTTCCGCCATCTGGATCTTTTTCATCCGCTCGATATACAGGGCGCCTGCCCGGGTGATCTGGATGGGGGTCACGGTGCGGTCAAAGAGCTTGATGCCCAGCTGGCTCTCCAGCTTGTTGATGTAGTTGGTAAGGGCAGGTTGGGAAATAAAGGTCTTTTTGGCGGCGCGGGTCAGGTTGCGCTCCTCCGCCAGGGCCAGTACATAGTCAAACTTATCCAGGCTCATAAGGGGGGTCCTCCCATCCGTTTTTTCCTATTTTATGCTCTTTTTCAACGCTTGTCTATCCCGGACTTGTCCTGGGACGGTAAAGCGTTCGCTATGGAACCATACCAAATTACTATGGGAAAAGGCCTTGTAAAAGAAAAAACAGGGGCGATATAATGGAAAAAACAAAACACTTACATGAGGTGTGAATATGGATTATAATGACAAACAGCGCTTAGTGGAAGCTATGAAAGCCAGCGTGCCCCGTCAGGCCCAGCCCACCATCTCCCGGGAGGAGATGGAGCGCTATCCCTGCTCGGTGCGTCCGGTAGAGGTGCCGGTGGAGGGAGAGCCTCCGGTGAGGGTGTATCTCACTGTCCCCTGGCAGGTGCGCCCGGGGGCGCCCATGGCGGTCAATTATCACGGAGGCGGCTTTATCCGGGGACGCAGCGACCGGGACGAGCTGTTCTGCCGCCGCTTGGCCTGTACTTTCCAGTGTGTGGTGGCCGACGTGGACTACTCCCTGGCCCCCGATCACCCCTTCCCCACGGCGGTGCACCAGGCCCGGGCCGCCGCCCTGTGGGCCAAGGAGCAGGCGGCCGGGCTGGACTGCGATCCGGATAAGCTTCTGCTGTTGGGGCAGAGCGCGGGGGGCAATCTGGTGGCCAACGTGTGCATGGAGGAGGCGGTGAGCCCTATGGTGAAGCCTCTGTGCTCAGTCATGGCCTACTCGCCTCTGGATATGAAGACCGATCCGGCGGAGAAATTCCACCCGGAGCGGGATATGGACCCTCAGCGGGCCCGCAATTATAACGCCCTGTACTGTCCGCCGGAGGGGGCAGGAGATCCCCGGGTCTCTCCGCTTTTCGCCGCTGCGGAGCAGCTGACCGCCTTCCCGCCAACCCTGGTCATTACCGCCGGGGATGACAGCCTGGCTCCCGAGGGAGAGGAGTTTGCCAAGCATCTGGCTCAGGCCGGGGTGGAGGTCACCTGCAAGCGCTTCCAGAACTGCGTCCACGGCTTTTTCATCAACCGTATGGACGCCTGGGAGGACGGCATTGCCCTCATTCACCGCTATCTGGAGCGTCTGCTCCGGGAGAACCAGGTGTAACCCCGCGTCCCGGCCGGACAACAAAAGAACATGAAAGGATGAGTACCATGGAATATCATTTCCCGAATCTATGCAAGCCCATCACCATTGGGCGGGTCACGTTCCGCAATCGGATCTTTTCCGCCCCCATGGGCGGCACCGACATCACCAACGACGGCTGCATCGGCCCCAAATCCACCGCCTTTTACGAGCTGCGTGCCAAGGGCGGCGCGGGCGCGGTGACCATCAGTGAGTGTATGGTCCATCCCCAGACCGACGGCTCCCATGCCTACCATCTGGACACCGCCATTCTCAACTCCCTGGCCTCCTTTACTTATACCGCCGACGCCATTCGCCGCCACGGTGCCATCCCCAGCGTGGAGCTGAGCCACTCCGGTATGTACGCCGGTACTTACATGACCGACAAGAGCCGACAGCACGGCCTTGCCCAGTGGGGCCCCTCCGCCTGCACCCGTCCCGACGGGGTGGAGGTGGGCGAGCTCACCGTGGAGATGATCGACGACATTGTAGCCGCCTACGGCCGCACCGCGGGCCTTGCCAAGCGGGCTGGCTTTGAGATGATCATGGTCCACGGCGGCCACGGCTGGCTCATCAACCAGTTTCTCTCCCCCTACTTCAACCACCGCACCGACGAGTACGGCGGCTCTCTGGCCAACCGCTGCCGCTTTGCCCGCCGGGTGCTGGAGGCGGTGCGGGAGGCGGTGGGTCCCGGCTTCCCCATTGAGTTCCGCATGAGCGGCTCCGAGCTCTTTGAGGGGGGCTACACCCTGGAGGACGGGGTGGCCATTGCCCAGGAGCTGGAGGACTGCATCGACCTGCTCCACGTCTCCGCCGGCACCTACCAGCGGGGCTTTGGCGATACCCACCCCTCCATGTTCAAGGAGCATGGTTGCAACGTCTATCTGGCTGCCGAGATCAAAAAGCACGTGAAAATCCCCGTGGCCACCATCGGCGGACTCAATGATCCCCAGCAGATGGAGGAGATTATCGCCAGCGGCAAGGCCGACGTGGTGTACATGGCCCGTGCCCTGCTGGCCGACCCCTTCCTGCCCAACAAGGTGATGGCAAACAAGGAGGAGGACATTGTCCGCTGCCTGCGCTGCTTCACCTGTATGGCGGAGCGTGCCGCTACCTCCACCCGCCGCTGCACGGTGAATCCCCTCATTGGCCGGGAGATGGAGGGCGACGTGGTCTACCCTGCGCCGGTCAAGAAGAAGGTGCTGGTGGCCGGCGGCGGCCCCGGCGGCCTGTATGCGGCCTACACCGCCGCACGGCGGGGCCACCATGTGATCCTGTGCGAGAAGGAGTCCCAGGTGGGCGGCATCCTCAAGAGTGAGCAGGCCCTGCCCTTCAAGTATGAGATGTATCAGCTGGCCGGAACCTATGCCAAGCTGGCCCGGGACGCCGGGGTGGAATTCCGGCTGAACACCGAGGTGACCGCGGAGTATGTGGAGCGGGAGACCCCCGACGCCCTCATCATCGCCGTGGGCTCCAGCCCCCTGGTGCCTCCCATCCCCAGATTGAAGGGGGACAACGTGGTTGTGGTCAACAACTACTACCTGGAGAAGGACAAGGTCACCGACGATGTGGTGGTCTTCGGCGGCGGTCTGGCGGGCTGTGAGTGCGCCATCCACCTGGGCCAGGAGGGCAAGCGGGTCCATCTGGTGGAGATGCGGGACGAGCTGGCTCCCGACGCCAATGTGCGCCACCGTCCCCTGCTGCTCAAGGAGATCGAGAAGTACGTCACTGTCCACACCGGCTGCAAGGGCCTGGAGGTGCGGCCTGACGGCATCCTGTGTGAGGACAAGGAGGGCAAGCAGATTCTGGTGCCCGGCACCAGCGTCATCTGCGCTTTGGGCCAGCGCTCCCGCACCGATGTGGTGGAGGCGCTTCGCGGCACCGCTCCCTTTGTGCGGGTGATCGGCGACGCCTCCCGGGTGTCCACCATCACCAACGCGGTCTACTGGGGCTACCACGCCGCCCTGGATATCTGATCCCTTCCACCGGCAATTCCGCCGGCTTGTAAAGCAAAACAGAACATACCCTTCGGCGCAGGCATTCCCATGCTTGTGCCGAAGGCGTTTTTTGTCCAAATGGAAGAACCTTTTGCCCAAACGGAAGGATATGGCCCCATGGGGTTGACGGCAGCAGAAACGCTGAATATTATAATATTAAGATTAAACAATTGTTTAATCATTAAACATGCAACTGCTGAGAAGGGAGTTTTTCCGATGAAAAAGACCTATCAAATCGAAGTGGACTGCGCCAACTGCGCCAATCTCATGGAAAACGCCGCCCGGAAGACCGCCGGCGTCCAGAACGCCACAGTAAATTTCATGACCCAGAAGATGATCGTGGAGTTTGGCGAGGGCCAGCAGCCCGCCCACGTGATGGCCGATGTGGTCAAGGCCTGCAAAAAGGTGGAGCCTGACTGCGAAATTTTCCTGTAATTTCCGGGAGGATGCCCTGAGAGCTGCTGCTGACAGGGCATTTTCTCTTGAAATGTGGAAGAACAAGCCGGAAACGGCGGAAAGGAGACAAAACGATGCAGAAACTGATCGTCAATGTCCTGCTGGCGGTAGTGGCTCTTTTGGCGGCGGTGCTGCGGATCATAGGGCAGAAGCCGGACAGCGGAATGACAAGGAAACAAAAGGTCATGCTCTGGCGCATCCTGGCTGCCTCAGCGCTGCTGCTGGGGCTCCAGGCTCTGGGCGCGGATGCCTTTGCCCCTCTGGGTGGGGCGGGCCGCTGGGTACGGTTGGCTCTCTATCTGGCGGACTACCTCATCATCGGCCACGATATTCTTCGGAAGGCCTGGAGGGGGATTCGGAACGGCCAGGTCTTTGATGAGAACTTTCTCATGGCGGTGGCCACCCTGGGAGCTCTGGCTCTGGCCGTCTATGAGAACGGGGACTACCTAGAGGCCATTGCGGTGATGCTCTTTTATCAGGTGGGCGAGTGGTTCCAGAGCTACGCCGTGGGCAAGAGCCGCCGCAACATCAGCGACCTGATGGACATCCGTCCCGACTATGCCAACGTGGAGCGAGACGGCAAGGTGGAGCAGGTGGACCCGGATGAGGTGGAGATCGGCACTGTCATCGTGGTCCAGCCGGGGGAGAAGGTGCCCATCGACGGCACAGTGGTGGAGGGGACCTCCACCCTGAACACCGCCGCCCTTACGGGAGAGAGCCTGCCCCGGTCGGTGGAGACGGGGGACGAGATCATCAGTGGCTGCGTCAACATGACCGGGCTGCTGAAGATCCGCACCACCAAGGAGTTCGGGGAGTCCACCGTGTCCAAGATCCTGGACCTGGTGGAGAACGCCTCCTCCCGCAAGTCCAAGTCGGAGGACTTTATCTCCCGCTTTGCCCGCATCTACACCCCCGCCGTGTGCTACGCGGCCCTGGCTCTGGCCATCCTGCCCCCCCTGGTGCTTACGCTGGGGCTGGGCCAGTCCCCCGCCTGGGAGACCTGGATCTACCGGGGGCTCACCTTCCTGGTGGCCAGCTGCCCCTGTGCTCTGGTCATCAGCATCCCCCTGAGCTTCTTTGCCGGCATCGGCGGGGCCAGCAAGGCCGGCGTGCTGGTGAAGGGGTCCAATTATCTGGAGACTCTTTCCCAGGTTCGCGTCGTGGTGTTTGATAAAACCGGAACCCTGACCCAGGGCGTGTTTGAGGTAAACGGCATCCACCACAGCGAGATGGAAAACGCCAAGCTGCTGGAGTACGCCGCCCTGGCCGAGTCGGCCTCCAGCCACCCCATCAGCAAGAGCCTGCAACAGGCCTACGGCAAGGAGATCGACCGCAGCCGGGTGTCCGAGATCCAGGAGATCAGTGGCAACGGCGTCACCGCCCTGGTGGACGGCCACACCGTGGCGGCAGGCAACGACAAGCTGATGGACCGGCTGGGCATCCCCTTCATCCCTTGCCACAGCGTGGGCACCATCATCCACATGGCGGTAGACAGCCGGTACGCCGGACATATTGTCATCTCGGATGTGGTCAAGCCCACCTCCAAGCAGGCCATCCAGGCCCTGAAGGCCGCCGGGGTGCGCAAGACCGTCATGCTCACCGGGGACGCCAAGAAGGTGGCTGACCAGGTGGCCGCCCAGCTGGGGGTGGACCAGGTATACAGCCAGCTGCTTCCCGCCGACAAGGTGGAGAAGGTGGAGCAGATGCTGGAGCAAACGCACGGCAAAGAGAAGCTGGCCTTTGTGGGAGACGGCATCAACGACGCCCCGGTGCTGGGCCGGGCGGATATCGGCATCGCCATGGGGGCCATGGGCTCCGACGCCGCCATTGAGGCCGCCGACGTGGTACTCATGGACGACAATCCTCTCCAGATCGCCAAGGCCATCCAAATTTCCCGCAAGTGCCTGGGCATCGTCTATCAGAACATCGTGGTGGCCATCGGCGTCAAGCTCCTGTGTCTGGTGCTGATTGCCTTGGGCTTTGCCAACATGTGGCTGGCGGTGTTTGCCGACGTGGGCGTGATGATCCTGGCGGTCCTCAACGCCATCCAGGCACTGTTCGGAACGGATTCCGGGGCTGGCGCGTAAAGCGGGTCAATCAACAGCAGGGCAGCTTTAAAATCGGCTCCCTGTGAAAGTCGGAGATCAAATATAAAAATCGCCGCAGGTTTTCCTGCGGCGATTCGGCCTGTCGAGAAAGCCAGCTTATGCTTAACCCATAGCCGGGTTTCTCGACAGGCTGAGGCTGCGCCTCAATTGGTGCAGCCTTTTTTGTTTTTCGCACAAGAGGCAAGGTGATTTTGATCTGGACAACGTTCCTCTTTCAAAAGCTGGTAAAGCCGTGTGCAGAAAGCTTGTACAGCGGGATTTTGGTTTTCTGGGTTATAGGCGGCAACAAATCCAGGCAGACAGGAGTTTGCTGGGAATGGAATGCTTTTTTCATCTGTGGAGCAAGTACAAAAGGAAGGAGTCAGTGCCAATCCAAGCTTTGCATCTGCCATGATCCTTTGAGTTTCATAAAAATTACTTTTTAAAAACCCTTTGGGCTGAATATCTTCATACACACATTTTCGCAAGAAGGAATCAGTAAGCATATCTTCCTGCACGATCAGATTTACCTGAGATAAGTCGTTCGGTGCGGACCAAAATGAGAGGTCCTTGTGCCCCATCAAATTCCAACTGGCAGGATAGAGAGATAGTAGGCGCACAGGGCGAAAAGATGCTGCGCAGCTTTCAGTAGTAATGGCAACGTCAACAAAACCACGGTTAAATCGAAAAGGCAGAATGTCATATGAAAATTTCCAGCAACTAATCTCGATGGTAGGATTATCTTCTGCAAAGTGATTCAAAACAGGGGCAATCAATTCGCTTTCATATGGTCCAACTCCAATTTTTAAATGGCCCTGAAAATGATATTGATTGCTGCGGATGCGTTCCAACATCGCTTTTTGGTATTGGATCAAAAAGACGGCATCGTTATAAAATTTACTTCCGATAGGGGTTAGTTCTACCCTTTTATTATCTCGATAGAACAATTTGACACCCAGCTCATCTTCTAGATTTGCAATCTGCCTGCTAATCACGGTTTGTGCCACATGACATTCAGTAGCAGCCTTTGAAAAGTTCAGGTGCCAGGCGACACTGACAAAGTATTTTAATTTCACAAAATCCATTTTGACCACATCCCGTCATACTAAACAATTTCAGCATAGCTTTATTCCAAAAAACTATTTCACATAGCCAACTGTTTTTGCTACCATATG
>CALWYB010000039.1 GCA_944385665.1 uncultured Oscillospiraceae bacterium
GAGTCTTGGACTTCCTGCTGGACGATACATTGGTCTGAGCAGCGGATCATCTGGATCACAGGAAGAGGCTGGTATCACACTTTGATACCAGCCTCTTCCCTTGTTTCAGGCCGCCCGCCCCAACATCCTACGCATCATCTCATACCACTTGGCCGCCGTATGCCGGGTCACCCCAGCGCCTCTGGCGATGGCCCGGTAGCTGGTCACGTCGGGGTGGAACTCATGTACGTCCAGATCTTCTTCTGCGTTTTGGTGAGCTTATCCGGCGGAGTGATGCCCCGCATTTTGTCCCGTAGGGCCTGCCGCTCTGCGTTCATCTGCTGAATCAGCACCTTCAGCTTCGCTTCGCATTCCTCCTGGGTATGAGCGTAGACGCATTTAGAGTGCTTGGTGCCGTCCGGCCAGGTGGGGGAGTAGCGGCCTTCGAACAGGTGGTCATTTATTTGGGTGATACACCCGGTGCCGGGCTTCCGGGTTTTTCTCAGCACCGGCTGGAAGTTCGCAGCCAAGTCCTGCTCTGCCTGAACGGATTCCTCCTGTACCTCGTTGCCCAGCCCCCGGTCGATCTTGGCCGCTGCCTCGCTCTGCATATCCCCGGTGACATGGGTATAGATGTCCAGGGTGGTGGCCGCCGACACATGGCCCAGCATGGCGGAGAGGGTCTTCACATCCATGCCGCTCTCCAGGGACAGGGTGGCAAATGTAGAAGCATCCGGCAATGTGATTTCAAACGCATCAAAGTCCTTTTTGCCAATGTGAATGACTGTCGTTGCTACTTGAGTTTGTTCAATCCCATATAGAAGGGGCTTTATTGTGAAATATAGAAAAGCTTTTCCGTTCGGACGCTTATTCTCGAATACACAAACTCGTTGATTGAGCCATGCCCCATCATTTCCCCAAATATAGGGACGGAACTCACCATCCATACCGACAACAATGTCGCCCGGTTGTAATAAGTAACCTTTCGGATGAATTTCGGTAGTATATGTAGCAAATTGCTGATCCTTCAAGTCTCGAATACGAATGATCGGTGTTCCAACACCATCTGTGTTAAACTGCTTAGACTTAAAGGGCGCTCCATAAATGATATTTGCCAGTGAGTAAATATCTGTCTCTGCCCATGTTCTCGGTTTTGAACCGCCAAAGGGAAGAAAATCGACAAACCATGACTTGTAGAGAGCTTGCATTTGCCCAAGTAAATTATCGTTTATAGGAGGTAGTATGCTACAACGACTTATTGACGATATGAATAATGCCCTTTCAGCAAACTGTTATCTCGCAGCACTTTCCATTGCGCTTATGCTACCGGATATTTGCGGAAAGGCGGAATACCCTGATTTGAAGGTAGGAGAAAGATATAAGGCATGGTATGATGAGTTTGTAGGAAAATATGAGATTCCTCCTGTACCAGATGGCTGGCCTGATGATACGAAAATGCCTTATCTAAGTGGTGAAGTGGTATATTCTTTAAGAAATTCCTTCCTCCACCAAGGCACACCCAACATTGAACCTGAAAAGATAAAAGAGGAAGAAAATAAGATTGACAAGTTCGCTCTTGTTATGTGCGAAGAGATGGATATCAGCCCGTCCAAGATGGTCTACTCCATCGGCCTGACCGCAGTATCCGCTTCCTTTGCAATCATGCCGATTGGACCTTATGCCGCTTCTTTCATTGAGGACAACGGCTACCTGGCTTCTTACAGCTATGACATGTATCAGTTCACCATTTGGAGTGAAACTTTTGTCAAGCTTCCCGTCGCTATCTTTGTCGTGATCTGGGCCATCTTTGTGGCCCCCAAGTTTGCGCCGGACAAGCCCGACCTGCCCATTAAAATGGTGGAAAAGCGTGAACTGGCCAAGCGCGATCCGCTGAATCCCGTTCAGGAGGTAATCGGCTACGGTGTATTTATCGTTGTCATCCTGGGCCTGATGTTTCAGTCCAAGATCGGCCTGGCTTCCTGGATCATCCCCATGGCGGGTGCCGTCATCATTGTCGCCAGCGGCGTGCTGAAAGAAAAAGAAGCCATTGCCAGCATGAATATGGATATTATTCTGCTCTATGTGGGCGTGGTCACTCTGGGCAATGCCTTCGCCAACACCGGCGCTGGAGAACTGGTTGGCGACTTTGTGGCAAATCTTCTGGGCAACACCACCAACAGCTATCTGATTGGCGCCATCTTCTATTTCGCGGCCTTCTTCCTGACCTCCGTGCTGTACAACCGCGCTGTAAGCAAAATTTTGCTTCCCCTGGCCATTTTGACCAGCATCTCTCTGGGCTGCGATCCCAGAGGTGTCATCATTATGTGTTATGTTGGCTCCATGTCCTCCATCATCACCCCCATGGCTACCGCTGTGGTTCCCATGATGATGGGCGCCGGTGGGTACAGCCAGAAAACCCTTGTCAAAATGGGTGCGCTGCCCGCCCTTCTCATGGGCGTGATTGCCGTCGCCATTGGAATGACGATCTTCCCCGCCTATCCTTCCATGTAACACAATCGGAACGACAGCACATATACATCTTTATAGAACAAAAGCTGCAGGGACTTCCGCACAAGGAAGTCCCTGCAGTTTTTATGTCCCAAACCGTACCAAAACCTTGACTTGCTACCTTACCTTGGCACTCTCCGCAATGTCGTTTTATCTCATATGCAGCCAGGGCCGAAAGCAGCTGCTTTCGACCCCCGACTGCGTATGATAAAAGGTTGGCAAGAAAATGGTTATTTCCCGGCGCGCTTTCTCGCCCGGTCTTTCAGATAGTACTGCTGGCCGGTAAAGAATTCATTCTTCAAATCCCGCACCTCGCCGCTCATAACAATAAGTGCAATCATATTGGGCAGGATGATTAGTGCCAGGAAAAAGTCCAGGAACTGGTACAAGAATTCCAAGCCGCCAAAAACGCCAAGCAGAATCGCGGCAATGTAAATAAACTTCCAAACCCGGGAAAACTTATATCCGAACAGGTAGCGGGCCTGTCTCTCCCCGTAGAATACCAATACAATGACCGTGGACAGCACGAACAGCAGGATAGAGATGGTAACCACATAGTCGCCCACCTTGCCAAATACAGTCTGGAAAGCCATGGACGGCATGGCGGCAGCCTGATCGCCGGGAACGGCCTGCCAGGCGCCGGTGACCAGAACCACCAGAGCGGTCACCGTACAGACGATCAAGGTATCCAACGTGATCTCAAAGATACCCCAGAAGCCCTGGCGCACAGGATGGTCGGTCTGCGCGGTAGCGTGAGCAATGGGAGCAGTACCCATGCCGGCCTCGTTGGAGTAGGTACCCCGGGCAGCGCCCCAGCGAAGCGCAAGGGCCAGCGTGGAGCCGGCAAAGCCGCCCACCGGAGCCATAGGTGCAAACGCGCTTTCAAAGATCATCACAAAAACGGCAGGAAGCTTGGTAATGTTAACAAGAATAACCGCCAAAGCGCCAATCACATAGACCAGTGCCATGACCGGAACCAGGCGCTCCGTCACCTGAACCAGACGTTTGGTGCCGCCCACTACAATAACCAGAACGATCAGGGCCATGATGATACCGGTGGCCACATCGGGCACACCCAGGGTGGCGGCGTTCTGCGCGGCGGAAACAGTCTGGGTGGAGATGGAAGGAATAATTTCGATCATCAGGAAAAAGGCAAACCAGCCAGCCAGGAATTTACCCAGCTTTTTGTTCTTAAACCCTTTGGCCAGGTAATAAGTTTGGCCGCCTACATACTCGCCGCTCTCGTCTTTCTCCCGGTATTTAATGCCAAGAACAATTTCGGAAAACTTGGAGGCACAGCCCAGCAGAGCAATGATCCACATCCAGAATACTGCGCCTGGTCCTCCGAAGGCGATTGCCACAGGTACTCCGACGATGTTTGCCGCGCCGATAGTGGATGCAATGGCTGCCGTTGCAGCCTGGAAGGGAGAAATTGCATTGGGATCTTCCGGTTTCTTCAGCATCTGCCCAAAGGTCTGTCCCCACATATAGAACAGATGCCGGAACTGGAAGAACCCCAAACGGATGGTCAGGAACAAGCCTCCGCCAGCCAGGATGATCATGAGCGGCGGACCCCAAAGCCAGTTGGTAAAGTCTACGATCGCTTGTACGATTTGATCCACAGAAATCCCTCCTTCTTTTTTCTGCATTATACAACAGGGGTGGTTTTCTGTGTATTTTATTAAAAGAGCACAAAGGTTTGTTTTTCTATTTTTTTATTTTTGTTGATAATTCATTTAAACCTAGAATAAACACTGCCGCCATTACCGCACATACAGCTGAAACTCATTGGTGCAGGTGCGCCGCAAATAGTTCAGTGCATGGCGCGAAAAGGGGTCCGCCATAGACTCCCCCTCCAGATACACCGTAATGCAATATGTCTTTGACAGCTGTGTAATGAGTCCCCGCAGCGAATGGAGCAGCCTGGCCTGGGAGACCTGGCGGCAATTTCCCTCCAAGCCATAGGTTGGGATCAGAGTAGGCTGAAGACTGGACAAGTCCTCAAGAAACACCCTTGGCACCTGACTGACCACAGTGCGCTCACAGGCACTGACGAGCAGTTCGATCAAATCGCTCAGCAGCAGGCCGGAAATGGCCGCGGTGTCCTCATCAGCAGACAGCTCCAGCGTCACCTCCTCCAGCGGCCCGCTCTTGGGAGACAGCTCCTGCTCCTGGGATGTGATTTCCAGATAGAGCTCCCGCAAAGTCTTGGACGGCGCCAGGTTCAGGTCTTTGAGCAGAAGTTCCTCACAGGACTGATACCAGCGCAGGGCAGCATGCCGCTCCCCCTTTTGCAGGCACAGCTTCATGATTCTGCAGTAATACTTCTCTTCGTAAGGATTGATCCGCAGCAGGGCGCGCAGAGCATCCTCTGCCCGGGTAAGATCCTGATTCTGAATATAATCCTCATAAAGTTGTTCCAGATTCTCCTGTGACAGCTTTTGATAGCGAGTACGTTCAAAGAGAAGCCAGTCGTTAAATTCATCGCTGTCCCGGATATGGAAATCTTCCAAAAACTCTCGGCTAAGAATCTCTCGGATCTCCAAGAGAATATCCAGGGGCGCGTCTCCGCTCTGCTCCTTCAGGAGCTGCTGAAGGCGGGCTAGATCTGAGGTATATTGATAGGCCGGATTGATGCCGCAGAAATCTTTCGATGTAATTAAAAATTCTTCCCCTTTTTCATCCGGCGGGATAACTTTCTTGATGTTCCACAGGTTATAGCGCAGGTTGTAGGTTGCGGTCTCATAGCTCTCTCCCCAAAACATGGAGGCCAGCTTTTCCCGGGTGGTCCTGTGCTGTTCATGGCAGACCAGAAAGATCAAAATTGCCAGAGACTTTGCACTTAGCCTCGTGGTCACCGGTTTGCCTGCAACAAAGAAATCTGCGGAACCAAACATCTGGATAAACAATCCTTGATCCATAGCGGCCTCCTTAGAGATCGTGGTAAAGAACAGACCCGGACTTGATTGTCATGATAATTTCTGCGGTGATAATATTTTTGGGATTGGTCAGAAAGATATTGCGGTCCGTGACTGCCAGATCTGCAATTTTCCCGATCTCGATCTCTCCTTTGTAGTCCTCCTCCCGAACTGCCCAGGCGGCATCCCGGGTAAACATGGACAGCGCCTCCTCAATGGTGAGGCGGTTTTCGTCCACATGGGGATTTACGGCCGCGTAAATTCCCACCAGCGGATTGACCGGGGTCAATCCACTGTCTGAGCCTCCGCAGATCCGGATCCCCGCATTCCGGATCTCCCGAAACGGATTGGTCTGCTTCCAAAGATCTCCCAACCGTTCGGCGTACATGCTGTGGCTCCCGCCATAATAATATTTAAAGGCCGGCTGCATGGAAAAGGTAAGCCCCAATGCCGCAGCACGTTTCCGCTGCAGCTCTGTGGTCAGCTCCGCATGCTCGATCCGGTGACGAAGATAGCTGTTTCCTGTCTTTTGCCGGGCATATTCATGGGCAGTCAGCGCCTGCTCCATGGCTCTGTTTCCCACCGCATGCAAAGACGTATCCAAATCCGCCAGGTAACACTTCAGCAAAAAGGCGTTCAGTTCCTCCTGAGAGTAATTTAATGTTCCGCTTCCAGGGTGATCCTTATAATCTCCCAGCAACGCCGCGTTGCTGGAGGCAAAAGAGCCATCCAGGAAGAGATCCCCAATACGGGATAATCCCAGCCGCTTGACCTTTTCCGGTGAAGTGGTTCCAAAATAGATGGTGATATCCAACGGCAGCTTCGGCCCGCAGGCGGCCAAAAATTCTGCATCCGATTCCGGAAATCCATATCCCCCCTCCATGGCATGGATGGAGGTAACTCCTTTCTTCAGCAGCCGTCCGGACAACTCATACACAGCCCGCTCCTTCTCCTCCCAAGCGTAGCTGTCTGCCGTTTTCCGGCGGAGGAAGGCATTTGCCTTTCCCTGAAAAATCCCGGTGGGCCGCTGATCCTCGTCCAGTTCCACCCCTTCCATAGTAAAGGGGACCTTTGAGCCATGCAGCGCCCGGGTATTCAGAACCGTATAGTGAAAATCCCGGCTCTCGATCACCACGGAATAGTCCCGCAAGTAATGATCGATGACACTGCGGTCCGGGGGCCTTTTCTCCTCCAGATCGGACACCTCCAGGCAACAGGCGTGCACTGTATTACGCTGGGGATGCTGCTCCACCCAGTCCTTCAGCCGTTGGCCGATCTCCTCAAAATTCCGGGACCCGTTCAGATTTACTTTCATACGGTCTACCGCACTGGGAACAAAATGGACGTGGCTGTCTGAAAAGCCCGGAATCACCAGATTACCTTTCAGGTCAATGGCCTCCTCTGCCTCCTGGACATAGGCCGGATCCCAGTTGCGGTACCCAGCATCCTGAATCATACCGTCTTTGATCCATACCCACGTATAGTGTTTTTTTCCATCAAAGCGAAAAAAATTCCCGTTATATAAAAGCAGCGAGTGGCCGGATCCAAAACTGACATTGGAGTTGATGTGAAGAGAACTTCCTGAAGTATAGAGCATTGTTTCATCCTCCCTTCGTTTGAATTATTATATATAAACAAAAAATAAAAGGTAATCAAAATTTTATTGTGCAGAATATAAAAACGACGCAGACTCAGCTGCGTCGTTTTGCTTTGGATCATGGTTACTCCTGGGAATCCTGAAGCAGATTCATCACGGTTTTATAAACCAACTCCGGAGCAACTTCAAATGTGTAGTGTTTTTCAATCCGCTCGGTAAACTTGTGCGCATCCTTTCCAAACGGTCCAATGTCCAGCACAGGCAGATCCAACGCCTGCATCTCCTTTAAGGGGAGATCATAGAAAATACCAAAGCCTGGGGTGTTGCGCTTCAGCGCCCGGATGATCTCCGGATCCTTGGGCGCTGCGCCATAGCTGAGGTCAGAAATATACGGGAAGAATTTCTTATAGACCAGCTTATAGTCGGTCTTCGTGGAGGATACCGCCTTGTCCACCGCAGCCAGCAGGGCCTGGTCTTTTTTACTCTTTCCCTCTACATAGACATGGGGATAATACGGGGGCGTCAGATAGACGATCACAATGGGGTCCTTGTCGCTCCAAAGGCCATGGACATATTCCACCAGCATATTTGCCCGCACGCGGGTATCAATATCCTGTCTGGCCAGCAGAGCCTCCGACTTTTCGCGCACCATTTCATCCAACGCATTGCCCAGCTCCGCCTTGACCGCCGTATACAGCTCCTGATAGGTCATAACTCTGGCCTTCCAGGGCAGCCGCACGTGGGGACGCCGCGACATATTGCAGAAGGTGCGATAGTGCTGATTAAGCGTATCGATCACCTGCTGGAAGCACTCCTGCGCCACACCCACCATACGCTCCAGCACTTGGTCCGGCGTGCTGCAATGGGTGGCGTAGTTGAAGAACAAAACGGCCGATTTGGCGATCTGACAGGAATATTCCGGCTTCATATCCCGCTGGCGCAGGGTAATGGGCGGCAGTGTGACCTCGCCCTCCGCCACATCACAGAACTCCGGGTTGAGATTGACCCGGGAAATGATCTGGGCGGTAATCTGATTGGGATCCAGCCCCTTGAAGGACTCTCCCACGTGGGTCTCCTTTCCAACCACATAGAAGGTCGGCATCAGCTTGCCCACAGTCCCGACGTATACATACTTGTTTTCATCGCCGGGAAATTCCGACGTCATGTAATCGGTATCCAACAGGGCCAGATACTCCAGGTGCTCCTCTTCCTGCATTTTGGCCAGCTTGGGCACCAGGTTCAGCATACCACCGGAGTTTCCTTCCTCGTCGCAGACCGCGCCATAAATCAGATTGCCTTCAAATTCTTCGATGGACTGGCTGATTTCCTCCAACAGCGCGATCAGGATGGCGTCTCCCGATTTCATATCAAAGACGCCCCGGCCAAACAGGTAATCGCCCGATTCCAGGTCCCGGCGCACCTCCTCGGGCAGATCAATCTCTTTGAATTTTTCCATCAGGACATCGGGCTGGTTGGCGTAGGCAGCCAAAGGACCATAGTCGGAAATCCCCACCGTGTCAATATGTCCGATCATCACCACCGTACGGGGACTGGGCTTTTTCTCTCCACGCACCATGGCCATCACGCTCTTCCGGTTCCATGGATCATCTTTTACCGGGACATAACACAAGTTCTCCGGATGTGCTTGGAAATAGGGCATTTGGGAAAAAATGCGGTATACTTTCTCCGCCATAGCAACCTCATTGGGAGTCTCCAATACGCTGAACTGACTGGCAAGATCTCGGGTGATTTCCTCAATCCGTGCGGCGCGGCTTGCTTTATTCATGGTGATACCCCTTTCCACATTGCAAGTATGAATTCTGGCTTTATCATAGCACGTGTTTTTTTGACTGCCGTTTTATTTCCCGCAGCAAAAGGCATTCATTTTTCTCGATGACCCAGGAAAATAAACATCCTTTAAACCGTTGATCTTCTCCAGTATCTCCACTGGGAAAAAGCAGCGGGATTTCAAACTCCGCACACTGGGAAAACACCCAGAATCGGCCAACATGGCATTTCCTTCGCGGCTGTGTTATAATGCCTGTAATCAGTGAGCAGCGGAGGTGTCGGCCATGGCTATGGAAAACGGCGAGTGGATCATGCGGGGTCTGGATTGGGACAATCCCTGCCGCATCCGCAGCTGGCAGGAACTGATCCATTGGATCGACCAAGTGGGATTTTTGCCCCTCTTTCAAAATGAGATCCACGGCTTCTCCGCCGAGGAACACACCTCCAATCTCTTCTGGTGGTCCGGCGACCCGGAGCAGGACCCCTGGGAGTGGCGGCAGCTCATTGCCCGCAGCGGCCAGGTGGCCTATGGCAAGTTTTTCGGCAAAAAGGCAGGGTTCATCTCCAAGGCCTGGTTCCCCTACTTCGCCAACTGGCGGCGGGACGGCTATGACTTTGACAGCCGCTGGGATGAGGCGCTGGCCAGCCTGCGTCAGAAGCGCATCATGGACCAGTTTATCCACCAGGATGAGCTGTACTCCTTTGAACTAAAGCGTCTGGCCGGGTTCGGCAAGGAGGGCGAAAAAAACTTTGAGGGGACCGTTACCGACCTTCAGATGGGCGGCTATCTGCTGATTCGGGATTTCCGGCAGCGCATCAACAAAAAGGGCCAGCCCTACGGGTGGCCCATCTCGGTATACAGCACCCCGGAGGCACTTTGGGGCTATGAGCATATCTCCTCTGCCTACTCCCTGGAGCCTGCCCGCTCCAAAGAGCTGGTGTATGAGCAGGTACGCAAGCATTTCCCGGCAGCTACGGAGGAAACTCTTCAAGCCGTGCTGGGCTGGAAACGATAACATGATCTTATAACATGGAGGCACAATCATGAAGTTTGACACCCAAAAACTGGTCTGGACCAGACCGCCGGAACACTACCATATTTCCCCGGAACAAATTACCATCACCACTGAGCCCCACACCGATCTGTGGCAGCGCACCTACTATCACTTCCGCAATGACAACGCCCCGGTCTTACAGCTGGAAACCGGAGAGCCCTATTTCAGCTTTGTGGTCAAAACCGACTTTACCCAAAGCAAGCACCGCTTTGACCAGTGCGGGATCGTCCTCTACCTGGACAGCGAAAACTGGCTCAAAGCCTCGGTGGAGTATGAAACGGAGTCGCTTCAGCACTTGGGAAGCGTGGTCACCAACGATGGATATTCCGACTGGGCCACTACTGCCATAGACGGCAGCATCCGCACCATGTGGTACCGCCTCAGCCGGCGGGAGGACGACTACCGGATCGAGTGCTCTCAGGACGGCGTCACCTTCCACCAAATGCGGATCTGTCACATGAACAAAGGCGGCGGAGTCATCCGCTTCGGCCTGTACGCTTGCTCCCCGGAAAACTCCTCCTTCACGGCGGTATTCTCCCAGATGCAGCTTACCCAATGCCAGTGGAAGGCCCACGACGGGCAGCAGCCGGATCAGGAGGTCTGATATGATTCGAGACATCTGCAAAGACGAGGGCTTTCTGGCCCAGAAGGCGGAACCCGCCACCATCGACGACCTTCCCGTCGCCGTCGACCTGTTGGAGACATTGGAACACCACAAGGACGGCTGCGTTGGCATGGCGGCTAACATGATCGGCGTCAACAAGCGCATCATCGCTTTTGACAATGAAGGCAAGTATATGGTCATGTTCAACCCGGAGATCGTCAAGAAGTCCGGCCCCTACGATGCGGAGGAAGGCTGTCTCTCCCTCACCGGCATCCGCCCGGCCAAGCGGTGGAAGTCCATCAAGGTGCGCTGGCAAAACGAGAAGTTCCAGGAGCGGCTGAAAACCTTCACCGGCTGGACTGCCCAGATCATCCAGCACGAGGTCGACCACTGTGAGGGCATCATCATATGAAAAAATGCAAAATCACCGTCATGCGCATCACCCGGTATGAGGATCTGATGGCACAATATGAAAACCCCATCTCTCATGCCTGTGATATGGAGGTGGGGCAGGTCTTTCTCGCCAACGGCTGGGAGAAGCCGGATGGTTTCTGTCAGAGTGCCTGGGACACCCTCTCCCCCTTTGTGCTGGCCCTGAGCCACGGCGGGGAGAACTTTTACGACGGCTGGATGAAAAATCCCAGATCCGCCATGCTCTCCTGCAACGACGGCTTCCGTCCGGTGAGCTTTCTGGTGGAAGCGCTGGACGAAGATGCAGACTGAGGAGGAGAAGCTATGTTTCAAGACAAAGTGGCGGTGGTCACCGGCGGCGCCAAAGGCATCGGCAAGGCAATTGCGGAGGAATTCCGCCATGCGGGCGCCCACGTGTGCATCATCGACCTGCTGCCCAACGATTATTTTGCAGGGGATCTGGCCGACCAGGCCGTTCTGGAGGACTTTGCCCGGAAGGTGATTGCCGACTACGGCCATGTGGACTTTTTGGTGAACAACGCCCTGCCTCTCATGAAGGGCCTGGACACCTGCACCTATGAGGAGTTCAACTATGCCCTGCGGGTGGGGGTCACCGCCCCCTTTTACCTCACCAAGCTGTTTGCCCCTCATTTTGCCCCCGGCGCGGCCATCGTAAACATCTCCTCCTCCCGGGACCGGATGAGCCAGCCTCAGACGGAGAGCTACACGGCGGCCAAGGGCGGCATCTCCGCCCTGACCCACGCTCTGGCGGTGAGCCTTTCCGGCAAGGTGCGGGTAAACTCCATCTCCCCCGGCTGGATCGACACCGATTACACTGTGTATGATGGGCCCGATGCCGTCCAGCAGCCCGCCGGACGGGTAGGCAATCCCATGGATATTGCCAATATGGTTCTCTATCTCTGCTCGGACAAGGCGGGTTTTCTCACCGGAGAGAACATCTGCATTGACGGCGGCATGACCCGCCAGATGATTTACCACAACGACTTTGGCTGGACCTTGGGAGGAAACCCATGAGATTGGCTATTCTCTCCGACACCCACGGCCTGCTGCGGCCCGAGGTAGTGGAGCACCTGAAGACCGCCGACGCCATTCTCCATGGCGGCGACATCAATAAACCCAACATCGTGGAACAGCTGCGGCAGTATACCCCCCTCTACATCGTCCGGGGCAACAACGACAAGGAGTGGGCGGAGGATCTCCCCCACCACCTCACCGTCACCCTGGGCGGCGTGACCTTCTGTATGGTCCACAACAAAAATGAGGTTCCGTCGGACCTCTCCGGAGTGGATGTGGTGGTATTCGGCCACTCCCACAAATATGTGCAGGAGGAAAAAGGGGGCATACTGTGGCTCAATCCCGGCTCCTGCGGCCCCCGGCGCTTTCACCAGGAGATCACCATGATGATGGCTGAGGTAACCGATGGGAAGATTCAGGTAGAGAAAATCACCATTCCCCATGAAGTGAAGTGATGGGAGTGGGCACAGCAGTTTCCCTCAGCGCTAGATAAAACCGCCGGTGATGGAAGGCGAGAACACCGGTTCCATACTCCGAGCAATTCGCCTTACTGCAACAATAGGAGGAAACAGAGACTTGAGCACAGAAGGATGTTTGATCTGCCAGGCGCCGCTGGAATACCTGACCCAGGATGAGGTCATGGAGTGCGCCATCTGCCATAAGAAAGAACCCAGCAAGACCCGCTGCGTGAAGGGGCACTATGTGTGCAGCGACTGCCACACCCAGGGCATGGACAGCATCTTCGGTGTGTGTCTTGCCGAGACCTCCACCGACCCTGTGGCCATTGTCCGTCGGATGATGGACCTGCCTTTCTGCCATATGCACGGGCCGGAGCACCACGTGATGGTGGGCGCGGCCCTGCTTACAGCCTACAAAAACGCCGGTGGTCAGCTGGATCTGGAGAAGGCCCTTGGGGAGATGTACAGCCGGGGCAAAGAGGTCCCCGGAGGGGCCTGCGGCTTCTGGGGCGCCTGCGGAGCGGGCATCAGCGCAGGCCAGTTTCTGTCCATCGCCACAGCGTCCACTCCTCTGTCCGTGGAACCCTGGAGCCTGAGCAATCAGATGACCGCCCGTGCACTGGACCAGATCGGCAAGGCAGGCGGTCCCCGATGCTGCAAGCGGGACTCCTTTTTGGCCATCCTGGCCGCCGTCGATTTCGTGCGGGAACATCTGGGAGTAGCAATGACGCGGACGGTCCCCGTCTGTTCTTACAGCCCCCACAACAACCAGTGCATCGGCAAGCGCTGTCCCTTCTCGGCCCTCCGCCATCAAAAACCCAAGGTGGCATTCCTCTGCGTGCATAACTCCTGCCGCAGCCAGATGGCCGAGGCGCTGGGAAAAAAGCTGGCCGGTGATGTGTTTGACAGCTTCTCCGCGGGCACCGAACCCGGCCCCCGAATCAACCCCGACGCGGTACGCCTGATGAAACAGGTCTACGGCATCGACATGGAGCAGACCCAGCACAACAAGTCTCTCTCCGCTCTGCCGGCGGTGGACATCGTGGTCACCATGGGCTGCAACGTCCAGTGTCCTACGCTCCCCTGCTCCCACCGGGAGGACTGGGGGCTGGATGACCCCAGCGGAAAAGAGGACCGTGTATTTCTCGCCACCATGGCGCAGATCGAAAAGAATGTTTTGGAGCTGAAAGACCGCATCCAGTCAGGACAACTCACCTTTGATTAAAAAAACACGCCCGGGATTTCGGATGATGGCGAAATCCCGGGCGTGTTTTTGATTGGATGACAGCTTTAAAAGGTAACGGTACGGCTGGGCTCGGTGAAGGAGGAGAAGGTGGCGGTGGCCTCCGTCAGGGCAAACACCGTGGTGTTTCCGTCCCCGGGAGTGTAGGCGGCCCGGAGATTGGGGTACGCATCCAGCATATGTTCCTGCGCAGCGACTTCCGGCACTTCCACCGCCTTGGCCGTCACTCGCAGCCAGTGGCTGCCATCGAAGGCGCAGACCTCCACCTTGGGGTTGGCCAGCATCTGCTTGGCCACATCCTTCTTCCGGCCGGTCTGGATGGTGAGCTGGCCGTGATAAATATCAACGGTGCCGAAGGGCCGCACCCGAGGCTGATCGCCATCCATGGTGGCCAGATAATAGGTACCGCAGGTTTTCAGGAACTGATAGACTTCTTCCATGGAATATCCCTCCTTATGTTTTCTTTATTTTATACCTCAGGCTCTCCAGCGTCAACATTCCCTGTCAGGCCGACCGGAGACGTCAGCGGTTAAAGTTGGTGCGGTGCTGCCGCTCCGCCTGGGGAGGAAGCACTCCCTTTTCTTTCCCGGCCTCAATGCACCGCAGCATCCATGCCATATGTTCCGCCAGATTTCGCATGGTCTGGAGTCCCTCCTGATCCTGCTCCACCAGCTCCGGCACAGGACCGAACACCATGTTCCAGTAGGTGGAGGACACAATGGGCATTTGAGCAATGGTGAAGTGCTTTTGAAGCGCATCCAACGAGGCAGTGGTTCCGGCTCTGCGGGCAGTAACTACTGCGGCGGCAGGTTTGTTGGCAAACGCGCTGCCGTCGGCATAAAACATCCGATCCATCACCGAGAGGATCTGCCCGGCGGGGTGGGCAAAGTAAACCGGAGAGCCAAAGACAAAGCCGTCCGCCTCCCGGGCCTTCTCCAGCCACTGGTTTACCACATCCTCCCCAAAGACACACCGCCCCAACTCCTGACAGCGGTTGCAGCCGATGCAGTCCCGCACCGGCCGGGGACCCAGCTGGAGGATCTCCGTCTGGATTCCCTCCCGCTCCAGCACCTTGGCTACTTCCTGCAATGCCAGATAAGTGCACCCGTTTTCCCGGGTGCTCCCGTTAAACAATAATACTTTCATAGCGGATTACTCCTTTCTCCATGGCCCAGCCAAGCCAATCAAGTGTCCGAGCCCTTGCACCCTATGAATCGTCCTTACACCGCGAGCGGAAGCAGAGAACGACCAGACTTTCTCAGCTGTCTCACTCGACACTGTTATAGTACCCCCGAAAGAGAAAAGACGCAACGGTTATCCGCAAGGAAAACGCTGTCCCCTTCCCTGGTGCTGATGAGGCGTACACATAGAAGAACGCCCTTCTGGCTGTCTCGGAAAACGTTTGTTCTCGCCAGCACTGGAAGCGTCGTATTGAGGCACCGTTTTATACCCTTTGGTGCATGCAGATTGATGATTTCCGTCAAAAAGAAGCATACAAAGCGTCCCCAGGCGGCTCCTTTGCTCTCCCAAACAGTTGCCGTACCGACAAAACAGAGAAAATCACCCGGTCCAGACGTTCTGCTTCTCCCCAATATTTACAATGCTTTCCTGCTTGTGATATAATAAAACCACTTTTATAAAAGTCGTGAAAGGAGGGATTTTATGTGTGCCCATCGGCCTCTTTCCACGGTTGAAGTACGTAAGCAAAATCGCAACCGCGTCTACCGCCGCCTCACCGAATCGTGGGAGCCGGTCACCAAGCAGGAGCTGGCCTTTCGCCTTTCCATGAGTCTGCCCACCCTCTCTCAAAATCTGAACGAGCTGGCTGAGCTGGGACTCATTGACCGCTCCTCCACCACAGACTCCACCGGAGGCCGGAGGCCCAGGCTCATTACCCCCCTGCCGGACGCCCGCTTTGCCTTGGGCGCGGAGCTGACCAGCGGCGATCTGCGTCTGGTGGCAGTGAATCTGCGCCAGGAACCTCTGGCCTATCAAAAAATCCTGTTGTCCTTTGACAACACCCCGGCATATGGCGCCCGCTTGGCCGAGTTGATCGAGCGCTTTCTGGACGGGAATCGCCTGGACCGCAGCAGCCTTCTGGGCGTCAGCCTGGCACTGCCGGGAATCATGGGTCCAGGACAAAACACCATCGAATACGCCCCTACCATTGGAATCCATACCTCCACCCCCTGCCGTTTCATCCAGGACATCCCCTATCCCATACTGCTGGACAACGATGCCAACTGCGGCGGCTTCGGGGAGTGGTGGAACCGCACGGAAGAACTGCAGAGCATGGCGTATCTCTCATTGAGTCAGGGCGTGGGCGGCGCCATCCTAGTGGGGGGCAAGCTGTATGACGGAGTCAGTTACCGGGCCGCGGAGTTCGGTCACCTGTGCCTGCACCCCGGCGGCCGCCGTTGCCAGTGCGGCCGACAGGGTTGTTTAGAGGCCTACTGCTCCGCCGCCCGCCTCTCCACCGACCTTGGAATTTCTCTGGATGTATTTTTCCATCGTCTCAGCCAGGGAGATGCCGCCTGTCAGAGTGTGTGGCAGACCTACTTAAGCGATCTGGCGATTGCCGTGACCACCATCCACACTATTTTGGACTGCCCGGTGCTCATTGGCGGATCGGTCTCCCAGTACCTCCCCCCCTTTCAGGCCCAGCTGGCCGGTTTGATCCAGGAGCTGGACCCCCTGCTGCCCCAGGCTGACTTTTTCTCTGTCTGCCCCAACTCCAGCCATTCGGTGTGCATCGGCGCCGCCACACGGCTGGTGGACCAATTTATCCGCGGCATTTAAGCCGCTGTTTTCTGCGGTCTGCTCCCGGCACTCCGCATTATCTTCCGCCGCAAGGCGCTTACACTGGGAGGATCTATGCTGTACATCGGAATCGACCTTGGTACCTCCGCCGTCAAGCTGCTGCTGATGGACCAGGAGGGCCGCATTCAAAATGAAATCTCCCGGGCGTATCCCCTGGAGTTCCCTCATCCCGGCTGGAGCCAGCAGAATCCGGAGGACTGGAAAACCACTGTGCTGGAGGGCATCCCCGCCCTGCTGGATGGTTTTGACAAGTCCCAGGTGGCAGGCATCGGGGCCGGCGGCCAGATGCACGGGCTGGTGGTGCTGGACGAGCACGACCAGGTGATCCGTCCGGCCATTCTGTGGAACGACGGGCGTACCGCTCAGGAGGTGGATTACCTCAACGAGACCATCGGCCGGGAGAAGCTGTCGGCCTGGACGGCCAACATCGCCTTCGCAGGCTTCACCGCCCCCAAACTTTTGTGGATGAGGAAGCACGAACCGGAACACTTCCGGCGCATCCGCAAAATTATGCTTCCCAAGGACTACATCAACTACATTCTCACCGGCGTCCACTGCACCGACTACTCCGACGCCAGCGGCATGCTGCTGCTGGACGTGGAGCACAAGCGGTGGAGCCGGGAAATGCTGGACCTGTGCGGCATTACCGAGGATCAGATGCCCCGGCTCTTTGAGAGCTATGAGCCGGTGGGCAATCTGCGTCCGGAGATTGCCCAAAAACTGGGTCTGCCGGAAACCGTAGTGGTATGCGCCGGAGCCGGCGACAACGCCGCCGCCGCCATCGGCACCGGCACGGTGGGCGAGGGAGCCTGCAACATCTCTCTGGGCACCTCGGGCACCCTGTTCATCTCCAGCGACCACTTCGGGGTGGACCCCCACAACGCCCTGCACGCCTTCGCCCACGCCGATGGCCACTATCACCTGATGGGCTGCATGCTCTCCGCCGCCAGCTGCAACAAGTGGTGGATGGATGACATTTTGGGCTCTCAGGACTACGCCGGAGCCCAGGCGGCCATCTCTGACGAGATGCTGGGCCGCAACCACGTGTACTTTCTGCCCTACCTCATGGGGGAGCGCTCCCCCATCAACGACACCAACGCCCGCAGCGTCTTTCTCGGCATGACTATGGACACCACCCGCACCGACCTGACCCAGGCCGTTCTGGAAGGGGTGGCCTTCGCCATCCGGGACAGCTTTGAGGTGGCCCGCTCTCTGGGGCTGGACATCCGGCGCAGCATGATCTGCGGCGGAGGCGCCAAGAGCCCCCTCTGGAAAAAGATCATGGCCAATGTGCTCAACATAGAGCTGGACACCCCCGCCTCCGAGCAGGGACCCGGGATGGGCGGTGCGATGCTGGCCATGGTGGCCTGCGGAGCCTATCCCAGCGTGCAGGCGGTGTGCAGCAAGTTGGTGAAGGTGGCGGACACTGTCCGCCCCGACCCGGAGATTGCCGCACGGTATGAGCAGCGCTACCGCCAGTTTTCCAACATCTATCCCGCCCTGAAATCCCTTTTTCCCCATCTGTAAGAGCTCCTTGTGTGATTTCCACCGCAGCGTTCTGCGGAAGATTTATATGTAAAGAGAGGTCGGATTACTATGCTTACCAACATTCCACAGGTGAACCTGGGCATCATCGCCGTATCCCGGGACTGCTTCCCCATCGCTCTGTCCACCCAGCGCCGCAAAAACATCGTGGCCGCCTACGGAGAAGGTCTCTACGAGTGCCCCATCACCGTGGAGAACGAGGCCGATGCCCTGAAGGCGCTGGACGACGTAAAGGCCCATGGAGTCAACGCTCTGGTGGTCTTTTTGGGTAACTTCGGCCCTGAGACTCCCGAGACCCTGCTGTGCCAGAAGTTTGACGGCCCCACCATGTACGTGGCCGCCGCCGAGGGCGACGGCGATATGATCAACGGCCGCGGCGACGCCTACTGCGGCGTGCTGAATTGTTCTTATAACCTGGGCATGCGCCATCTGAAGGCCTATCTCCCCGAGTACCCTGTAGGTACCGCCCAGGAGTGTGCCGATATGATCCGGGAGTTTGTCCCGATTGCCCGGGCCATCGTCGGCGTGAAAAATCTGAAGATCATCACCTTCGGTCCCCGGCCCCAGGACTTTTTCGCCTGCAACGCACCCATCAAGGGTCTCTATGAGTTGGGCGTGGAGATCGAGGAGAACTCTGAGCTGGATCTGCTGGTGGCCTACAAGGCCCACGCCGGCGACCAGCGTATCCCTGTGGTAGTGGCTGACATGAAATCGGAGATGGCCGACACCTACCCCGACCTGCTGGAGCGGATGGCTCAGTTTGAGCTGACCCTGCTGGATTGGGCGGAGCAGCACAAGGGTGCCCGGCAGTATGTGGCCTTCGCCGACAAGTGCTGGCCCGCCTTCCCGGAGCAGTTCGGCTTTGAGCCCTGCTATGTGAACTCCCGCCTGGCCGCCCGTGGCATCCCTGTGGCCTGTGAGGTAGATATCTACGGCGCCTTGAGCGAGTACATCGGCGCCTGCCTCACTGGCGATGCAGTCACCCTGCTGGACATCAACAACTCCGTGCCCCAGTACATCTACGACGAGGATATCGCCGGCAAGTTTGACTACAAGCTCACCGACACCTTTATGGGCTTCCACTGCGGCAACACTCCCGGCTGCAAGCTGTGCGGCGGCTGCGCGGTGAAGTACCAGCTCATCCAGCACCGCCTGCTGGAGCCCGCGGGCTCCGAGCCCGACTTCACCCGGGGCACTCTGGAGGGCGACATCGCCCCCG
>CALWYB010000040.1 GCA_944385665.1 uncultured Oscillospiraceae bacterium
AGGACTGGGTGTCCGGGTTGTGGCAGTAGAGGCAGCGGAGAGGACAGCCCTGAAGAAAGACCACTGCCCGTACCCCGGGGCCGTCCACCAGGCCCATGCTCTCCAGAGAATGGATGAATCCGGTCATGAAACACGCTCCTTTCCGCCCGAAAAGGGCAAAAAAGGGCGCAAAAAAGCCGCCCTTCCGGGCCACCTTTCAGCGCCCAGACGGTCGGCATTACGACAATCATACTCCCCGTGGTTTCCCCACTTCCGTCAGTCATATGATCCGTCCTCAGGATAACAAACGCCCGCCGCCCCTGTCAAGGGGGCGGCGGGCGTTTTTCAGCGATTTATCAAAGATGCACAAAAATCAACGGGCTGTTTTCTTGCCCATGTGGCAGATCTTGACCACCACACTGGACAGGGCAAACAGAGCGATGGCGTTGGGAATGACCATCAGGTTGTTGAACATATCGGTGAGCTCCCACACCAGGTCGTTGGACATCAGGGTGCCCAGGAAGATAAAGACCAGGGCGATGACCGAGTAGACGGGGGCGGCCTTCTTGCCGAAGAGATAGATTACGTTGATCTTGCCGAACAGGTTCCAGCTGAGCACGGTAGAGAAGGCGAAGAAGAACAGGCACACGGCCACGAACATGGCGCCGGCCTCGGAGCCGAAGACGGTGCCGAAGGCGGTCTGGGCCAGGTTAGTCTTGTTCAGCGTCTCAGCCGCTTCACCCACATAGCCGCCCGCCAGCGGGCCGCCTGGAGTGTACAGGGTGGAGATGACCACCAGGGCGTTGAGGGTGAGCACAATGAAGGTGTCGATGAACACGCTGACCATGGCCACCACGCCCTGGTCGTGGGGGTCGGACACGTTGGCCTGGGCGTGGGCATGGGGGGTAGAACCCATGCCGGCCTCGTTGGAAAAGAGACCCCGCTTGGCGCCCTGGCTGATGGCCTCCTTCAGAGCGTAACCGAAGCCGCCGCCGATGATGGCCTGGGGCTGGAAGGCGTAGCGGAAGATCATACCGAAGGTGGCGGGCAGATACTGGATGCGGATGACCAGCACCACCAGCGCACCGGCCAGGAAGATGGCGGCCATCACGGGGACGATCTTCTCAGTGACGGAGGCCAGACGCTGCACGCCGCCCACGAAGATAAAGCCGCAGATAATGACCAGAACTACCCCCACAATCCAGGAGGGAATGCCGAAGGCAGTCTGGAAGGTGGAGCCGATGGAGTTGGACTGGACCATGCAGCCCATAAAGCCCAGGGCCAGAATAATAGCTACCGCGAAGAAGCAGGCCAGGAATTTGCCGAAGGCGCCCTTGAAAGCAGTGGTGATGTAGTAGACGGGGCCGCCGTGGTAGTCGCCGTTTTCATCGGTGATACGGGTCTTGATGGCCAGAGTGGCCTCGGCATAGATGGTGGCCATACCGAAGAAGGCGATGATCCACATCCAGAAGATGGCGCCCGGGCCGCCGGCCAGGATGGCGCCTGAGCCGCCCACGATGTTGCCGGTACCCACCTGGGCGGCGATGGCGGTGGCCAGGGCCTGGAAGGAGCTCATGCCCCGCTCCTGCCGTCCGCCCCGCAGGGACAGATTGCCGAAGACCTTCTTCATGCCTTCGCCGAAGCAGCGTACCTGGACAAACCGGGTGCGGATGGAGTAAAACAGCCCCACCCCGATGAGAAGGAAGACCAGGATATAGCTGGACAAATAGGTGTTGATGTTGACCACAATGGGATACAGTGTGGCCTCCAAGGATTGCAGTGCTTCTGACATCATTTTCTCCCCCTAATCGAATTGGACAAAAAAAGACCGTGGAAGCTTCCACGGTCCAAAATGGGGCGAAAACAGGCCCTCGGCCATCATTACGGCGGGGCGTTTGTTCGTCTCTGTCCTTTTGCCTGAGAGATTGGCGGGCGTTCCCGCTTTGCACCTTCGGCACTCGTGGTCGAGCTTCTCCAGAGTCACATCCACGCACAGTCCTCGTCCTCATGGGGACACCTGAGAGTGTTACTCCTTCGGCAGGCCGCCGGCCATTTTCCTGGGCGCTTCGTTTGTCCTGTTCACTTGTGAATGATACGATACCACAGGCGTGGGCAACTGTCAACCCCTGGCGTACATTTATACACATGAGGCGGAATACGGGGTGGGTAGAGGCAAGAAATTGGTAATTCTGCGAGGGAAAGTTTACAATTTGCTCTTTTTTCCGCCGAAACCTTATGGTATACTGAGACGATAGTGTGCCCGGATGTTTTTCCCGGGCGAAAAGATCTGCGAGTAACAACAACGAGGTGTGATCGAATATGAGTTTCCTGAAGAAAATTTTCGGCACCAGCTCTCAGCGAGAGGTCAAGGCAATTATGCCCCTGGTGGAGAAGATCGAGGCTCTGGAGGATGAGTACAAGGCCCTCACCGACCAGCAGCTCCAGGCTAAGACCCCGGAGTTCCAGCAGCGTCTGAAGGATGGCGAGACTTTGGACGACATCCTGCCCGAGGCCTTTGCCGCCTGCCGTGAGGCTGCTTGGCGTGTGCTGGGCATGCGCCCCTACCGGGTGCAGCTCATCGGCGGCATCATCCTGCATCAGGGCCGCATCGCCGAGATGAAGACCGGCGAAGGTAAGACCCTGGTGGCCACCCTGCCCGCCTACCTGAATGCGCTGGCCGGCAAGGGCGTGCACATCGTCACCGTCAACGACTACCTGGCCAAGCGTGACTCCGAGTGGATGGGCAAGGTCTACCGCTTCATGGGTCTGACCGTGGGCCTGGTGATCCACGGGGTAATGGGTCCGGCCAAGAAGGCGGCTTACGACGCCGATATCACCTACGGCACCAACAACGAGTTCGGCTTTGACTACCTGCGGGATAACATGGCCATCTACTCCCAGGAGCTGGTCCAGCGGGGCCACTCCTTTGCCATCGTGGACGAGGTGGACTCCATCCTCATCGATGAGGCCCGTACCCCCCTGATCATCTCCGGCCAGGGCGAGAAGTCCACCCAGCTCTATACCGTGGTGGATCAGTTCGTCTCCAAGCTCACCTGCCAGCGTATTGCCAAGGTAGATGACAAGGAGGAAGAGGACGTCAACATCGATGCGGACTATATCGTGGACGAGAAGGCCCGCACCGCCACCCTCACCGCCCGGGGCATCAAGAAGGCCGAGCAGGCCTTCAACATTGAGAACCTGGCCGATCCCGAGAACACCACCCTGTCCCACCATATCAACCAGGCCATCAAGGCTCACGGCGTGATGAAGCGGGATATCGACTATGTGGTCAAGGACGGACAGGTCATCATCGTGGACGAGTTCACTGGCCGTTTGATGTTTGGCCGGCGGTATAACGAGGGCCTGCATCAGGCCATCGAGGCCAAGGAGCACGTGGAGGTGGCCAACGAGTCCAAGACCCTGGCTACCATCACCTTCCAGAACTACTTCCGCCTTTACGACAAGCTCTCCGGCATGACCGGTACCGCCATGACCGAGGAGGAGGAGTTCGGCACCATCTACGAGCTGGACATCGTGGAGATCCCCACCAACAAGCCCGTGCAGCGCATCGATCACCACGACGTGGTGTACAAGACCGAGGCGGGCAAGCTGCGGGCGGTGGTGCGCCAGATCGAGGAGTGCCATGAGAAGGGCCAGCCGGTCCTGGTGGGCACCGTGTCCATTGAGAAGTCGGAGGAGCTGTCCGACATGCTCAAGCGCAAGGGCATCAAGCACAACGTGCTGAACGCCAAGAACCACGAGAAGGAAGCGGAGATCGTGGCCCAGGCCGGTAAGCTGGGGGCGGTCACCGTGGCCACCAACATGGCCGGCCGTGGTACCGATATCATGCTGGGCGGCAACGCCGAGTATCTGGCCAAGGCCGACCTGCGCAAGGCTGGCATGTCCGATGAGCTGATCGCCGAGGCCACCGGCTACGCCGAGACAGACAACCAGGAGATCCTGGACGCCCGGAAGATGTTTGCCGACGCGGAGGCCAAATATAAGGACGAGATCAAGGAAGAGGCGGAGAAGGTACGCGCTGTGGGCGGCCTGTTCATCCTGGGCACCGAGCGCCATGAGTCCCGCCGCATCGACAATCAGCTGCGCGGTCGTGCCGGCCGTCAGGGCGACCCCGGCGAGAGCCGCTTCTACCTGTCCCTGGAGGATGACATCATGCGTCTGTTCGGCTCCGAGCGGGTCATGGGCATGATGGAGAAGCTGGGCGTAGATGAGGATACCCCCATCGAGCAGAAGATGCTCACCAACGCCATTGAGAATGCCCAGAAGCAGGTGGAGTCCCGGAACTTCCAGACCCGTAAGAATGTGCTTCAGTATGATGACGTAATGAACACCCAGCGTGAGGTCATCTACAAGGAGCGCCGGAAGGTGCTGGACGGGGAGGACCTGCAGGAGTCCATCCAGAATATGCTTCACAATACGGTGGAGAACGCCATCCGCGGCCACATGGGCGAGCAGAAGCACATGAGCGCCGAGTCCTTCCGGGAGGCTACCGCTCTGTTCCACACCATGTTCCTCCAGCCCGGAGAGCTGGCCCTCACCGATGAGGAGCTGCAGAACTACAACCAGGAGCAGCTGGTGGAGCTGGTGGAGAACCGGGCCAAGGAAGTCTATGCCGCCAAGGAGCAGGAGATCGGCTCTCCCCTCATGCGGGAGCTGGAGCGGGTGCTCATGCTGCGGGTGGTAGACGAGTACTGGATGGACCAGATCGACGCCATGAACGACCTCAAGCAGGGCATCGGGCTGCGTGCCTACGCCCAGACCGACCCTGTGGTGGCCTACAAAAAGGAAGGCTACGAGATGTTCGAGCAGATGGTGGCTGCCATTCAGGAGGAGACCCTGCGCCGTCTGTTCCTGGTACGCCTGCGGAAGAACGAGGAAGTCAAGCGGGAGCGTGTGGCCAAGATCACCGGCGAGTCCGGCGCCAGCGATGGCACGGTGCGCAAGCAGCCTCAGCGCAAGGCCATCAAGATCGGCCGCAACGATCCCTGCCCCTGCGGCTCCGGCCTGAAGTGGAAAAAATGTACCTGCAAGCAGTTCCATCCGGATCAGCAGTAAGAAAACAAGAAAATATTTTGCGGCGAGAGGAAACCTTTTCTCCTCTCGCCGCGTCTTTTTATAATGTGAGAGCGAAATCCCGGGAAAGCAAGGGAAAGGAGAAAATTTTTGTAATAAAATTGTGACTTGTTATTTTCCTGAAACATGGTATTCTGTTTCAGGGAGGCGGATGGAATGGAGTATGATGACCTGCTGAATATGGGAACGGAGCTGGGCTACCAGCTCATGTTCAGCGGCGCGGAAATTTACCGCGTGGAGGAGTCGGTATTCCGGCTGCTCACGGCCTATGGACTGCAGCCCCAGGTGTTTGCCATTCCAAACTGCCTGATCGTCAGTTTAAATACCCCTCAGGGGCATCCCATCACCCGGATGCGCCGGATCCCCACCCACGGAACCGACATTGAGCTGTTGGAGCGGTGCAATGACCTGTGCCGCCGCCTGTGCCGGGAGGTCCCGCCGGTGGAGCAGGCGAAAGAACTCATCGACGGCCTGAGCAAGAACAAGCGGCAGTACTCCACGCGGGTTTTGCTGTTTGGTTATGTGGTGGCCGCCGCCTTCTTTGCGGCCTTCTTTAACGGCAGTCTGCTGGATGGCGTCAGCGCCGGCATCTGTGGCCTGGGCGTGGGCGTTTGGATGCTGTATCTGGGGGGGAAGCTGGGGTTCAACGGCTTCTTCCAGACCCTCATCGGTGCGGCCATTGCGTCCCTGCTGGCCCTGGTGCTCACCAAAGTCGGCGTGGGACAAAATGTGGACGCCATAACCATCGGCACGCTTATGGTGCTGGTGCCCGGCATGGCGCTGACCAACGCCATGCGGGAGATCATGGCGGGAGACATTATTTCCGGCGTGAACCGCACGGCAGAGGCCATCCTCACCGCTGCGGCCATCTCTCTGGGCGTAGTCATCTCCCTGGCCATTGGAATGTGAGGGGACCGATGGAACTGATACAAGAGCTGTTTCTGCCCTGCCTGTGGGGAATGATTGCCTGCATCGGCTTTGGGCTGGTATTCAATATCCAGGGCGCGGGAATTTTGATCTGCGGCCTGGGCGGCGCGCTGGGCTGGTTTATCTATCTGGTGGCCCAGCGGCTGTTGGGAGGGGACATTCTCCCGGCTTTCTTGGCTGCGGTAGGTATTGCCATTTACTCCGAGGTGATGGCCCGGATCCGCCGCTGCCCGGTGACCGGGTATCTCCAGGTGGCTCTGCTGCCCCTGGTGCCCGGAGCGGGCATTTACAACGCCATGCGCTACTGCGTGGCAGGAGAGACCAATCAATTTATTTCCACCCTGCTGCATACCTTCGGGATGGCGGCCTCGCTGGCTGTGGGGGCCATGCTGGCCTCCACCGTGCTGCGTACTCTGCTGCCGCGGCTGAGCAGAGAAAAAAAGAAACATTAAAAGAGGAATTACCATGAGCTTTTTCTACGATCACCGCCGGCTGCTGGCCGGTGTTCTCCTTAGTACCCTGTTGCTGTCCGGCTGTGCGCCGAAAAATGAGTCTGATGGCAAGAGTGCTGATCAATCATCTCAGGATGTCTCTGCCTCCCAGAGTACCGATGGCAGCGGAGGGCAGGACCAGCAGCCCGATGAGTCCAGCGTGCCCGCCAGCGGCTCTGCCTCCTTGCCGGAGGACCAGAGCCAGCAGGAGCCGGCAGCGGCCTATGACTTCTCCAAGCCCTGTCCGGAGAGCGCGGCGGTGGACAACAGCTACTTTGCCGACGCAGCCTTTATCGGCGACTCCCGCACCGAGGGCCTGATGCTGTACAGCGGCATTGGTCAGGTGGATAAGTACACCTCCATCGGCATCTCCATCTTCAAGCTGGAGAGCAAGAAGGCGGTTACCATCAACGGTGTGGACTACACTCTGGTGGAGGCACTGGCCCAGAAGCAGTACAAGAAGGTCTACATCTGTCTGGGCGTCAATGAGCTGGGCTACTTCAACGACCAGGGGTTCTACGACTCCTACTGCAAGGTGATTGACGACATCCGGGCCAGCCAGCCCAACGCCGTCATCTACATCCAGAACCTGATTCCCCTCAACGAGGATGTCATTGCCGCCCGGGACGGCTCTCCCTATTTGACCAATGAGCATCTTCGGGTTTATAATGAGCTGACCCAGAAGGTGGCCCTGGAAAAGCAGGTGGTTTATCTGGACCTTTACTCGGCGTTTGTGGGAGCCGACGGGCAGCTGCCCGCCGATGCCAGCACCGACGGCGTCCACTTGAGCGGCAGCTATTATAAGGCCTGGCTGGAGTACTTAAAGACACATACCGTCTCCTATGAGACGCTGTACCCAGAAGGAGGAGCAGCACAATGAAAAAGATCTTAGGTGTGGTCATGGCATTGGCATGCCTGATATCCCTGATCTCCTGCGGCAGCAAGGACAGCTCTGCCGCCTATACGAAGGAGCAGGCCCAGCAGATTATGGACGGCGGGGTCTTCAGTGAGCAGCTGGAGGACCTGGATCTGGATACCGCCTGGTCCCTGTATCAGCTGGCGGGAGCCGGTCTGAGTCGGGATCAGCTTACCGACGGAGTGGTTCACCGCTCCTCCGGCGGCACCTGCGAGGAGCTGGCCCTGCTGATCTTCCAGGACGCGGACGCCGCCAAGACGGCCAAGACCGCCTTGGAGACCTATCTCCAGGACCAGATCGAGGAGAACAAGAACTACCGCCCTGCCGAGATCCCCAAGCTAGAGGATCCTTTCCTGGAGCAGGCGGGCGACTCGGTGTTGCTGGTGGTGTCCGGGAATACGGATACCGTGAAGAGCATCCTGGGCTGAGCCCAAGAACGAAAAAAGAAGGCCGCTGTGTGGCCTTCTTTTTTGCATATAGTGGAAAAATGTTGGTTCCTGAGGACAGGATGACAGAATTTACAGCTTGATACAAAGTGAGAAATCCGGTACAATTTCAGAGTAAAACCCCTGAAAAAGGAGAAAAATATGATGAAATTGAACTGGAAGCGAGGCGTGGCCGGAATCTTGGCCGCCCTTGCTCTGATACCTGGCGCTCAGGCTGCCGGGGGAAGGGTGGCGCTCAACGGCACGTCTCTGAGCGTACAGGAGGCCTGGATCGAAAACGGGGTCAGCTATATGACCCTGGCCGCCTTCAGCCGGGAGACCGGCCGCACTTTGAGCTGGGACGGAAAGCAGGCGGTTCTGGAGGGAGAAAACCTGAGCCTCACCGCAGCGCCTGGAGCCATTTACATTCTCTCCAATGACCGGGCTCTGTACGTCTCGGAGGGGGTGCGGGTGGTAAACGGCCGCACCGTCTTTTCTCTGCGGCTGCTCGCCCAGGTGACCGGGGGCAAGCTGAGCTGGAATGCCTCTACCGGCACCGCCCACCTGGATACCCGGGGGACCGTCCCCGCTCAGGCCAGCTACGATGAGGAGGACCTCTACTGGATGTCCCGGATCATCTCTGCTGAGAGCCGGGGAGAGCCCCTGCTGGGGCAGGTGGCCGTGGGCAATGTGGTGCTCAACCGGGTGGCGGACAAGGAGTTTCCCAATACAGTCAAAGAGGTCATCTTCGATGACAAGTACGCCATCCAGTTTGAGCCGGTGGAGAACGGGACCGTCTACCAGGAGCCTACTGCCTCCGCGGTGCTGGCGGCAAAAATGAGCCTGGAGGGGGCCGATGTTATCGGTCCGGCCCTGTACTTTTACGCCCCCAAGCTCTCCCCGGTGAACTGGATCAACCAGAACCGGCCCTTCCATATGACCATCGGCTGCCACGATTTCCACCTGTAACGAAAAAGGTGCATACCCGCAGGTATGCACCTTTTTTGCACGTTATCGCTGATATTCAAACTCCAGGTCGTACATGGACACGATGTCCCCGTCCTGAATGCCCATCTCCTCCAGCTTGTCGAACAGGCCCGACTCCCGGAGATTCTTGTCGAACCAGTTCCTGGACTCGTAGTCGGAGAAGTTGACGTTGGCAATGAGCCGCTGCAGCCAGGGGGCCTCCACCACCCAGGTGTCGTCGAACTTCTCGATGGAGACCTGGCCGGTGGTGTCCACCTCGGGGGGACGCTCCACATAGGTGGGCTCATACACCGCCACCGGGGGCAGGTGCTGCAGCTCTTCGGCTGCCTTCTTCACCAGTTCCCGGGTGCCCTTGTGGGCGGCGGCGGAGATCTCAAAGAGCTCCAGGCCCTTGGCCTGGACGTGCTCCCGCAGCCGCTCCAGCAGGGTGGGGTCCTGCATGATGTCCACCTTGTTGGCGGCAACGATCATCTTTCGGGAGGCGAGAGTGGGGGAGTACTCGGCCAGTTCGGTGTTGATGGCCTCAAAGTCCTCCACCGGGTCCCGGCCCTCGCTGCCGGAGACATCCACCACGTGGATGAGCAGGCGGCAGCGGTCGATGTGGCGCAGGAAGTCGTGGCCCAGACCGGCGCCCTGGGCGGCGCCCTCAATGATACCGGGGATGTCGGCCATGACAAAGGACACACCGTCCTCCACATAGACCACGCCCAAGTTGGGGAAGAGGGTGGTGAAGTGGTAGTTGGCGATCTTGGGCTGAGCCCGACTGACCACGCTGAGAAGGGTGGACTTACCCACGTTGGGGAAGCCCACCAGACCCACATCGGCCAGCAGCTTCAGCTCCAGGATCACGTCCCGGGTCTGGCCGGGCAGACCCGCTTTGGCAAAGCGGGGCACCTGCCGGGTGGGGGTGGCGAAATGCTGATTGCCCCAGCCGCCCCGGCCGCCCTTGCACAGGACGAAGGACTGGGTCTGAGACATGTCGCAGATGATTTCCTTGGTCTCCGCGTCCCGGATGATGGTGCCCCGGGGGACACGGAGGGTGAGGTCGGCGCCGTTGCGGCCGGTGCAGCGCTTGCCGCCGCCGTCCATGCCGTTGGCGGCCACATACTTGCGCTTATAGCGGAAGTCCATCAGGGTGGACATGTTGTCGTCGATGACCACCACCACGTTGCCGCCCTGACCGCCGTCGCCGCCGTCCGGGCCGCCGGCGGCCACGTATTTCTCCCGGTGGAAGGAGACCACGCCGTTGCCGCCGTTGCCGGAGCGGACGGTGATGCGGGCGGTATCTACAAAAGGTGCTGCCATAGCGGTCCTCCTTTAAAATTGAAATAGGTTGAGCCCCACGGTGTCACTGAAGGCACGGCCAACCTGGCCGTCCCAGACCTGGAGAAAGAGCTCCAGCGTGGCGCTGATGGTACAGGAGGACAGGTGGCCGGCATAGACCTCCCCGGTGACCGGGTTGCCGAAGGTAATATGCAGGTGGAGATAGGGTTCCCCGTCCTTCCGGGTCACATTCCCCACCAGGGCAGAGATCTCAAACTGGCCCTGGAGGCGGCGGGAGTGGTACTGTTTCTCGGTGGTGTCAAAGATGCCGATGGTCACATCGTTGGCGGCGCCCAGAGCGGACACACAGCCCAGCTGGACCTGCTCCTGCTCCACCAGCTTGGTGAGGGAGGCCACCACCTCCTCGCCGGGATCCAGGCGAAGAATATAGCCCTGATTAAACTTCCGATACTCCATAAAAAGTCCTCCTTTCGAAAAAAGAAGCCGCAAACGAGACTCGTTTGCGGCTTTGTTCAGCAAAATTACTGAGCGATCTCCACGATAGAGACCTGCTTACGGTCCTTGCCCAGGCGCTCGAACTTCACCTTGCCAGACTTCAGAGCAAACAGGGTGTCGTCGCTGCCCTTGCCCACGTTCACACCGGGGTGGATGTGGGTGCCGCGCTGACGGACCAGAATGTTGCCGGCCAGCACGAACTGACCGTCGCCCCGCTTCACGCCCAGACGCTTGGACTGGGAATCACGGCCGTTGCGGGTGGAGCCAACGCCCTTCTTATGGGCGAAGAACTGCAAACCGATATTCAGCATAAGTTACACCTCCAAGACGGTAATATGGTCGGGATATTCCTCGGCCAGGGCCACGAAGTGAACCATGAGGGCCGTCAGAAGGGTCTGACAGGTGCTCTCATTGGGTTCCCCCAGGCCGCCGGGAAGCTTTAATTGAATGGACGCGTCTTTCTGCCGCACCTTGACCGAGGCTTCCAGCCCCAGCACGTCGTTCACGGCGCACTCCACCAGGCGCACGGCACTGGTGATGGCGGCACAGACGATGTCCTCTCCCTCCGGGGCAAAGCCGCTATGTCCCTGGACGGTAAATCCAGTGATGCGCTCGCCCGCGGTATGGAATGTTACGGTGGTCATAAATCAGGCGTTGATGGCGCTGATCTGCACCTTGGTGTAGGGCTGACGATGACCCTGACGCTTCCGGTAACCCTTCTTGGGGTTATACTTGAAGACGCGCACCTTCTTGCCCTTGCCGTTCTTCACCACGGTGGCAGCCACGGAAGCGCCCTCCACGGTGGGAGCGCCGAAGGTAGCCTTCTCGTCGTCCAGGATAGCCAGAACCTGATCGAAGGTGATCTCGGCGCCGGCCTCGGCCTCCAGCTTCTCGATGAACAGGGTGTCGCCCTGAGCCACCTTATACTGCTTGCCGCCGGTTACAATAATAGCCTGCATGAAATTCAACTCCTTTATTACGGGCTCGCTCTCCTAGGTATGGGTCCGACCCATTTGAAGACCTACTCAAAGCGGCTCTAAAAGTATATCAGTGGAGGGTGCGCTTGTCAAGCGGTTTTGAACAAAAACTTTGAGAAGAAAAGAAAATACATGGGAAATCCAGTGGAAGAAGTCGTGTGAAAGAAACACGCACGTATTCCTTCCTGCATGGCGTTAACTGGAACCGCCAGATGCACAAAATCACAAGAGACGGCCCAGGGCCGCCTCTTGTGTTATGTGTTACGGGTTTTCACAGTCGCAGAATTTACAGGGCTCATCCACCGTGACCACATACTTCTCCAGCAGAGTAACCGGGTGGTAGGACAGCTTGCTTTTCCGCAGGCCGGGGTCGCCGGCATCGTCCTCCCGATTGATGAAGTGGACGCCCTCCTGGGCAAACTGCTGGGCAAACTGGGAGACCAGCATCTGATAGCAGCCCTGGTAGTCCCGGTCCGCCTTCTCAATGTGGGTAAACAGGGTGTTGCCTACCACTTCGCCCAGAGAGAAGCCCACGATCTGACCATCCACCAGCAGCATGCCGCCCAGCATGTCGTAGGTGGCGTAGTTGTCCAGAACCTCCCGGGTCTTGGCCAGGTCCTCGTGGAAGGAGGCGGAGGGTTTGTCCACCCCGGCGGCATAGCGGGCCAAGAAAGCCTCCACAGCAGGCAGATCCTCCTGGGTAATGACCCGGAAAGACCAGTTGCCGTAGGTCTTCAAAAATTTGTTGACGTGATTGCGCTGCCCGCTGAGCTTTTTGCCCCGGAAAAACTGGAGGTCCTCCGCCCGGTACAGGTAGTCGTAGGCGTCCCGGGTGGGGATGGCCGCCGAATTGGGAAAGGCAGTCTGGAGCCGGTCCAGCTCATCTTTCGGGACGGGGTAGAAGGAGATGGGCATGTTGCGGCGGCAGCAATAACCGGCAATCTGGCGGTAGTGCTCCGGCCGCCCGCCGCCCAGAGGAAGGGTAAAGGTGGGACCCAGACCGGGATAATCTACTTTGAAGTAAAGAGATCCGTCATAGATGGCCCATTCGGTGCGGTACATATCCCGCCACATAAATACCGTGCCGGGGGTGGTGTCGCAGATGCGGCTGCCGCTGTAAGCAAAGAAATCGCGAAGCTTGGGCAGATCTTCCAGTTCCAGGGGGTGAAAATCCAGCATAAATTCAAATCCTCAATGTGTTTTTTCTAGTTTATCCGCCAGGCGGCCGAAATACCAGCCGGTGGCGCCGTTTTTTTTCATCAGACAGCCCCGGCTGGTCTTAGCCACCAGAGCCAACCGGTCGCCGGGCGTGACCGGAAGCCGATAGTCGGTGGAGTCCTCGCACCACAGCCGGTCTCCGGTATGGCGCAGGTAGGAGGTGAGAATGTTCAGCTCCCGGCCGGACTCTAGGTGGCGGCAGCGGGAGAGCTCCTCTCCGGGCTCCAGCAGCTCCAGGTCGGCCCGGCCCCAGCGGATGTTGATGGAGTCCTTGGAGGGTTCCTGGGGGTCCAGGGCGGTGTATACCGGCAGCCCGTCCCAGGCCTGCCAGGTGAAGTCCTGGGAGTCCTCACTGGGCAAAATCAAGGCGTTGAGCTGCCCGTCTACCTTCAGGACACATCCCCCGTCAATGGAGATGATCTTCCGGTCCCAGTCAAAGATGGGGGCGGCGCAGGGAATATGTTCGTGGTACAGGGTGACCGGCCAGTGTCCCACGATGACGTACTTGGCAAAGGAGTGGCCCTGACCGCGAAAATCGTCGTTTTTCATGCAGCGCCAGCGGTTGAGCTGCTCCATGTGCTCCAGAGAGGGCACACCGCCGTGGACAAAGACCAGGTGCTCTGTCTCCAGAATGGTGGGCAGAGTGGACAGCCATTCCCGCACCTGGGGAAAGGTCTCCCGCAGGGTTTGGCGCAGCCGGGGCAGGTCAGTGGGATCGCCGTCATAGCCTGCCTCGTGGGCCATCTGAAAGATGCAGCTCTCCGGGTGCTGAGGGAGGTAGCGGGAGAAAAAGCTCTCGTCCAGGGTGTCGGTCTCAAAGAAGTTGAGTACCAGCCCATCGCAGTTGCCGCACAGGGGATAGACCGTGTGGGTCTGGCTGAGCTCGACAATATAACGCAGCAGGCCAAGACTGTCCGGCCCCTTTTCCAGCATGTCTCCCACCAGGACCAGAATGTCATCCGGGGAGAAGGCCACCTTCTCCAGCAGATGCTGAAAGAAGGGGAGATTGCCGTGGATGTCGCTGACGGCCAGAATACGCCGTCCGGGGGCAAACTCCGGATGGATTACGACGGCATGTTGATTCACGGATGTCCCCCCTAAACAGAATTACTTCTTGCTATAACTCAAACAGAATTAACAGATTGTTATGCCAAAACGGCCTCCAGAGCCACCCAGCCGTTCTTCTCCCGCTTCTTGATGATCTTCAGACCATTGCGCTCCAGAGCGGCTTCCACTTCATGGGCCCGGGTGTCGATGATGCCGGAGCACAGGAAAATGCCGTCCTGAGTGAGCAGATCGGGCACATGGGCGGAGAGAGGGATGATGACGTCGGCCACGATGTTGGCCAGTACCAGAGGATAGCGCTGCCGGGCGATCTCGGCGGCCAGGGCGGTGTCGGTGAGAATATCCCCCGCCCGGACGGTGTAGCGGTCCTTGCCGATGCCGTTGAGGGCGGCGTTTTCATAGGCCACATCCACCGCCTTGGGGTCAATGTCCACCGCCAGGGCGTGGCTGGCGCCCAGCACCAGGGCGGCAATGGACAAAATTCCGCTGCCGCAGCCCAGATCCAGCACCGTGTCGCCCTGTTTGGTGTGGGCCTCGACGCCCTCCAGACAAAGCTGGGTGGAGGCGTGGGAGCCGGTACCGAAGGTGAGGCCGGGGTTGAGGTAGAAGGGAACGCGTCCGTCGGGAACGGGTTTCTCCTTCTCCCACTGGGGGACCACGTAGAGCCGCTCCCCGATGGAGAGGGGCTTGTAGTACTTCTGCCAGCTGTATGCCCAATCGTTATCGCTCAGGGAGGTGACGGTGTACTCGCAGTCCAGCCCGTGGGTGTACTGGGCCAGCTGGGCGCGACCGTCGGCGTCGTCGGTGACGTAGAACTTCACCCGGGTGACGCCCTTCATACGGTCCAGCAGTTCCTGGTCCACATAGTCCCAGTACTGCCGGTTCTGCTCCAAAAACTGCTGGAACTCCGCCTCATCCTCAATGACCAGTCCGGCCATGCCGGCGGCAGTGAGCTTGGCTGTCACCTCATCCAGACGGTCGGGCGTGGTGTTAATGGCGATTTCCAGCCACTTTGTGTCTGCCATGTGCTGTGTTCTTCCTTTCCGCCCAGGGGTTCTGCCCCTGGACCCCGCCCGCTTTTTATAAAAAGCGGGGCAAAAATTTTCGATGCGTGAAATTCCATTTCACGCTGAGTTTTTCTTAGTCAAACGAGATGGGCTCAACGTTTTCCCACAGCTCTCTTTCAGGCAAGGGCAGAAGCGAAACGAAGTTTCGCAGGAAGTTCTTTGCCCCGCTTTCTTTCAAGAAAGCGGGAGTTAACGGACAGTGCCCAGATAGAAGAGAGCCAGAGTGCCGGGGCCGGAGTGGGCGCCGATGACGGGACCCACGTAGTTGATGTGGATGTCCTGGGTGCCGAAGCGCTCCCGGACCATGTCGGCTACCAGCTGGGCGTCCTTCAGGCAGTCGCCGTGGCTGATGAACACGGTTTTCTTGCCCTCTTCGGTGACCGTCTTTTCCATCTTGTCCACCAGAGCCTTCAGAGAGGCGTGGCGGCCCCGGGCCTTGCCGATGTTGATCAGGTGGCCCTCGTCGTCCACATGGAGCACCGGCTTGATCTGGAGCATGGAGCCCACCACGGCGGTGGTGGCGGAGATCCGGCCGCCCCGCTTCAGGAAATGAAGGTCGTCCACGGTAAACTGGTGGCACAGGTGGAGCTTATTTTCCTCCGCCCAATCCCGCACCTCCTCAATGGAGGCGCCGGCATCCCGCTTCTGAGCGGCCAGCCACACCAGCAGACCCTGGCCCATGGAGGCGCACAGGGTGTCAACCACGTAGATCTTGCGATCGGGATATTTCTCCTGGAGCTCCTCCGAGGCCAAACGGGCGGCATTGTAGGTATTGGACAGACCGGAGGAGAAGGCCAGGATCAGGATGTCCTTGCCGTCCTTCAGATAGGGGTCAAGCTCCTCCACAAAGTCGTTGGGGTTGAGGGCGGCGGTGGTGGCCAGCTCACCGGCACGGAGCATATCGTAAAAGAGTGCCGGGTCCATCTCCCGGTTGTCGGGGTAGTTGCGGTAAGTCTGGCCCTGAATGGTGAAGCGCAGAGGCAGAACAGGAACTTGAATGGCTTTGGCCATCTCTTCGCTGAGATCGGCGGAAGAGTCGGTTACCAGAATATACTCAGACATGTTGAAACCTCCTTGTTATTGTAAGAAAACCGGGGTTATTTTTTCCCTTTCTTCGGTGTATCCGATGCAGGGGGCTGCAGAATGTCAAGAATACGGGCACAAGCCAGCTGATTGGCGTAGCTGCGCAGAGCCAGATCCAGTGCGATCCGGGGCAGGTCGTCCTGGGTCGCATGTTCATCGATGGCGGCAGCGGTGTCCGTCAAAGCCCGGTCCAGGGCGCGGCAGAAATAGGTGTAGAGCTCCTCCGGCGTCTTGTCGCGGGCCTGTCCGGCGGTCAGCAGAATGCCGGTGTCCCGCACCGAAAGCACCTTTTTTAAGGCGCATACGGCGGTGAGATAGCCCAGGTGGATGGGGCCGTAACGCTTCCCATCTGCCCGGGGGACCAGACCTTCCTTAATATAGTTGTTGACCATGGCGGAAGTAAGGGCTTCCCCCTCGTCAAAATGGATCAGCTGCCGGGGCATATAGGAGATGATCTGATCCATATAAAGAGCAATGTCAGGCAGCTCATGCCAGGAAGCGGGGCGCTGGCCCTCCAGGCGCTGCTTTAGATCCAGCAATTCTTCCATGAAAAGGCCTCCTTTTGTATCATTGCCATTATGCTATCACAAAAGGGACAAAAACACAAATATAATATCCAAAATGAGATTCTAAAGTAGATTCCAAGTCAGCGCTTCTCCATCCACTGACGCAGCCGCTCCAGAGCCTGGGTGTGGGTGGTGGAACGCATTTTGGGGAAGGCCCGCATGAGACGGCGCTGGCCGAAGATGGGCCGGTTCAGGGCCTCCTCCAGCTTGGCGCGCAGCTCAGCCAGATCCTGCTGCCGATGCTCCTGCCGCTCGGCCTGGTCCATCTGATACTGCATCCGCCGCTGAGCCAGGGCGTCCTTCACATCGTCCAGATTTTCCTGGAGATCCTCCCGGCGCTGGACCAGAGCGTCCTTGACATCCTCCAGATTTTCCTGGAAATCTTCCTTCAAATCATTGCCGCGCTCAGCCGCATCAATGACCCGCTCCGCCAGATTTTCACCCAGTTCGTTGGACAAGGCCTTGATGCGGCCGGCCAGCTCGTCCAACTGAGTAAGCTGACGGTTCATGCGGGCGATGGTGCGCACCGTGGCAGCCAGGTCCACCAACATGCCGGCGGAGAACAACGCCAGCAGAATGAGGCCCAGCGTGTGAGGAACCAGATGAATCAGCCAGACAATGGAGGGATGGATGATATCCACCACGATTAGACAGGCCAAGCCCCACGCGATGGAGAAGCGCAGACAGATATAGCCGCCCAGATTGAAGGGCTCATTGGAGTAATCCCACCACCGCTGATGGAAGATCTTTTCCAGCACAAAGCCGGTGAGCCACTCCAACAGGGAGGTGAGCAGCACGGAACCCACGAAAAGCAGCACTGTGTTTTTGCGCAGCGGCTCCAGGAAGAACAGCACGATGACCACGCCCACACCGTAGATGGGACATACCGGACCATTTAAAAATCCCCGGTTTACAAAGCGGCCCGAAGTGAGGGCGGCAAAGCTGACCTCGGTGCACCAGCCCAGAAAGGCATAGACAAAAAAGGTCCATAGGAGAAGATACATAGAAAACCTCCCGGAAAACCAAACCATTTGAAGCAACATTCATTGCAGTATACCTCTTTTTCCAAGAAAAGTCCAGCATTCTATGGAAAGCTTTATGAGGCACGGAACAACTCAGGCATTCTCCGAAAAGCAAAGTACAGCCCCGGTTCTTAAAGAACCGAGGCTGTACTGTTCAGAAGGGGAGAAGATTACTTTCTGGGATTCTTGATGGCAGCCTGGGCAGCAGCCAGACGAGCGATGGGCACACGGAAGGGGGAGCAGGACACGTAGTCCAGTCCGGTGTTGTGGCAGAACTCCACGGAGGAGGGATCGCCGCCGTGCTCGCCGCAGATGCCCAGCTTCAGGTCGGGGCGGGTCTCGCGGCCCAGCTTGGCAGCCATCTGGATCAGACGGCCTACGCCAACCTGGTCCAGACGGGCGAAGGGATCGGACTCGTAGATCTTCTTCTCATAGTAGGCGTCCAGGAACTTGCCGGCGTCGTCACGGGAGAAGCCGAAGGTCATCTGAGTCAGGTCGTTGGTGCCGAAGGAGAAGAACTCAGCCTCCTTGGCGATCTGGTCAGCGGTAAGAGCGGCACGGGGGATCTCGATCATGGTGCCCACCTTGTAGGTCATGTCAGAGCCGGCGGCCTTGATGATCTCGTCGGCGGTCTTGACCACCACGTCCTTGACGTACTTGAGCTCCTTGACCTCGCCAACCAGGGGGATCATGATCTCGGGGACCATCTTCCAGTCGGGGTGCTTGGCCTGGACGTTCAGAGCCGCCTTGATAACAGCGGTGGTCTGCATCACGGCGATCTCAGGATAGGTGACGGCCAGACGGCAGCCGCGGTGACCCATCATGGGGTTGAACTCGTGCAGGCCGGCGATGATGGCCTTGATGTCGGCTACGCTCTTGCCCATGTCGGCAGCCAGCTTCTCAATGTCGGCCTCCTCGGTGGGAACGAACTCGTGCAGGGGGGGATCCAGGAAGCGGATGGTGATGGGGTTGCCCTCCATGGCCTCGTACATGGCCTCGAAGTCGCCCTGCTGCATGGGCTCCAGCTTGGCCAGAGCCTTCTCACGCTGCTCCACGGTGTCGGAGCAGATCATCTCGCGGATGGCGGGGATACGATCCTCCTCGAAGAACATGTGCTCGGTGCGGCACAGGCCGATGCCCTCGGCACCGAACTTCATGGCCTGCTTGGCGTCCCGGGGGTTATCCGCGTTGGTACGGACCTTCATCTGGCGGTACTTGTCAGCCCAAGCCATGATGCGGCCGAACTCGCCGCCGATGGAGGCGTCCACGGTGGGAATGGCCTCGCCGTAGATGTTGCCGGTGGA
>CALWYB010000041.1 GCA_944385665.1 uncultured Oscillospiraceae bacterium
TAGTCGTCGGTGGTGCGGATGAAGCGGTCGTTGGAGATGTTCATCAGCTTCCACAGGTCCAGCACGCCCCGCTCGCCGGTGACGATCTTGTCCACAAACTCCTTGGGGGTGACGCCGGCCTCCTTGGCCTTGTCCTCGATCTTCTGGCCGTGCTCATCGGTGCCGGTGAGAAACAGCACATCGTAGCCCTGAAGGCGCTTATACCGGGCCATGGCGTCGGTGGCCACGGTGCAGTAGGTGTGACCGATGTGCAGCTTATCGCTGGGGTAATAAATGGGGGTGGTGATATAAAAGCGTTTGCGTTCCATAATCATACTTCCTCTCGCTCTCAATTTGTTCCATCATTCGTATCCTCCCGGGGCATTCGCGGTCCCAGGGGAGTGGGGGAAAAGCGCCGGGCGGACAGGGCCGTCAGAGCGCCGAAGGAGCACACGACAAAGGAGGCCGCCAGCAGGGAATCAAACAGAGACAGGCGGTCAGCCAGGGTGGTGAGGCCAAAGTAGACGCCCATCACCCCGAAGAAGGTAAAGCTGCGGCAGCGGGGGCGGCGGAAGAAGAAGGCCGCCTGGCCGCGAAGCGCCAGCAGCAGGAAGACAGCGGCCAGCAGGGGGACAAAGGAGTTGAGCAGCACCGGGTCGCTGGAGTAGCTCTGGTACAGGCGGATGAGCCAGGGCAGGGCGGCGTAGGCGGGCAGAGTGGCCGCCAGACGGACCTGTTCGCCGGACACAGCCCGATAATTGGACTTACCCAGCACCAGAGAGCCGATGGCGCCCGCCAGGCAGCCCAGGATGGACAGCCCCAGAGCCACGGGCAGCATGTTGTATTCCGGGGCGGTCTGCCAGGCCCGCAGGTCCTGCATCAGCTGGGGAACGCCGGCGGCTGCCGAGACCAGAAAGCCCATGCCGGACACCACCATCAGGGTCATATAGCCGGCGGAAGGGCACTGGAAGGCCTGGGCGGCCTCCTGTTCCGGGATAGAGCGGCCGCCGGAGCCCAGAACCAGGGCCAGCACGGCCACCGCCGCCGTTACAGCCAGCAGAACCCAGGTGGCGGTGGCACCGTGGGCAAACAGGTTGGTGGTGGGGTCCAGCGCCGAGGCGCGCTGCCACAGCCGCACCAGAAAGCCCGCCGCACCGCCCACCAGGGCCAGCGCAGGCAGGGCAAAGTCTTTTCTCATGATTGGCCTCCTAGATAGAGGACAGAGGGGGTCTGTCCAGGGATAACTATCCAATTATATATTACCCAACTGGAAAATACAAGGCGTTGGGAACACAATTAGGGGGAAATCACAGCCTGGGCTGGTTTTGAGAGCCGCCGTCCGGATTGTGGAACTGGAGATACACCGCCACCACCAGTGCGGCCAGAGCCACAATGCTGATGATCAGAGAGACCACCTCCGGCACAAGCTGCATCCGCACCAGAATCTCCGAGATGGCAAGGCAGACCAGAGCCACAAGCATCAGATTGCGGGCGGTGGGGTTCATCCGTTTCCGGGCGCCGTCGCTGGCAAACTCCGACTCTGGTACCGGAGTGGGGGTGTAGCCGTGCTTTCCCTGAGGATGACGCTTTTTATGTTTCGTTTTGCTCATAGTCAATCTTCTCCTGACAAAATGATGCCGCCGCCCAGCACCACGTCGTCCTGGTAGAAGACCACCGACTGGCCTGGGGTGATGGCGCGCTGGGGTTGTTGGAAGGTGAGCCGGGCGGTGTCTGGCCCGGTCTGCTCCAGAGTGGCAGGCTGTTCCGCCATGCGGTAGCGCACCTTGGCCATGACTTGGATGGGCCGGTCCAGCCGGTCCATGGCGATGAGGTTGAGCTGTCCGGCGGTAAGGGTGCGGTGAAACAGCTCCTGGTTGGCGCCCAGGGTGACGGTGTTTTCCTCCGGGCGGATGCCGGTCACATACAGCCTTCCCTGGTTGGAGGACACCCCCAGGCCCCGCCGCTGGCCCAAAGTGTAGTGGACAATGCCCTGGTGGCGGCCCAGCACCTTGCCCTGCCCATCCACAAAGTCGCCTTGGGGATAGGTTTTCCCGGTGTGGTGACAGATGAAGGAGGCGTAGTCCCCGTCGGGCACAAAGCAGATGTCCTGGCTGTCGCTCTTGTGGGCGCTGACCAGCCCCTGCTCCAGGGCGATGGAGCGGATCTCCTCCTTAGATAGTTTCCCAAGGGGGAAGCGAACGGCGGACAGCTGTTCCTGGGTGAGCGTCCACAGCACATAGCTCTGGTCCTTATCTGGATGGACGGCCTTTTTCAGCAGCCAGCGGCCCGAACCGCCCTCCTGCTCCACCTGGGCATAGTGTCCGGTGGCCAGCAGGGGGCAGCCGGCGTCCCGGGCGGCCTGGAGCAGCGCGCCGAATTTGATGGCCCGGTTGCACAGCACACAGGGATTGGGGGTCTGACCCTGCTCATAGGCCTGGACAAAGGCGTCCATTACCTGCTGCCGGAAGGGGCCGGACAAGTCCAGAACGTGGTGGGGAATGGAAAGACGCCGGGCCACGGCCTGGGCATCGGCCACATCCTGGGCGGTGTGACACTGGGCGCGCTGGGCGGGGGGCAGGGCGTCGGGGGCAAACAGGGACATGGTAAAGCCGACCGGATCATAGCCTGCCTGCTGTAAAAGCCACACGGCGGTGGAGCTATCCACACCGCCGCTCATGGCGACCGCAATGGGATTCAAGGGGTAACCTCCTTAAAACGGAATACAAATCGTAAAATCAAGGGGAAGTATACCATATTTTGTCCTTAGACGCAACGGAAAACCCCTTCCAGCGGAAAAAACTGGGGAAAAGAGTGTATGAAAGATTCCAGCGTGGCAAACTGCACAAAGGGGGATAATCCAGGGAAAGAGGGAAGAATTTAGCCTGGAATCGACAAAATCTGCGAAAAGGGCTCTCTATGAAGTGCATAGAGCACGGATATTTCCCAGAAAAAATACATCTGGTATTTGCACCTTGAAAAACTGCCGAAAACCACTATATCTAGTGGACAGCCTTGGCGGGCTATGCTATAATCAACACCCGGTGTCACATTTTTGACCACGATCTCAGACCGTTTCATGGATAGATTGAATTACAGTATAGAGAAGGAGAGCACCTATGAGAGCCCCTATGAAAGTTGTCAAGCGGGACGGCTCCATTGTGGAGTACGACCGCAGCAAGATCATCACCGCCATCCAGAAGGCCAACGCCGAGGTCTCCGAGGAGGAGCGGCTGGGCCAGGACCGGATCGAGGCCATTGTCCAGCGCATTGAGGACCTGGGCCGGGACAAGCTGCCGGTTGAGGAGATCCAGGACCTGGTGGAGCAGGGCCTGGTCAGCGAGAACAAGTTCTATCTGGCCAAGACTTACATTATCTATCGCTACACCCGGGCTCTGGTGCGCAAGCAGAACACCACCGACGAGTCCATCCTCTCCCTGCTGCGCAATGAGAATAAGGAGCTGGCCGAGGAGAACTCCAACAAGAATACCATGATCGCTGCCACCCAGCGGGATTACATCGCCGGCGAGGTGAGCCGGGACCTGACCCGCCGCATCCTGCTGCCCGAGTATATCTCCAAGGCTCACGACGAGGGTGCCATCCATTTCCACGACGCCGACTACTTCATCCAGCCCATCTTCAACTGCTGCCTCATCAACATCGGCGACATGCTGGACAACGGCACCGTCATGAACGGCAAGCTCATCGAGTCCCCCAAGAGCTTCCAGGTGGCCTGCACCGTCACCACCCAGATCATCGCCTGCGTGGCCTCCAACCAGTACGGCGGCCAGAGCGTGGATATGAGCCACCTGGGCAAGTACCTGCGCCGCAGCCGGGAGAAGTTCCGCAAGCACATTTCCTATGAGTGTGCCGGCCTGGTGGACGACGCCACCGTGGAGCGCCTGGTGGAGGACCGGGTGCGGGATGAGCTCAAGAGCGGCGTGCAGACCATTCAGTACCAGATCAACACTCTCATGACCACCAACGGCCAGTCCCCCTTCGTCACCCTCTTCCTCAACCTGCGGGAGGATGACCCCTATCTGGAGGAGAACGCCATGATCGTGGAGGAGGTACTCCGCCAGCGTCTGGAGGGCATCAAGAACGAGAAGGGAGTATATATTACCCCCGCCTTCCCCAAGCTGGTCTACGTTCTGGACGAGCACAACTGCCTCAAGGGCGGCAAGTACGACTACATCACCGAGCTGGCCGTCAAGTGCTCCGCCAAGCGGATGTACCCCGACTACATCTCCGCCAAGAAGATGCGGGAAAACTATGAGGGTAACGTGTTCTCTCCCATGGGCTGCCGCTCCTTCCTGTCTCCCTGGAAGGATGAGAACGGAAACTATAAGTTTGAGGGCCGCTTCAACCAGGGCGTGGTCTCCCTGAACCTGCCCCAGATCGGCATCCTGGCCCACGGGGACGAGGAGAAGTTCTGGGCTCTCCTGGAGGAGCGCCTGCAGCTGTGCTTCGAGGCCCTCATGTGCCGCCACAACGCCCTGAAGAGCGTCCGCTCCGACTCCAGCCCCATCCACTGGCAGTACGGCGCCATCGCCCGCCTGCCCAAGGGCGCCCCCATCGAGCCCCTGCTCTACGGCGGCTACTCCTCCATCTCTCTGGGCTACATCGGTCTGTACGAGGTGACCAAGCTGATGAAGGGCGTCAGCCACACCCAGCCCGGCGGTCAGGAGTTTGCCCAGAAGGTCATGGCCCGGCTGCGCAAGGCCTGTGACGACTGGAAGAAGGAGACCAACATCGGCTTTGCCCTCTACGGTACCCCCGCCGAAAGCCTGTGCTACCGCTTCGCCCGCATCGACAAGGAGCGTTTCGGCTCCATCCCCGACGTCACCGACAAGGGCTACTACACCAACAGCTACCACGTGGACGTGCGGGAGCACATCGACGCCTTTGACAAGTTTACCTTTGAGAGCCAGTTCCAGAAGATCTCCACCGGCGGCTGCATTTCCTACGTGGAGATTCCCAATATGCGCCACAACCTGGAGGCCCTGAAGGAGGTCGTCAAGTTCATCTACGACAACATCCAGTATGCCGAGTTCAACACCAAGAGCGACTACTGCCAGTGCTGCGGCTACGACGGCGAGATCATGATCAACGACGACTTCCAGTGGGAGTGCCCCGTCTGCCACAACACCGACCAGAGCAAGATGAACGTCACCCGCCGCACCTGCGGTTATCTGGGTGAGAACTACTGGAATGTGGGTAAGACGAAGGAGATCAAGTCCCGCGTCCTGCATCTTTAATCCACTTTCTTGTCCGCTTTCTTGAAAGAAAGCTTGGCAAAGAACTTCCTGCAAAGCTGCGCTTTGCCTCTCCGTGCCCTCCGGCCGCTGCACGACTGGAGGGCACGGTGTTTATAATGAAAAATATCTGTAGGTTTCCGCCGGCGGCGGAAACGCTGTGAGGCCCAACTATGAATTACGCTGATATTCGGCCCATTGATGTGGCCAACGGCCCGGGCATCCGGGTCTCTCTGTTTGTCTCCGGCTGCACCCACGCCTGCCCGGAGTGCTTTAATCCCGAGGCGTGGGACTTCCAGTACGGAAATCCCTTCGGTCCGGAACAGGTGGAGCAGATCCTGGCCGCTATGGGCAAGTCCTATGTGCGGGGCCTGTCCCTGCTGGGTGGCGAGCCCTTTCACCCCAACAACCAGCAGACGGTGCTGGAGCTGGTGAAACAGGTCCGGGAGCGGTATCCCCAGAAGGATATCTGGTGCTACACCGGCTACCTCTTTGAGGATCTGGCCGCCGGAAAGGTGGGAAACTACGGCCGCGCCCTGCTGGAGCAGCTGGACGTGCTGGTGGATGGTCCCTTTGTCATCGCCCAGAAAAATCTGGGCCTGCGCTTCCGTGGTTCCTCCAACCAGCGGATTTTGGAGGTGCGCCCCTCTCTGGAGCGGGGCGAGCCGGTCCTGTGGGACGAGACATCCGTGGAATAAGAAAAATCCCGTACTTCCAAATGATCAGGAAGTACGGGATTTTTTATGCTTATTTTGCTTGTGAGACCTCAGGATGGGCGCCCTCCACCGCTAGGTGGGAATTGGCCTGTACCAGCGCAAAGGCTTTCTTGCGTACAATGAGGAAGACGATAATATGCACCGCTCCGGTGACGATCCAGGAGATGGGATAGGAGACGTACAGGTTCTCCGGCGTGCGGTCCACCTGGAAAATGGTGAAGATCCACACGATCCGCAGGCCGCAGGCGCCGATGAGGGAGACGATCATGGGGCCGACCGAGTAGCCAAGGCCACGCAGGCTGCCCACCATGGTGTCCATGATGCCGCACAGAGCATAGGTCCGGGCGATGTAGCCCAGGCGGATGATGCCCTGCTGGATGACGTCCTCCTCCCCGGGGGCGTAGATGCTCACCAGGGGATGGCCGAACAGGTAGGCCAGATTGCCCAGTACCACGCCGGTGATGATCACAAAGGTCTGGCAGTAGATGAGGGTCTTGTCTACCCGCTTGCACTCACCGGCGCCGTAGTTCTGGCCGGTGAAGGTGAGGTTGGTCTGATAGAAGGCGTTCATCGCCTGGTAGACGAAGTTCTCAATGTTAGAGGAGGCGGCGGAGCCGGCCACTACTGTGGAGCCGAAGGAGTTGATGGAGGACTGGATCAGCACGTTGGACAGGGAGAACACGATGCCCTGGAAGCCGGCGGGCAGGCCGATCTCCATGATCTGGCCCAGAATGTGCCGGTCAATGCGCAGTTCCTTCAAGTTCAGCCGCAGCGCGCCCTCCTCGTGGGTCAGGGACAAAATAACCAGACCGGCGGAGATGTACTGGGAGATGGTGGTGGCCATGGCCACACCGGCCACGTCCATGTGGAAGATGATGACCGATACCAGGTTCAAAATCACATTGACCACACCGGCCACGATCAGGAAGTACAGGGGACGCTTGGTATCACCCTGGGCACGGAGAATGGCCGCGCCGAAGTTGTAGGCCATGGTGGCGGGCATGCCTAAAAAGTAGATGCGCAGGTAGATGGTGGACAGGCCGATCACGTCCTCCGGGGAGGACATCCATACCAGCAGCTGGTGGGACATGATAAAGCCAAATACCGCCAGAATCGCGCCGCTGACCAGAGCCATAAGGATAGAGGTGTGTACCGCCTTGCTCACCATATCGTGGCGTTTGCCGCCCAGGTTTCGGGCGACCACTACATTGGAGCCCACAGACAGGCCCACAAAGAGGGCGATGAGCAGGTTGATGAGGGAGGTCGTGGAGCCCACAGCCGCCAGGGATTGCTTTCCTGCAAACCGACCCACCACAATCACGTCCGCCGCATTAAACAGCAGCTGGAGAATACTGGATGCCATAAGGGGTATGGCAAATTTCAGAATCTTGTCCGCCAACGAACCATGGCACATGTCCATCTGGTGGCGAGTCCTGCCTAACATGATGCACCCGTCCTTTCTTCCTGCCCTCACGTTGCCAGTCGTCAATTTTTGTTGGTTTAGCTACATTATAGCACGGGAAACCTGGGAATGTGAAGGGAGAATTCACAAAATAGCAGGCCGGAAACGAGACCGCGCAGGGCGTGATCCGTTCCGACCGAACAAAGAACTATGATACAACAAACTTCCGGAGCATTCAATAGAAAAAGAAAGGGGCGGGGAGAGGAAATCAGCCCCTCTCCCCGCCGGCCTTTTGTGTAGGTGTGCCAAAACTTACCGCTCCGGGACGGCAGATTTGGACTGGGCAATGACCAGCAGATCTCCCGACAAAATTACGGTGTCGCCGCTGGGGATGATGGTGCCGCCGCCCCGCTTGATGAGAATGATCAAGGTGTGACCGGGCAGATTCAGCTCCCGCAGCTGTTTTCCCCGCCAGCGGTGGCCGCGGTTGACCACAACCTCCTGCAAAGAGAGCTGCTCCCGGTCCTCAAATTCCCGGGCCGCCACCACCAGCAGGTCGCCGGGCAGAAGAAGAGTGTTCCCCTGAGGGACAATGTTCTGGCCGCCCCGGGCGATCATGACTACCAGCAGGTCACTGGGGAGGAGCAGATCCTTCAAGGTCTGGCCGATCCAGGGGTGGGACGAGTCCAGATGGATCTTGACAAAGTCGATGCTGCTCTCCTCCTGGTAGTCGTTGAAGGTCTTGCCCACGTCGCCGGCGTGGTCGATCATGGACAGCCGGGCGGACACCCAGGGCAGCAGGGTGCCCTGGATGGAGATGGACAGCAGCACGATGCAGAACACCAAGTTAAACAGGTGATAATGGGTGGAGGCCCCCTCCAACACCGCCATGATGGCAAACACGATGGAGGCCACGCCCCGCAGACCGGCCCAGGAGACCACGCCCACCTGACCCAAAGAGGGGCGGAAGGGGAGCAGCAGCAAACCCACCACCACAGGCCGGGCGATCAAGGTGAGGAAGACCGTGATGGCCAGGGCGGGCAGAAGCACCGCGGGCAGTTCCGACGGGGTGACCAGCAGGCCCAGCAGGAAGAAAATCAGCATCTGGGAGATGTGGGTGATGACATCGAAGAAGGGGACCAGAATATGCTTCTGAGGCAGATTCCCCCGGCCAAGCCAGATGCCGCACAGGTAGACGCTGAGATAGCCGTTGCCGCCAAGGATCGAGGGAAGGGCGTAGGCGGTGATGGCCATGGCAAAGATAAAAATGGTCTGGTTTTGATCAGACTGGAAGGTGCCCCGGCCCAGAATCCAGGCCGCCAGCCGGCCCAGCAGCAGGCCGCCCGCCACACCCAGGGCGATCTGCTGGAGGAGCAGCAGAGGGATAAAAATCTCTTGTCCGGTGAGTACCCCTACCGCCACCGAGGTGAGCATATAGGAGATGGGGTCATTGGAACCCGATTCCACCTCCAGCAGGGAGTCGGTGTGTTCCTTCAAAGCCAGCTTTTTGGTGCGCAGGATGTTGAACACCGAGGCCGCGTCAGTGGAGGAGATCACCGAGCCGATGAGCAGGCTCTCTGCCCAGGGCAGATTCAGTGCCAGATGGGCAAAGACGGCCACACCCCCGGCGGTACAGGCCACACCCAGGGTGGACAGGACCACCGACTGGGCCGCCACCGGACGGGCGGCGGAGAGATTTGTGCCGAAGCCGCCGTAAAACATGATGAAGATGAGACTCACTGAGCAGATGGTGTTGACCACCCCATAGTCGTTAAACTGGATGTGGAGCAGGCCGTTTTCTCCAAAGCACATACCCAGGGCGATAAACACCAGCAGCGAGGGGATGGGCAGCTTTTCCACCCAGCGGTTCATCAGAATGCAGATCAAAATGACAGCACCGACCAGCAAGAGAACGTGATCCATGATCGACCTCCCAAAAACTCCGTAGATTGATTCCATTTTAACATAAGTTAAAAAGTGAACCGAGATAAGATAGGCAGGCAAACCGTTAAGAAAACATAAAGAGGGACGCCTTGCGTCCCTCTTTATCCGGTCGTACCGATTAAAATGTCAGGGAGTAACGGCCCATACCCGGGCGGGCAGGCCGGTGGCTCCGGTGATCCGGGGGAAGGAAACGGCCACCACCGCGCCGGCGGGGGCCACCTGATCCAGGTTGCACAGCAGCTCCACCTGCACCTTGCCCTGGCTGAGCACGTACCGCTCACAGGCCAGGTCGCCGGCTGCGGCGGCCAGGGCGGAGGCGTCGGTGTCGATGGTCTCGTGGCCGTTGGCGGCAGCGGAGCGGGTCTCGTAAATATACTTCAGGGCCTCCATAGACCAGCCGGGAGTGTGCTCGCCCCCTTCGGCGTCAAAGTTGGACAGGGCGTCCATGCTGGGCCAGCGCTTGGACCAGTCGGAGCGCAGGGCCACAAAGGCGCCGTCGGGGATGGGGCCGTACTGGGCCTCGTAGGCCTGGATGTCCTCCACCGTCACCGCATAGTGTACGTCCTTGGCCACCTGCTGGGTGATGTCAATGACGCACAGGGGGAAGACCAGCTGCTCCACCCCGTAAGCTTCAGAGGAGACCCCGTCCTTCACAAAGTGGCTGGGAAAGTCGATGTGGGTGCCGAACTGGCCGGGGAAGCGGAAGGTCTGGATGAGGCAGTCCAGCATGGGGTTGCCCCAGTCGTACACCGTCTTGCACAGCTCCACCGAGCCCTGGGGGATGCCTGCCCAGAAGGGACTGTTGTTGTCCAGGGGGTGGGACAGCTCCACCCATTTGTACTCCTTGGCCTTCTTCAAGCCCTCCCAAAGTTCATACATGGGGCAACACTCCTTTTATGTTTGCAGATTGTCGGCCCAAGCGCCGGGCCAACGTTGGTTCTATCATACCCTGGCAGGAGGAAAATGTCATCAAAATTTTGTGAATTTCCAAGCTTACCGAAACTTAAGAAATTACCTATTGACAAAGTAGGTTTTATAAGCTAGTATATTGCCCATCCAAGAAGTAGGTAAAAGGGCGGTGGCAATATGCAGCATCAATTTCAGACTCTGCTGCGGGCCAACTTCCGATTTGGGCGAATGTGTCGATGTAGAAGGAAGCTGCACCACACAGAACGTACATAGAAAGGAAGTTGACCCATGAAATCCTATCATTTTGAGACCATCCAGCTCCACGCCGGCCAGGAGCAGGCCGACCCTGCCACCGGAGCCCGGGCTGTTCCCATCTACGCCACCGCCGCCTATGTGTTTCCTGACTGCGCCCACGCGGCAGCCCGGTTTGAGCTGAGCGAGGGAGGAAATATTTACAGCCGCCTGACCAATTCCACCCAGGAAGTGCTGGAAAAGCGCATCGCTGCCCTGGAGGGCGGTGTGGGCGCCCTGGCTCTGGCGTCGGGAGCGGCGGCCATCTCCTACACCATCCAGGCCCTGGGGCAGAACGGAGGCCATATTGTCGCCCAGAAGAGTATCTACGGCGGCAGCTACAACCTGTTGGCCCACACCCTGCCCAACTTCGGCATCACGGCCACCTTTGTGGACATCCATAATCTCTCCGAAGTGGAGGCGGCCATTCAGCCCAATACCCGGGCCATCTACGCCGAGACCCTGGGCAATCCCAACAGTGACATCCCCGACCTGGACGCCCTGGCCGAGCTGGCCCACCGCCACGGCCTTCCCCTGGTAGTGGATAACACCTTTGCCACCCCCTATCTGCTGCGGCCCATCGAGCACGGGGCCGATCTGGTGGTCCACTCGGCCACCAAGTTCCTGGGTGGCCACGGCACCACCCTGGGCGGCGTGATCGTGGACAGCGGCCGCTTTGACTGGGCGGCCAGCGGGAACTACCCCGCCATTGCCCAGCCCAACCCCAGCTACCACGGCGTGTCCTTCGTCCAGGCCGCCGGTCCCGCCGCCTTTGTGACCTATGTGCGGGCCATCCTCCTGCGGGACACCGGCGCCTGCATCTCCCCCTTTGCCGCCTTCCTGCTGCTCCAGGGCATTGAGACCCTGTCCCTGCGGCTGGAGCGCCACGGGGAGAACACCCGGCGGGTGGTGGAGTTCCTCAGCAGCCATCCCCAGGTGGAGCATGTCAGCCACCCCTCTCTTCCCGACCATCCCGACCACGCCCTCTACCAGCGCTACTTCCCCCAGGGCGGCGGGTCCATCTTTACCTTTGAAATCAAAGGCGGGGTGAAAGAGGCCCACCGGTTTATTGACAGCCTGGAGATTTTCTCCCTGCTGGCCAATGTGGCCGATGTAAAGAGCCTGGTCATCCACCCGGCCACCACCACCCACAGTCAGCTGACCCAGGAGGAGCTGCTGGAACAGGGCATCCGGCCCAACACCATCCGCCTGTCCGTAGGCACCGAGCATATTGACGACCTGCTGGCTGATCTCCAGCGGGGCTTTGACGCCCTGAAGGGCTAAGGGAGGAACGACGATGGCAAAGATCTATACATCTGCTGCACAGCTCATTGGCAAGACCCCTCTGCTGGAGCTGACCCAAATTGAAAAGAAGCTGGGACTTCAGGCCAGAGTGCTGGCCAAGCTGGAGTGCTTCAATCCCTCCGGTTCCGTAAAGGACAGGGCGGCCCGGGCCATGCTGGACCGGGCGGAGGCCGAGGGCGTGCTGACGCCGGGGGCCACCATTATCGAGCCCACCTCAGGCAACACCGGCATCGGGCTGGCCGCTGTGGCGGCGGCCCGGGGTTACCAGGTGATTCTGGTCATGCCGGAGACCATGTCGGTGGAGCGGCGCAAGCTGATGGCCGCCTATGGGGCCAAGCTGGTGCTCACCGAGGGGGCCAAGGGCATGAAGGGGGCCATCGCCAAAGCCCAGGAGCTGGCCGATGAGATCCCCGGAAGCTTTCTCCCGGGGCAGTTTACCAACCCGGCCAACCCCAGCGCCCACCGGGAGACCACCGGCCCGGAGATTTTTCAGGACACCGACGGCCAGGTGGACATCTTTGTGGCCGGCGTGGGCACCGGCGGGACCATCACCGGCGTGGGCAAGTATCTGAAGGCCCAGAAGCCGGAAATTCGGGTGGTGGCGGTGGAGCCCGCCGCCTCCCCGGTCCTGTCCGCGGGAACGACAGGTGCCCATAAGATTCAGGGCATCGGCGCGGGATTTGTACCCCAGGTGCTCAATACCCAGATCTACGACGAGGTGCTCCCGGTGGCGGACGAGGATGCCTTTGCTGCCAGCCGTCTGGTGGGCCAGAAGGAAGGAGTTTTGGTGGGCGCCTCTTCGGGCGCCGCGGTCTGGGCCGCCATCCAGCTGGCCAAGCGGCCGGAAAACCAAGGCAAGACCATCGTGGCCCTGCTGCCGGACACCGGAGAGCGCTATCTCTCCACCCCTCTGTTTGATACCTGACTACGCTTCTGTTTCATCAGAAAGGAATTTAACCATGATGCACATTTATGCAGATAACGCGGCGACCACCAAAATGAGCCCGGAGGCCATCGCCGCCATGCTGCCCTACTTCGACCAGGAGTACGGCAACCCCTCCAGCCTCCACTCGGTGGGGCAGCGGGCCAACCAGGCCCTCCAGGATGCCCGCTCCCGGATTGCCCGGCAGCTGGGCTGCCAGCCCCAGGAGATCCTGTTTACCTCCGGCGGCAGCGAGGCGGACAACCAGGCCATTCTCTCTGCTGCCCGTCTGGGGGAGCGCAAGGGCAAAAAGCACATCATCTCCACTGCTTTTGAGCACCACGCGGTGCTCCATACCCTGAAAAAGCTGGAGAAGGAGGGCTTTGCCGTTACTCTGCTGGATGTCCACGAGAACGGCCTGGTAACTCCCCAGCAGGTGGAGGACGCCATCCGGGAGGACACCTGTCTGGTGAGCATCATGTACGCCAACAACGAGATCGGTACCATCCAGCCGGTGGAGGCCATCGGGGAAATTTGCCGCCGCCGTGGCGTGCTGTTCCACACCGATGCGGTGCAGGCGGCGGGCCACCTGTCCATCGACGTGGTCAAGCAGAACATCGATCTGCTGGCCCTCTCCGCCCACAAGTTCCACGGCCCCAAGGGCATCGGTGTGCTCTATGCCCGCCGGGGCGTGCCCCTTATCAATCTCATTGAGGGCGGCGCTCAGGAGAGGGGCAAGCGGGGCGGCACCGAGAACATTCCCGCCATTATGGGGATGGCGGCCGCCTTGGAGCAGGCCTGTGGCAATATGGATGCGGTCAACACCAAGCTCATTCCTCTGCGGGACCGGCTCATCCAGGGGCTCTCCCAGATCCCCCACTCTATTTTGAATGGAGACGCCCAGAGCCGCCTGCCGGGTAACGTGAACTTCTGCTTTGAAGGCATCGAGGGGGAGGCCCTCCTCCTGCTGTTGGACGACAAGGGGGTGTACGCCTCCTCTGGGTCGGCCTGCACCTCCGGCTCTTTGGACCCCAGTCACGTGCTGCTGGCCATCGGCCGACCCCACGAAATTGCCCACGGCTCCCTGCGCCTGTCTCTCTCCCAGGAGACCACCCAGGAGGAAGTGGACTATATCATTGAGGCGGTGTCGGATACCGTGGCCTACCTCCGGAGCATCTCCCCGGTGTGGCGGGACCTTTTGGAAGGAAAACAGAACTTTGTGATTCAGTGAGGAAAGCGTTATGGCTCTATATAGTGAAAAAGTGATGGATCATTTCCGCCATCCCCGGAACGTGGGCGTCATTGAGGACGCGGACGGCGTGGGCGAGGTGGGCAACGCCAAGTGCGGCGACATCATGAAGATTTATCTGAAAATCGAAGATGACACCATTGTGGATGCCAAGTTTGAGACCTTCGGCTGCGGCAGCGCCATCGCCTCCAGCTCCATGGCCACCGAGCTCATCCGGGGCAAGCCGGTGTCCCAGGCCATGAGCCTGACCAACCAGGCGGTGGTAGAGGCTCTGGACGGCCTGCCCACCCATAAGATCCACTGCTCCGTGCTGGCGGAGGAGGCCATTAAGCTGGCCTTGAAGGACTACTACCAGCGCAATGGCATCGACTTTGACCCTGCCCAGTTCCCTCAGTGTGAGAGCTGCGGGCACCACTGCCACAGCCACGGCTGAGACAAGCACCAAAAGGAAAAACCTCCTCCCAAGCGAGCCTGTGTACCCGCTTGGGAGGAGGTTTTATATTTATTAAAGAAGGGACGCTTATTTTGCCCGTGTAAATTGCAGCACAGTCTCCACATGGGCGGTGCGGGGGAAGAGGTCCACGGCCTGGACCTTGACCGCCCGGTAGCCCAGTTCTCCCAGCCGCTTGGCATCCCGGGCCAGGGTGGCCGGGTCACAGGAGACATAGACGATACGCTCCGGGGCCATGGAGGCCAGAATGGCGGGCACCTCAGGGGCCAATCCCTTCCGGGGCGGATCCACGCAGATGACCTGGGGCCGAACCCCTTCCTGAGCCAACTGGGCGGCCACTGCTCCCGCGTCGCCGCAGAAGAAGCGGGTGTTTTCCACTTTGTTGCGTGCTGCATTGGCCTTGGCGTCCTCAATGGCCTGGGGGACGATCTCCGCCCCAATGACCTGCCCCGCCTTCTGGGCCAGGGCCAGGGAGATGGTGCCGATGCCGCAGTACAGGTCCAGCACCGTCTCCTGTCCGGTGAGGGCGGCAAAGTCCACCGCCTGGGCATAGAGCCGCTGGGTCTGGGCCCAGTTGATCTGGAAGAAGGAGGGGACGGAGAGGCGGAAGGTCATGCCGCACAGGGTCTCCTCCAGAACATCCTGCCCCCACAGGGTGCGGTACTCCGGGCCAAGAATCACATTGGTGTCCTTCTGGTTGATGTTCAGAACCAGACCCACGAGCCCCGGCTCCGCCTTGCACAGAGCCTCCACCAGCTCGGGGACCTGGGGCAGCTTCTTCCCGTTGGCCACCACACAGCACAGAGCCTGGCCCGCCTGGTTGGTGCGCACATAGAGGTGGCGGATAAGCCCCTGCCCGGTCCCTTCGTCATAAGCCGGCACCGACCACTGCTCCATCCATTCTTTAAACGCCCTGCGCAGACGGGTCACGGCCATGGGCTGGAGGGAACAGTCCTCCACATTCAGCACGTCGTGGCTGCGGGGGCGGAAGTAGCCAATGGAAAGGCCGTGTTTTCCCTGGGCCACAGGCAGCTGCACCTTGTTGCGGTAGCGCAGAGGGTCCTCCGCCCCCAGTACCGGGGGCAGCTCCAGATCCAGGCAGCCCAGCCGCCGCAGCGCGTCGTTCACCCGGTCCCACTTGGCCCGCAGTTCCTCTTCATAGGTCATGTGGCGGTACTGGCAGCCGCCGCACTTGCCGCTGATGGGGCAGTCAGGCTCCAGACGCTGGGGAGAGGGGGTGAGCAGTTCTACCCCACGGCCCCAGGCGATGTTCTTCTGTACCTTTAACAGCTGGACCTTCCAGTCCTCGCCCCGGATGGTGCCGGGGATAAAGACCACCCGGCCGTCCAGCCGGGCCACGCCGAAGCCCTGGGCGGTGTAGCTGTCAATGTGCAGAGTATGCAGAGAGTTTTTCTTCCAGTCGGCCATGAGGCGCCTCCCATGTGTTCGTTTTTTCTTATCATACCATGGCGGATGCCGCCCCGTAAAGACAGAATCCCCCGCCGGTTTTCCACCGGCGGGGGATAAAATGGGGAAACTTACATGGCGCTGTGGAAGGTGCGCTGGATGACCTCCAGCTGCTGCTCCCGGCTGAGGCGGTTGAAGTTCACCGCGTAGCCGGAGACCCGGATGGTGAGGCTGGGGTACTTCTCCGGGTGGTCCATGGCGTCCACCAGAGTCTCCCGGTGGAGCACGTTCACGTTCAGGTGGTGGGCGCCCTGGACAAAGTAGCCGTCCAGGATGGACACCAGGTTGGACTCCCGCTGGTCCTCATCCTTGCCCAGAGCCTCGGGGACGATGGAGAAGGTGTTGGATACGCCGTCCTGGCACACCGCCCGGTAGGGGATCTTGGCCACCGAGTTAAGGGAGGCCAGTGCGCCGTTCACGTCACGGCCGTGCATGGGGTTGGCGCCGGGGGCGAAGGGCTCACCTGCCTTGCGGCCGTCGGGGGTAGCGCCGGTCTTCTTGCCGTACATCACGTTGGAGGTGATGGTGAGGGCGGAGAGGGTGTGGATGGCGTTGCGGTACAGGGGGTGCTTTTTCAGCTCGGCGGAGAAGTAGGAGACGATCTCCACGGCGATGTCGTCCACCCGGTCGTCGTCGTTGCCATACTTGGGGAAGTCGCCCTCGATGGCAAAGTCCACGGCCACGCCCTGCTCGTTGCGGATGGGCCGTACCTTGGCAAACTTGATGGCGGATAGGGAGTCGGCGGCAATGGACAGACCGGCCACGCCGAAGGCGGCCAGCCGCTCCACCAGGGTGTCGTGGAGGGCCATCTGGCTGCTCTCATAGGCGTACTTGTCGTGCATATAGTGGATGATGTTGATGGTGTCCACATAGAGCTCCGCCACATAGGCCAGTACCTTTTTATAATTGGCCAGCACCTTGGGGTAGTCCAGCACCTCGTCCATGTCGTGCTCGATGCCGGGGACGATGACGCCGCCCTTCTTCTCGTCCACGCCGCCGTTGATGGCGTACAGCAGGCTCTTGGCCAGGTTGGCCCGGGCGCCGAAGAACTGCATCTGCTTGCCCACGGCCATGGCGGACACGCAGCAGGCGATGCAGTAGTCGTCGCCGTACATGGGCCGCATGAGCTCGTCGCTCTCGTACTGGATGGAGTCGGTGGCAATGCTCATTTTGGAGCAGTAGTTTTTGAAAGCCTGGGGCAGGTCCTTGCTCCACAGAACGGTGAGGTTGGGCTCGGGAGCGGTGCCCAGGTTGGTGAGGGTGTGGAGCATCCGGAAGGAGTTCTTGGTGACCAGGGTGCGGCCGTCAATGCCCATGCCGCCGATGGACTCGGTGACCCAGGTGGGGTCGCCGCCGAAGAGCTCGTTGTACTCCGGGGTGCGCAGGTGGCGCACCAGGCGCAGCTTGATGACAAACTGGTCGATGAGCTCCTGAGCGCCCTGCTCGTCCAGCACGCCGCTGTCCAGGTCACGCTGGATGTAGATGTCCAGGAAGGTGGAGACACGGCCCAGGGAGGTGGCGGCGCCGTTGTTCTCCTTGATGCCCGCCAGGTAGGCCATGTACAGGTTCTGTACCGCCTCGTGGGCGTTCTCGGCGGGGCGGGTGATGTCGCAGCCGTACTTGGAGGCCATGGAGGCCATCTCACGAAGAGCACGGATCTGCATCTGAACCTCCTCCCGCAGGCGGATGCGCTCGTCGGTCATGGGGCCGTCCAGCATATCCAGATCTTTCTGCTTCTCCTCGATGAGGAAGTCGGTGCCGTACAGGGGCACCCGGCGGTAGTCGCCCACAATGCGGCCCCGGCCATAGGCGTCGGGCAGACCGGTGAGCAGGCCGGCGTGGCGGGCGGCCCGGGTGCGCTGGGGGTAGGCGTCAAACACGCCCTCGTTGTGGGTCTTGCGGTAGAGATGGAAGTGCTTTTCGATCTCCGGGTTCAGGTGATAGCCGTACTGCTCCAGCGCGGAGGTGGCCATACGCATGCCGCCGTACAGGTTGACAATGCGCTTGAGGGGAGCGTCGGTCTGGAGGCCTACAATGACCTCGTTGTCTTTATCAATGTAGCCGGGGGCAAAGTTGTCGATGCCGGAGACCACGTCGGTCTCCACGTCGATGATGCCCTTTTGGATCTCCTCCAGAATGAGGGCCTCCGCCTTCTCCCACACTTTGGCGGTCTTGGGGGAGATGGGAGCCAGGAAGCTGTCGTCTCCCTGGTAGGGGGTGTAGTTCTTCTGAATAAAATTGCGCACGTTCACCAGATGGCGCCACTCGCCGGTGCGGAATCCTTTCCATGCGGTGCAGTTGACATCGATGCTCATAGCTTCCATTCCTTTCTCATTTCATCATCCGGCAGGTCTCGTTGAGCCGCCGGTTCCAATCTTCTAATGCTGTCTTATCCATCGGAGGGACCCCCTCCAGAGCGTAGCGGATGCCCAAGGTCTTGTACTTGTGAACGCCCAGGGTGTGGTAGGGGAGAAGTTCTACTTTCTCCACCCGGGGCAGGGTGGCGATATACTCGCCCAGGGAGGTGAGATGCTCCGGGCTGTCAGTGAGGCCCGGGACCACCACATGGCGTACCCACATGGGGACGCCCGCCTTCCGTACCGCCTCCACAAAGTCCAGGGTGCGGTGGATGTCCTGGCCAGTGATCTTCCGGTAGCTCTCCGCCTGGTGGTGCTTCACGTCGTAGAGCACCAGGTCGGTGTGGGCCAGGATGTCCTCGCAGTCACCCCGGCCCACGCCGGAGGTGTCGATGCAGGTGTGGACCCCCTCTGCCTTGAGGAGCTTGAGGCACGCCAGCAGAAAATCGGGCTGCCCGAGAGGCTCGCCTCCGGAGAAGGTGACCCCGCCGCCGGAGGGCTCAAAGTAGGGCCGGAAACGGAGCAGCCGCTTCACCAGCGCCTCCGGGGTGGTCTCCTGCCCGCCGGAAAAGGACTGGGTGTCCGGGTTGTGGCAGTAGAG
>CALWYB010000042.1 GCA_944385665.1 uncultured Oscillospiraceae bacterium
ACCACCGTGCTGGTGTCCTCCCACAACCTGCGGGAGCTGGAGGACGTGTGCGACCACGTGGGCATCCTGTCCCACGGCAAAGTGCTGCTGGAGCGCTCCCTCACCGATCTCCAGGACAACATCATCAAATTGCAGATCGCCTTCCAGGAGCCCGGCCTGCCTCCGCTGCCGGAGGGGCTCAACGTGCTGCATACCAGCCAGATCGGCCGGGTATACACCCTCATCGTCCGGGGAGAGCCCACCCAGATCAAGGAGCGCATGGCGGCCCTCAACCCCATCCTGCTGGAGATGCTGCCCCTGAGCCTGGAGGAGATTTTCATTTATGAATTGGGAGGTGAGGACTATGCGGTCCGGGACATCGTGCTTTAATTCCACCCTCTACCGCAAGACCATGCTGCGGTTCTGGCCTCTGTGGGCGGCCTACGGTCTCATGTGGCTGTTTATGGTCCCCTTCAACCTGCTGAACAACTACTTCTCCATGGGGGGCGGCAGCGTGAACCCGGCGGAGCGCACCCAGTTCCTGGTGGAGACCGCCCGGGATATCCCCCGTACCCTGCAATTCGGCGTGTTTGTGGCCTGCGGCTACGGGGTGCTGTGCGCCATGGCGGTGTTCGGCTACCTGTATAACAGCCGCTCCGCCTGTATGATGCACGCCCTGCCCCTGCGCCGGGAGACTCTGTTTACCACCCAGTACCTGGCGGGCCTGTCCTTCGCCCTGCTGCCCAACCTGGTGGTGGCGGGCATCACCCTGGCCGCCGAGCTGCCCCTGGTCCCGCAGAACAACTGGGGCACCTGCCTGGCCAGCCTGGGCATCTGGCTGCTGGCCCAGAGTGGCGTGGGCCTGTTTTTCTTCTCCTTTGCATCCTTCTGCGCCATGTTTACCGGCCATATTCTGGCCTTGCCCGCCTTTTATGGCATTTTAAATCTTTTGGTCTATGTGCTGGACGCGCTGATCCGCCGGCTGCTCAACGACTTTTTCTTTGGGTTCTCCGTGTATTACGGAGGGGACGTGGTCCGTCTGCCGGAGATTTTTACCCCCATCTGGAGCTTGTCGGGGGCCACGAGCTGGGAGGTCGGCTCGGCCACCGTGGATGGGGTCACCCAAACCATCAACGCGTATTTCCTTCAGAACCCCGGTATGGTGGCCGCCTATGCCGCCGCCGGGGTGGTGCTGGCGGTGCTGGCCCTGCTGGTCTACCGCCAGCGGCAGGTGGAGAGCGCCGGGGACGTGGTCTCCGTGCGCCTGGTGCGGCCCATCTTCAAGTACGGGGTGGCCTTCTGCTCCGGCCTGTGCCTGGGTATGTTCACCACCTCCTTCTTCGGCTGGCGCAGCCGCCTGGCCCTGGCCGTGTGCGTGGTGGTGTGGGCGGTCATCGGCTGCTTTGTGGCCCAGATGCTGCTGAGCAAGTCCTTCCGGGTGCTGAAATACTGGAAGGGGGCGGCGGCCAGCTGCGTGGTGATGATCCTGCTGTGCGCGGCCTGCTTTACCGACGTGCTGGGCGTCACCGCCTGGGTGCCCCAGGCGAATGAGGTGGTCTCGGTCACGGCCGACTGCCGTCTCAACTACCCCTACGACAGCGGCGACTCCACCCTCTACCAGGTCACCGACCCCGGCCAGATCGAAAAGATCGTGGCCCTGCACCAGGCCATCGTGGATCACCGGGATATAGTGGACAGCAGCAGCTCCCGCTATCAGCCCGGCGATGACTATACCTACCTGGAAGTAGTCTACACCCTCACCGACGGCTCCATGGTGGAGCGCAGGTATGCGGACATCCCCATTCAGAAGAGCGACCTCAATCAGGAGGGCACCGTGACCTGGGCTGTGAGCCAGATTGCCCAGGACCGGGATATGGTGGCGGAGATGTACCGCTTTGACCAGTACGAGCAGTACCGTCTGGTGGAGGCCTACCTGGACCGGGCGGGCACCCAGAGCGGTCAGACCGACCTGGACACCAGCCAGCCCCACTACCTGGAGGGTGCCTCCAACGCCCAGCTCAAGGAGTTGTGGCAGGCCATGCGGGCCGACTTTGACGCGGGCACCATCGGCGTGCGCTACCTCTTCGACGACGAGGAGCGCTTGGAAAACACCTACGTCACCGACCTGGTGTTCGTCTTTGAGATGCCCACATCTTCCGGGACCAGCCGTCCCAGCGACAGTCCCGCCAGTGAGAGCCGCACCACCGAGATGCGCATCACCCTCACCCCCAACGCGGAAAACACCCTGTCCTGGCTGACCCAGTACGCCGGGTGGGGCACCACCGTGTTTCCCATGTTCCACGGATAAGTTCCTAAAAGCTCCGGCCCGCTCCGCCCAACGGAGGGGGCCGGAGTTTCTGTTTTGAAAAGCGTGGCAAAAGAGACAAAAAAATATTTTGTCAAAAATTTAACGAATTCACCGGGGAAAAGTTCTCAACTCCGGTTAAATCGGGGTAAATTTGTCACTCTCAGACAGAAAGGGGGCAGGAATACACAAAAAATTGTATTGATTTTTCCAGATTCCTTCGATATAATGCAGTCAAGAGCGGAACGAAGGGCGCCTTATGACGCCACAACACAATTTTGGAGGTAACAGAGCGATGAAAGAAGTTTATGTTGTCAACTGCTGCCGCACCGCCATCGGTTCTTTTGGCGGAAGCCTGAAGGACGTGCCTGCCACTGAGATGGGCGCTGTGGTCATCAAGGAAGCCCTGAACCGCGCCGGCGTCAAGCCCGAGCAGGTGGACGAGGTCATGTTCGGCTGCATCCTCACCGCCGGTCTGGGCCAGAACGTGGCCCGCCAGTGCGCGCTGAATGCCGGCATCCCCATCAGCGTCCCCGCCTACACCGTGGGCATGGTCTGCGGCTCCGGCATGAAGTCTGTCATTGAGGGCGCCCGTTCCATCCTGGCCGGCGACGCCGACATCATCGTGGCCGGCGGCACCGAGAATATGTCCGCCGCCCCCTACGCCCTGCCCAATGAGCGCTGGGGCGCCCGCATGGGCGACAAGAAGGTCGTGGACACCATGATCAAGGACGGCCTGTGGGACGCTTATAACAACTATCACATGGGCACCACCGCCGAGAACATCTGCGACGTGTGGGGCATCACCCGCCAGGAGCTGGACGAGTTCGCCGCCTCCTCCCAGCAGAAGGCCTGCGCCGCCCGTGACTCCGGCCGCTTCGACGACGAGGTGGTTCCCGTCATGGTCAAGCAGAAGAAGCAGATGGTGGAGTTCAAGCGGGACGAGTTCCCCCGTGAGGGCGTGACCGCCGAGAGCATCGCCAAGCTGCGCGGCGCCTTCCCTGTCGGCCCCGACGGCGTGGAGGACACCATCGAGCACTCCTTCCAGCCCACCGAGATCCACGAGGCTGACACCAAGAAGCACGTCCAGCGTGTCTCCGCCGCCAACGCCTCCGGCATCAACGACGGCGCTGCCGCCATCATCCTGGCTTCCGGCGAGGCTGTGGAGAAGTACGGCCTGAAGCCCATGGCCAAGCTGGTCAGCTACGGCCAGGGCGGCGTCGATCCCAAGATCATGGGCGTGGGTCCTGTGCCCGCTTCCCGTCAGGCTATGGACAAGGCCGGCCTGAAGATCGAGGATATGGATCTGGTGGAGGCCAACGAGGCCTTTGCCGCTCAGTCCATCGCTGTGGCCCGCGAGCTGCACTTTGATATGAGCAAGGTCAACGTCAACGGCGGCGCCATCGCTCTGGGCCACCCCGTCGGCGCTTCCGGCGCCCGGATCATCGTCACCCTGCTCCACGAGATGCAGAAGCGCGACGACGCCAAGAAGGGCCTGGCTACTCTGTGCATCGGCGGCGGCCAGGGCGTTGCCACCATCTTCGAGAAGTGCTAACTTACTTTTTTCGGAGAAAAAAGTAAGCCCCGCTTTCTTGAAAGAAAGCTTGGCAAAGAACTTTCTGCAAAGCTGCGCTTTGCCTCTGCGCCCGTAAATAGATTTCCTGTGGGAGTGACGGTTTTCGTCGCTCCCACATTTTTTATACTCCTTTTTGCGTTGCCGACAACCGCCCAGCTGCCCTGGTTTTACCCAGGCAGTGTTATTGCAGGGCACAACGCTTTGTAAACATAATTCCCCCACCCCTTACATACAGTGAGAGTGACACACAGGATAAGGAGTGGTACCATGGCAAACCGGGGAAGAAGGAACCATTGGCAGCGGGCGCTGCGCCGGGGCATCGGGCTGGGTCTGGCAGTGGTGGCAGTGTGGGGAGTGGCGATGACTGCCGATCTGTCGGGGGTAAAAGAGGTGCTGCGCACCTGGGCGGACCGCCCGGCGGTGGCGGTGGCCCTGCTGGAGAGCCAGCTGGGCAGCCTGCCCCAGGAGCTGACTCAGGGCAGCCTCACCGGCTGGAACCGACTGCTGGTGGGGCAGTCCGCCCTGCTGTCCGGGGGACAGGAGGCGGTGGAAAATTATCTTCAGGGTCAAGGCGAGAGCCAGGGCGTGGAGCCTGACCAGGACAGTTCTTCCCAGGAGCCGGAGGAAGCCCCGGATGATGACGACCAGGTGGAGACACCCCTTCAGCCTCCCGTCTCCCAGGATGACATTCTGGAGATGACCGGCGTGGGCAAGGAGGGCGGCCAGTACCTGAGTCAGAATGGGGTGTATCTCTACGACCGCACCGGCAAGGGGCTGGACGAGTCGGTGTTTACTGCGGGCATGGTCCACTTTACTCTGGGGGAGGGACCGCAGATTTTGATCGTACATACCCACGGCAGCGAGGCCTACTCCCAGACCGACGGCCTCACCTACCAGGAGAGCGACTCCTACCGCACCACCGATTGCAGCCGGAACATGGTGCGGGTGGGGGAGGAGATGGCCCAAATTTTCCGGGAAAACGGCTTTGAGGTCATCCACGACACCAATTTATACGACTACCCCGCCTACAACGGGGCCTATGACCGCTCGGGGGCGGCGGTGAAGGACTGGCTGGCCAAATACCCCACCATCAAAATTATTTTGGACGTCCACCGGGACGCCTTGGTGGGCACCGACGGCTCCATTTACAAGCTGGTCAGCGAGGAAAACGGGGAAAAGGTGGCCCAGGTCATGCTGGTGGTGGGCACTGACGGCTCCGGAGCCTCCCACCCCTACTGGATCGACAACCTGGCCCTGGCCGTCCGCTACCAGCAGGAGCTCATTTCCGACTATGTCTCCCTGGCCCGGCCCATCGTACTGCGCAACAGCCGGTACAACCAGAACCTGTCCACCGGCTCCCTGCTGGTGGAGGTGGGGGGACACGGAAATACACTCACCGAGGCCCTGGCCGGGGCGCGGCTGTTTGCGCAGAGTGTTTCTCAGGTGCTGCTGGGGTTGAAGGGGTAAGACGGCCTGCGGGCCGCCGGGGGACGGGTGTAACTTTCTGAGCGATCAGAAAGTTACCAAAGAATCGCTGGGGACCGCCTTCGGTGAGCACCTTCGCGCAGCGGGTGCTCATAGTCGCCTACCCTACCCCCTCTGGCCCTTCGGGCCATCTCCCCCTGACAAGGGGAGTCGGCCCCCGGTCCCCCGGTTACGTGAGAGGGCCACTTTGGCCTTTTGGTAAACCCCGGCGGGCAAAATTCGAGTGGGTTTTGCGTCGCTTTCCGGCCCACTGGGGCCTGGTTCCATCAAAATCCGGGAGCATTTGTTCCCTAACGTACCCCGCCTGGTGCCTGCCTACTTGTTCGGTGCGGTGGGGATCAGGTGGGCGGCGAAACGCCGCCCCTGCGGAGGGGTACGCTGCTTCTATGTGACCCTGGTGGTGATCGGCGGGCCGATGAGGACATCGGCCCCTACACACGTAACGGGGAACCTTCCGTAGGGGCCGCTGTCCCCAGCGGCCCGCAATCATGGACCAGTTGCCCTGGCTATGCCATGGTAGGCGGTGTGATTTCAGGGCGATATCCACCGGATTTTGCACACTCAGGGCCCAGTGGCCCGGCGGCAAGAAGAGGATGCCACTCAGATTTTGCCCGCCGGACGCAATTGCCCAGAAAACAGGAGGGCGTCCCCCGTAAATGGGGGTCTGGGGGCAAGCCGCCTATGAGCACCCGCTGTGCGAAGGTGCTCATCGAAGGCGGCCCCCAGCGGCGTTTTGGTTACTTTGCCGCCGTGGGCAAAGTAACATACGTATCCCCCAAAGCGGAACCAAATGAACAAAAAAGGTAGAAGCGACGCAAAACGTCACTTCTACCTAAATTTTTATGAGAAAAGAAGGTCATAGATCAAGCGGATGGTGAGCAGGGCCAGCACCACGAAGAACATGGGCCGGATGACCTTGGCCCCGTTTTTCAGCGCCATGCCGGAGCCCACATAGCCCCCGGCGATGCCGCAGATGGCGGCGGGGATGCCCACAGCCCAGACCACCTGTCCGGCCATAGCAAAGGTGATGAGGGAGGCCAGGTTGGAGGCGGAGTTGGCCACCTTCGTGTTTCCCGAAGCGGTGAGCAGGTCGAATTTGCACAGCCCGGTAAAGGCCAGCATGAGGAAGGTGCCCGCGCCGGGGCCAAAGAACCCGTCGTACATACCCATCACCAGGCCGATGCCCAGGGCCAAAATCAGCAGGCGGGTGGGGGAGAGCTCATGGGAGTGGTCCTCGGTGCCGAACTCCCGCTTGAAGAGCAGAAACACCGCCATCACCGGCACGATGATCAGCATGAGATAATAGAGGTATCGGTCGGGCATGATCATGTTCAGCTTGGCTCCCGCCCAGGCGCCGACGAGAGCGCCCACGCCGCCGCACACGGCGCTGGGCAGGTGGACCTCGCCCCGCTTCAAAAACCGGAAGGTGGCCAGCAGGGTGCCCCACACATTGCCGCACTTATTGGTGGCAGAGGCGGCATGAGGGGGCAGACCGGCCAGCAGGTAGGCGGGCAGAGTGATGAGGCCGCCGCCTCCGGCCACCGCGTCCACCAGTCCGCCCAGAAAGACCAGGGGACAGACGATGAGCAGGGTATGCAGCAGATTTTCAGGCATTTCAGCGGCACCTCCAAGGGCAAAATTCCCCCGAAAAAGCCCCCGGGGCATTCCGGGGGTGTTGTAAAGCTTTCGTTAAAAAGGGGATAGTTTTTACATTTTATCATAAAATATCCGGGAATACCACCCCGCTATTTCCACAAAAACTTCCCCTTTGGTCTGTTCAACTCTTTCGGGCAAACCACTTGACGGGGCCATGGTGCAAAGAATAAAATAAAAGCTGAATATTTTGTAAAAAACCCTCGGTGGAACAAGCAGACGTGTGATCTGACCGCGCCGGAAGGCCGGCTTGCCCGCCGGGGGTAAACTATGACGAGGTGACGGTATGACCAAGCAGGGTTTCGACAATCAAAAATATCTTACCATGCAGTCCCAGCACATCCAGGAGCGGATCGCCCAGTTCGGCGGCAAGCTGTATCTGGAGTTCGGCGGCAAGCTGTTTGACGACTTCCACGCCAGCCGGGTGCTGCCCGGGTTTGAGCCGGACAGCAAGATCCGGATGCTGGCCCAGATGAAGGACAAGGCGGAGATCGTGCTGGTCATCAACGCCGCCGACATTGAGAAGAACAAGGTCCGGGGCGACCTGGGCATCACCTACGACAGCGACGTGCTGCGCCTCATCGACGCCTTCCGGGGCATGGACCTGTACGTGGGCAGCGTGGTGGTGACCCAGTACGCCGGCCAGCAGGCCGCCGACCAGTTCCAGAAGCGGCTGGAGGCCCTGGGCGTGCGGGTGTACCGCCACTACCCCATCCCCGGCTACCCCCACAACATCGCCAAGATCGTCTCCGACGAGGGCTTTGGCAAGAACGACTACGTGGAGACCACCCGTCCCCTGGTGGTCATCACCGCCCCCGGCCCCGGCAGCGGCAAGATGGCCACCTGCCTGAGCCAGCTCTACCACGAGCACAAGCGGGGGGTCACCGCCGGCTACGCCAAGTTCGAGACCTTCCCCATCTGGAATCTGCCCCTCAAGCACCCGGTGAACCTGGCCTACGAGGCGGCCACCGCCGACCTGGACGACGTGAACATGATCGACCCCTTCCACCTCCAGGCCTACGGAGTGACCACCGTCAACTACAACCGGGACGTGGAAGTGTTCCCCGTTCTGTCTGCCATGTTTGAGAAGATCACCGGCAGCTCCCCCTACAAGTCCCCCACCGACATGGGGGTGAACATGGCGGGCAACTGCATCTATGACGACGAGGCCTGCCAGGAGGCGGCCCGGCAGGAGATCGTGCGCCGCTACTACACCGCCCTGTGCGAGGGCCGCCAGGGCAAGGACGTGGAGCACGCGGTGTACAAGCTGGAGCTGCTGATGCAGCAGGCCGGCGTGACCACCGAGGACCGGGCCGTGGTGGCCCAGGCCAACCAGGTGGCTGAGGAGACCGGCGAGCCCGCCATGGCCATCGAGCTGCCCGACGGCCAGATGGTCACCGGCAAGACCTCCGAGCTGATGGGCTGCTCCGCCGCCGCCCTGCTCAATGCCCTGAAAGCCCTGTCCGGCGTGGGCGGCCACGTGATCTCCCAGAGCGCCATTGAGCCCATCCAGACCGTCAAGGTGAAGTACCTGGGCTCCAACAACCCCCGCCTCCACTCCGACGAGGTGCTGGTGGCTCTGGCCTCCTCCGCCAACGCCGACCCCAAGGCCGCCCAGGCCCTGAGCGCCCTGGCCCAGCTGAAGGGCTGCCAGGCCCACTGCTCCGTCATTCTGTCCGAGGCGGACGAGTCCACCTATAAGCGTCTGGGACTCCAGCTCACCTGCGAGCCCCAGTATCAGACCAACAAGCTCTACCACCGATAAGAGAACACACCGCCGCGCCCTTCCCGGTCTGGGGAGAGGCGCGGCGGTGTGTCTTTAATCGTCAAAATGGAACATGGCCTGGGGCAGCACGTCGGACAGCTCCACCAGCACGGGGGAGAGGCCGCCGGTGTCCTCGATGCGGGGGGAGCGCACCTCCAGCCGGGCGTCCAGAGGGCCGGTGGGCAGGGAGACCACGGAGAGCAGCGCCCCGCTCTCCCGCCGCTCCAGCAGCATGGCTCCCTTGTGCAGAGCCACGATGTGCCGGGCGATGGCCAGCCCCATGCCCGCCCCATCCTGGGGGTCGGGGACCCGGCTGTCAGGCAGGGGGGAGGGGAACAGGGTGTCCAGATCCTCCTGGGCAAAGTCCTGGCCGCTGTCGGTGACGGAGAGGATGGCCCGGTCCCGGCGCTGGGCCAGGGTGAGAAAGACGGAGCCCTGGGGGGCGGCCTTGGCGGCGTTGGACAGCAGGATCAAAATGAGCCGGGTGAGCAGCTCCGGGTCGCCGGGGAGGAGCAGGGAGGCGGTGGCGCAGCGGTAGGTCAGGGTCACCCCCGCCCCCTCCAGCAGGGAGGCGGCCTCGTCGCTGAGCCGGGCGCACAGCCCGGCCAGATCCATGGTGATGGGCTGGAAGGAGAGCTGAGGCGCCCCCAGGCTGCGGAGATAGTCCAGGTTGGACAGCAGCCGGTACATCCGGCAGAAGGTTTTTTGGAAGGCGTCGTCCCGGTCTGTGGGGTCGCCCCCCGCCCGGGTCAGGTCATTGGAGAGGAGCTGAACCTGGAGGAGTATCTCCTGCATAAAGGAGCGCATCTGGCGCACGAAGCCGTCCAGCTGCCGGTCGGTGAGGGCGGACTGGGTGGAGGGGTGGACCAGCAGCAGCTGGCCGCAGTCCTGGGGGGTGCGGCTGAACACATATTCCACTCCCTGGTGGAGAAAGACCCCGGCGGTCTGGTCGCCCAGGGCGGGGGAGAGGTATTCCGGCGCCTGGCCGCCCACCGCCAACTCTGGAAACTGGGCGCCGGCGGCCCGGTTAAAGGCGCGGACACGGCCCTGGCAGAGCTGGATGGCCCCCTCGGGCAGCCGCTCCAGGGCGGAAGAATTGGATTGGGACATAATAACCTCCTGGCCGGCTCAGCCGGCGGCTGTGGGGCCGCGAAGAACGCGGCGGCACAGGAAAAACGGTGCGGGGACCGTTCTCTTCTATCTCAGGATATACAAAAAGGAAGATGTTCTTGATTGTAAAATTCAGTATATCAAAAAGTGGGAGCGACAACAAGGGAAAGAAGAGGAAAACTGCCGTAAAATGGAAAAAATAGGCTTGGGGATTTTGACGGTTCCGGGAGGTTAGAGACAGGCAAGGGGCGCACAGGCTGGAGCTAAAGCATTCTGTGGCACAAAAAAACGGAATAAGCGCCAGCTTATCCCTGCTCTATTGCTAATTTTGCCGGAAAATTTCTCTAAAATATATGAAAAAAGACACTACCAAAACCGGTTAATTCGGGATATAATAACGTTGACCACAGGAATAACCCCATGGGGGTCAATTTAGGATAGAAAAGGAGAAATTCAACATGAGCATTAAAGTTGGCATCAATGGCTTTGGCCGCATTGGTCGTATGGTGTTCCGCGCCAGCATGAATCACCCCGAGATCGAGATCGTTGGCATCAACGACCTGTGCCCCGCCGACTACCTGGCTTACATGCTGAAGTATGATACCATGCACGGCCAGTTCGCCGGTGAGGTGGGCAGCGATGAGAAGGGCATCGTTGTCAACGGCAAGAGCATCCCTGTTTTTGCTGAGCGTGATCCCGCCAACATTCCCTGGGGCCAGCTGGGCGCCGAGTATGTTGTGGAGTCCACCGGCCTGTTCCTGACCAAGGAGAAGGCTGAGGCTCACCTGAAGGCCGGTGCCAAGAAGGTCGTCATGTCCGCTCCCTCCAAGGATGACACCCCCATGTTCGTTTGCGGCGTCAACCTGGACAAGTACACCACCGACATGAACTTCGTCTCCAACGCCTCCTGCACCACCAACTGCCTGGCCCCCATCGCTAAGGTCCTGAACGACAACTGGGGCATCACCGATGGCCTGATGACCACCGTGCACTCCACCACTGCCACCCAGAAGACCGTCGACGGCGTGTCCATGAAGGATTGGCGCGGCGGCCGTGCTGCTTCCGGCAACATCATCCCCTCCTCCACCGGCGCCGCCAAGGCCGTGGGCAAGGTCATCCCCGAGCTCAACGGCAAGCTGACCGGTATGTCCATGCGTGTTCCCACCCTGGACGTGTCCGTTGTTGACCTGACCGTCAACCTGGCTAAGCCCGCCAAGTACGAGGAGATCTGCGCTGCCATGAAGGCCGCTTCCGAGGGCGAGCTGAAGGGCGTTCTGGGTTACACCGACGAGGACGTGGTTTCCTCCGACTTCCTGGGCGACACCCGCACCTCCATCTTCGACGCCAAGGCCGGCATCGCTCTGACCGACACCTTCGTGAAGGTCGTTTCCTGGTACGACAACGAGATCGGCTACTCCAACAAGGTTCTGGAGCTGATCAAGCACATGTACTCTGTTGACCACAAGTAATTTGTGATCTTCATTCAGGAGCTGCTCATCTGAGCAGCTCCTGTTTTTTTATTTAATTTTATTCTGCGGAGCGGGAGAAACGTGGAGGTGTTCTTTCCAGCGATGGAAAGAACCAAAGATCGCCGGGGGACGGCTTCGGTGAGCACCTACGCGCAGCGGGTGCTCACAGGCGCCTTGTCCCTACCCCCTCTGGCCCTTCGGGCCATCTCCCCCTGACAGGGGGAGTCGGCCCCCGGCCCCCCTGTTTACGGGGGACGTCCTCTTGATACCTTGGTACTTGCGTCCGGCGGGCAAAATCTGAGTGGCCTGCCCTTCTTGCCCCCGGGCCACTGGGCCCTGAGTGTACAAAATCCGGTGGATATCGCTCTGAAATCACACCGCCTACCATGGCATAGCCAGGGCAGCTGGTCCATGATTGCGGGCTGCTGAGGACAGCGGCCCCTACGGAAGGTTCCCCGTTACGTGTGTAGGGGCCGATGTCCTCATCGGCCCGCCGATCACCACCAAGGTCACATAGAAGCAGCGTACCCCTCCGCAGGGGCGGCGTTTCGCCGCCCACCTGATCCCCACTGCACCAAACGAGTAGGCAGGCACCAGGCGGTGTACGTTAGCGTGCAAGCGCCCACAAATTTTGATGGAATCAGGCCCCAGTGGGCCGAAAGGAGAAAGACCAGCCACTCAGATTTTGCCCGCCGAAACGGACCAACACGCCGAAGTGACCCGCTTTCGTAAATTGGGTCCGGGGCAAGCCGCCTGTGAGTACCGCCGCAGGCATGGTGCTCACCGAAGGCAGCCCCGGCGGCGTTTTGCCTACTTTGCCGCCGCGGGCAAAGTAGGACGCCCCGCAGGGCGGAATCCCCACCAAAAAGTATAAACGATTCGGTATTTGAAATTTGTCGAAATATGTGATATAAAAATAAAAATTACCGATTTCTTGATTTTAAGAAAATAGATTACCGAAATTGAGATACTGACCCCAGAGGTGATTACCATGGGCTTTGGGGCCAGAGCGAAGATGTTGGTGACAGACCGGGATGTGACACAAAAGAAGTTGGCAAAACAGATCGGGATAACACCGGCCAAAATGAGCAATTACCTGACCGAGAAAAATGAGATACCATGTCGGGTCATTGTGGGGATTGCGGAGTATTTCCATGTCAGTACCGATTATTTGCTGGGTTTGACCGATGAACCGGAACCGCCTATCCATATCAATAAAGAAGAAAAGGTGCTGGTAGAAACCTACCGCTCCCTCTCCCGGGAGCAGCGGGAGCTGGTCTTGCAGACCATCCGCCTGATGGGAGAGCAGAATACCCGCCGGGAGGGCTGAGGACCATGGACCATAAAGACTACATGCGCCGGGCGCTGGAGCTGGCCGCCCAGGCCACACACCACGGGGACGTGCCGGTGGGGTGCGTCATCGTGAAGGACGGAGAGATCGTGGGGGAGGGGCGCAACCGCCGGGAGGAGAACGGCGACGCCACCGCCCACGCCGAGATGGAGGCCATCCGGGACGCCTGCCGCCGTCTGGGCAGCTGGCGGCTCCACGGGTGTACCATGTACGTCACCTTGGAGCCCTGTCCCATGTGTGCCGGCGGCATCATCAATTCCCGCATTGAGACGGTGCGCTACGGGGCACGGGACGAGAAGGCGGGGTGCTGTTCCTCCGTGCTCAACCTGTTTGAGGAGCCCTTCAACCACCACCCCCGCATCTACCGGGGGCCGCTGGAGGAGGAGTGCGGACAGATCCTCCAGGACTTCTTTCTGGGCCTGCGGGAGGGGGGCCAGACCGGAGCAGACAAAGCTTAAAGATTGTAAAGGATGGACGATTTAAAGCTTTTGTAACAACTTTAGCTGGTTTTGTTCACAAAGACCCGATACAATGATCCTTGCAAGGCAAGAGCATTTTCTTTTCATTCTATCCTCCAATTCTACCGAACAGCCGGCGCAGGGACGCCGGCTGTTCGGTGTTTTGGGCTTGTTTCTGCAACGTCACAAATTGTCCATGGAGATTTAAAACTTATGTAATATTTTGCAGGAGCTTTTGTAACAACTCTTTGGTAGCATAACACTCGCAAGAGACAGTTCGTTTCATTTTAATCCTCTTTTTCAATGGTAAAGCCCGGACGCTTTGGAGCAGCGCCCGGGTTTTGCTATGTATGAGGACAATTTGATTTGTTGGAAAACCAACAGACTTTTTCCCGGGAGGGGCGTACAATAGGGCCATCCTGAGGAAACCCGATATGGAGGAGGAAACGTTATGATCCGCAAGATCATTCATATTGACGAGAGCAAGTGCAACGGCTGCGGGGCCTGTGCCGCCGCCTGCCACGAGGGCGCCATCCAGATGGTAAACGGGGTGGCCAAGCTCACCCGGGAGGACTACTGCGACGGTCTGGGCGACTGCCTGCCCGCCTGCCCCACCGGCGCCATCACCTTTGAGGAGCGGGAGGCCCCCGCCTACGACGAGGCGGCGGTGAAGGCCGCCCAGGCCGCCAAGAAGGCTCAGGCGCCCCTGGCCTGCGGCTGCCCCGGAGAGATGGCCAAGACCATCCGGCACGAAGAGACTCCGGCTGCGGCTCCCGTGGCCCAGGGGGAGCCGGTGAGCCAGCTGAGCCAGTGGCCGGTGCAGATCAAGCTGGTCAACCCCATGGCTCCCTACTTCCAGGGCTGCCGCCTGCTGGTGGCCGCCGACTGTACCGCCTACGCCTACGCCAACTTCCACCAGCGCTTTATCCGGGGCCACGTGACCCTGGTGGGCTGCCCCAAGCTGGACAGCGTGGATTACAGCGAGAAGCTCACTGAGATCCTCATGCGCAACGACGTGAGGAGCGTCACCGTGGTGCGCATGGAGGTGCCCTGCTGCGGCGGTATCGAGCTGGCGGTGAAGAAGGCCCTCCAGGCCAGCGGCAAGATGATCCCCTGGCAGGTGGTGACCATCTCCACCAGCGGTGAGATTTTGGAAGAGCTTTAACCTACTTTTTTCGAGAAAAAAGTAGGCAAAAAAGCTTTCTGCGAAACTTCGTTTCGCCTCTGCACCCGTAACGAAACCGATAGGGTGGGAGTGACCAATCCGGTCGCTCCCACCTTTTTTGTATAATTCTTCCCTTCCAGGCAAACACTAGCCGGGAAAGGAGGGGTTCTATGGCCACATTCCAGCCCAAACAGCCGGACACCGGCCCCCACCCCCGGCGAGAGCCCCGGTACGACCGCCCCCTCACCCTGGAGAATCTGGAGGCGGTGTTTCAAGGCTGCGCCGACTTTATGAAGCGGCAGGTCTACCTCCACGGGGACCGGGAGCGGGTGGTGACGGTGTGCTACCTGCTGGGCATGACCCGCAACGAGCGATTAAGCGACTACATCCTCCGCCCCCTGGCCCAGGACGAGGCCCTGAGCCGGGTACCCATGGACGAGGTGTTCAAGCGCCTGCGCTACGGCGCCCTCTACAACCTGGCCGCCCAGGTGCGGGACACCCTGGACCAGGTGGCCGACGACCTGGTGGCGGGCAGCTGTGTGCTGTTTTTTCCCGGGAAAAGCCAGGTTTTGACCTTCCCCGTGGTCACGGAGGAGAAGCGTGGGGTGAGCGAGCCCTCCAACGAGCCTGCCCTCAAGGGGGTGCGGGAGTCCTTTGTGGAGTCCATCCGCACCAACACCTCCATGGTCCGCCGCCACCTGAAGGCCACCCAGCTGAAGATGGAGGAGCAAATTGTGGGGCGGCAGTCCCGCACCCAGGTGGATGTGATCTATCTGGACGGCATCGCCGACCCGGACACCGTGGAGCAGGTGAAGCGCCGCCTGCGGGACATCGACATCGACGGGGTGGAGGCGGCGGGCAACATTGAGGAGTACCTCACCGACCACCTGAATACCCCCTTCCCCATGATGCCCTATACCCAGCGGCCCGACCGGTTCTGTCAGGGATTGCTGGAGGGACGGGTGGGAGTGATGGCCGACGGGCTGCCTTTCGCCTGGCTGCTGCCGGGCACCATTGACCAGTTCTTCAAGACCGGGCAGGACCGGGCCTTCCACTGGATGACCGCCTCCGCCCTGAATCTGATCCGGTGGTTTTGTGCCCTGGTGACTGTGCTGGTGCCGGGGTTGTATATCGCTCTGGTCACCTTCCACCCCGAGGCCATCCCGGTAAAGCTGGCATTGTCCATTGCGGCGGCCAAACAGGAGGTGCCCTTCTCCACCGTCTTTGAGGTGCTCATTATGCTGCTGGCCTTTGAGGTGCTCCAGGAGGCGGGGCTGCGCCTGCCCAGCCCCATCGGGGCCACGGTGTCCATCTTGGGCGGCCTGGTGGTGGGCAACGCGGCGGTGGAGGCCCACATCGTCTCCCCGGCGGTGCTCATTGCCGTGGCCATCGCCGGCGTGGCGGGGTATACCATGCCCTCCCAGGACTTTGCCGCCGCCCTGCGGCTGTGGCGCTTCCTGCTGGCCATCGCCGCCAGCGTGGGAGGCCTGTTTGGTCTGGCGGCGGGATGTGCCGCCCTCATTTATCACCTGGCTGGGCTGGAGACCTTCGGGGTGCCCTACCTGGCTCCCTTCACCAACGGAGCGGGGCAGCCCCGGGGCCACCCCAGCCTGCTGCGTCTGCCACTGCCCCGGATGAAGTGGCGGGACGGAGCCAAGAATACCAAAAATCGGAGGAATCAGCGGTGAGAGTGACCATAACGGCCCTGGTCCTGGTGGGGACGATGCTGCTCAGCGGGTGCAGCGCCACCCTGCTGCCCTACGCCCGGGAGATGGGGGACATGGCCCTGCTGCGTACCATGGGGGTGGACGCGGGGGAGGGGGACTACCAGGTGGAGGTCACCGTGTCCACCGGAAAACGGGCCTACGGCCTCCAGGGGGAGAGCCAGCCCTCCCTGGTGCTCTCTGCCCAGCGGGAGTCCCTCAGCGCCGCCTGTCTGGCCATGCAGGGCTTAAGCGACAGCTATGTGTTTTACGGCTATGTGGACCAGCTGCTCCTGGGGGAGGAGCTGACCCAGCGGAGTGTGTGGCCGGTGCTGGACTACTTTGCCCAGGACGCCCAGCTGGGGCTGGGGGTGCAGCTGTGGGCGGTGCGTGGCTCCACCGCCTCCCAGGCGGTCCAGGCCGGGGGCGAGAGCGGCGTGGAGAGCCGCCTGTCCACCTTGCAGACCGACAGTGAAATGGGAGCGGCGGGGGCCAGCCGCACGGCGGGGGAGGTGTTCTCCGACCTGCTGGAGCGGGGCAGCGCCTATCTGCCCGCCCTCCGGGTCCAGGAGACCGAACAGGAGGGACAGACCGCCCTGCTGGAGGCCGGGTATGCGGTTTTAAAGGATGGTGTCTTGGCGGGCTATCTGGAGGGGGAGAGCGCCAAGGGATTGGAGCTGCTGGTGAACCAGGCCCCCTCCGACGTGCTGGAGGTTCCTCTGCCCCAGGGGCGGGTGGTGGTGCGTGTCACCAGCTCCGCCCTGGTATGTATCCCTCGGTTGGAGAATGGACAGCTCACCGCTGTGGACCTGAACTGCCGGGTGACGGCGGAGGTGGCCGAGGTGGAGGGAGAACTGACCCAGGAGGACCTGGAGCAGGTAAAGCAGGCGGTGGACGACCGCCAGCAGCGGCGCCTCACCCAGGCCCTGGAGCGCCTCCAGAGCTGGGGTGCCGACTGCGTGGGGCTGGGACAGCGGCTGGCCATGGCGGACCCCGCCCAAGGGGAGAAGCTGCTGGAGCAGTGGCCGGAGGTGTTTTCCTCCCTGCCGGTACAGGCGTCGGTGGAGACGTCTTTGACCAGATTACTGTTTCTGGAGAGCTCGTAGGAGCGGAACCCGCCTCCGTTTTCTAAAATGAAGAAATCCAAAGGAGAACCACCATGCAACACCGCCAAACCATCTCCCAAACTCAGCTGTGCGCCCTGCTGTGGGCCGCTCTGCTCGCTCCGGCGGCAGAGCTGCTCCCCGCCGTCACCCTGCCCTGGGCGGGCAAAGGCGCCTGGCTCACCACCTTGCTGGCCTTCCCGGTGCTGGCGGCGGCAGGCTGGGTGCTTGCCCATGGGGCCTGGGGGCGGGGCGGACTGCCCCAGACCATCCGCACCGGGTTTGGCCCTGTGGTTGGACGGGGGATTTTAATTCTATATATGGTATGGGGGGAATTCCTCTTAGCCCTGCGCCTGCGGCTGTGCGCCCAGCGCCTGCTGGCCTCCGGGGAGCGGGACGGCTCCCTGTGGTTCTATCTGCCGGTGGCGGCTCTGCTGGCGTTATGGATGGCGCGGGGCAAACTGGCCGCCTTTGCCCGGGCTGGGCAGGTGCTGCTGGCCGTCGTGGGGACAGCGGCGGCGGTGGTGCTGGGGCTGGCCCTGTTTCAGGTGCGGCCGGAGCACCTGCTGCCTCTGTGGTGGCAGGACGCCCTGCCGGTACTGGGAGGGACGCTGCCCGCCTGGGGGGTGTTGGGCTGGGGCATGTTTGCCGCGTTCCTGGTGGGGGATACCCAGCCGGCCAGACATGCCCGCCGGGACTGGCTCATCTGGAGCGGGCTGGGCTGCCTGCTGCTGTCCCTGGAGCAGCTGGTGGTAATCGGTAACCTGGGGGTGTCCCTGGCCCAGCGCCTCCACAGCCCCTTCTTTGCCCTGGCCAAGAGCGTGGGGGTGGAGGGGGCCTTCCAGCGGGTAGAGAGCATCATATCCGCCCTTTGGATCTTCGGCGACCTGGCTCTGCTGGGGGTGATCCTCTTTGCCCTGTGGGAGATGTCCCGGGGAGTGTGGCAGAAGGCAAAGCAGAAAACGGTGGTCACGGCTGCCCTTCTTCCCGCAGTCATTTTAGGTATGGTTGCCTTTCCCGATGGGGTAGCCGCAGAGGCCGCCGGACGGGGAATCGTATTAGTAGGGAACCTGATATTGGGGACGGCCCTTCCTGCCTTTGGCGCAGGGGGTGCCGCGTTGACGAAGAGAAACAAGAAAAAGGGCACATCTTGTGGGTGAAAACCCCAGGAAAGCGGAACATCTTGTTGCTGTTTTTCAAAGAGGAAAAAAGATGAAAAAAATTGAAAAAACAGTTGACAATCGGGGGCTGGTCTGATATTATAAGCAAGCGCTTGACGCGGGGGACAAATCCTTGAGCCAAGCGGGTTTCCCAGATTCAAAGGCAAGCTTAAATGAGAGAACGAAAACCACCTGACGGTGCGAAAAAAGTTCTTGACAAGCGAGCTGAGATATGGTAAACTA